>NZ_CP025263.1:5488500-5805500 GCF_002843605.1 Pseudomonas sp. S09G 359 | reverse complement strand
ACTCGGCGCGCACCTGCTCCGGCGTAGCACTGGTGGCGACGTCGAAATCCTTGGGCGTGATATTGAGCAACATGTCACGTACACAACCACCCACCAGATAAGCCTGGTAGCCGGCGTTCTGCAAACGTTCGACGATGTTCACCGCATAGCGGCTGAATTGAGCGCGCTGCAATGAATGCTGATTGCTGTTAAGCACTTCAGGCGTGCTGCGAATGTGTTGCGTACGACGCAAGGGGGAACGGAATGACTGGAACAACTTCTTCAGCATGGGATGCACTGTTTGAAGGAATGTTCGGCCATAACGAAGAATGACCGCATGATGGGCGGGGATTCTAGCATTTAGTCGGGGGATGGTGTAGGAACAAGCTGCAGGCCTTGCGCCATAAGCCTCAAATCTTCAAATCCCGGTGCAGAATGCTGGAAGCTTTCTACAAGAAACTACAAGGGGAGCCGAAGCTCCCCCAGAAGTAGTTGCGTGCTCTATTTTTATTATTGATTGCGGGCTTCTTGTTTTTGTTGATCGCCCTCGCCATGAAGATTCACCTTCATGACACTCCCAATCGGGAGCCAAGAGCAAACGGATTGCTTTGGTCGCTGTGTTGCTGATCTACGATCCAACCAGTTCAGGCTCTGCCTTAGGGCAGTTTTTGTTGTTCTCGGCCTGGTTGCGGGGCAAGCCCCAATGCAACGCCTCTCCAAAAGAATCAGTTAGCTGCGCCTCCGCCGTGTTGTTTTTATTATGCGTGAGTCGATTCGTCTTATTTTTATTGTCTTGTACAAAGCTTGTTATTGTTTTTGTACTAAGCATATAGCAGGGTGCGTGCCAACTTTTGCGCCGCCCAGCAAAACCGGGGGTTTGAGGTGGTTTTTGGGTTTTCGCAGGCGAAAAAAAGCCGGGGCTTCGTTACCGTAAGCCCCGGCTTTTGTTACGCGAAATATCCGCGGTAACAGTTTTTTCACATCTGAGGGTGTTACCTGTGGGGGCGCGCCCTCAACTCTCGCTGGCCACCCCGGTCTTGCGCCGTGGGATACCCAGGCGCTGGCGGCGTTCCCACAGGCACTTGCGGCTCACGCCCAGTTTGCGCGCCAGTTCGGTCTCGGTCATGTGGTCCTGGTGCTCAAGGACAAAGTGCTGGAAGTAGTCTTCCAGTGACAAATCCTCAGTCGGCTCATGGCTGGTATTGCTACCGCCACCCTGTTGCGGGGCCAGGCCGATGAAATCGTCGTCTTCAAGGTCGCTCAGCTCGATATCGATGCCCAGCAGCTCGGCGGAAATCTCCGGGCTCTCCGACAGGATCACTGCGCGCTCCACCGCATTTTCCAGCTCACGCACGTTACCCGGCCAGGAGTAATGCCGGATCGCCTGCTCAGCGTCGGGGGCAAACTTGAGGTCGGTACGGTTGATGCGTGCGCTTTGGCGCAGCAGGAACGCATTGGCGATCTCGTTGACGTCGGCGCCACGCTCACGCAGGGCCGGCAGCTTGAGGGCGATCACGTGCAGGCGGTAGTACAAGTCTTCACGGAACTGGCCGATCTTGGCCAGGCTTTTCAGGTCGCGGTGGGTGGCCGCGATCAGGCGTACATCGACCTTTTGCGATTGCACCGAGCCCACACGGCGAATTTCGCCTTCTTGCAGCACGCGCAGCAGGCGCGCCTGGGCTTCCAGGGGCAGTTCGCCGATTTCATCGAGGAACAGCGTGCCGCCGTCCGCCGCTTCAACCAGGCCCGCACGCCCGGCGCTGGCGCCGGTAAACGCGCCTTTTTCGTGGCCGAACAGCTCGGACTCGATCAGGGATTCGGGGATCGCCGCGCAGTTCACCGAGATCATCGGGGCCTTGGCGCGCTTGGACAGGTTGTGCAGGGCGCGGGCCACCAGTTCTTTACCGGTGCCGGACTCGCCCTGGACCAATACATTCGAGTCGGTCGGTGCGACTTTGCGGATCTTGCTGTACAGATCCTGCATCGGTGGGCAGGAGCCGATGATGCCGATCTCGCCGTTGCTGTTGTCCACGCCAGGCTTCTCGGCGGCTTTGCCGGCGGGGCGTTGCTCGGCAGGCGCGCTGCTGGCCGACTGACGGTCACGCAGGATGCGCGCCACGGCCTGGAGCATTTCGTCGTGGTCGAAAGGCTTGGCGATGTAGTCCACCGCGCCCATCTTCATGGAGTCAACCGCCGAGCGCAGGCTGGCGTAGCTGGTCATGATCAGCACCGGAGTGCCTTGGCCCAGCTTGATCAACTCGGTGCCAGGCGCGCCAGGCAAGCGCAGGTCACTGACAATCAGGTCGAACGTGGGAATGCTGAAACGCTCTTGGGCTTCCTGCACCGAGCCGGCTTCGCTGACCTGGTACTGATTTCGTTCAAGCAGGCGACGCAAGGCAGAGCGGATAATGGTTTCGTCTTCGACGATCAAAATGTGCGGCATTGATTCAATTCTCTCGACGGTCTCAGTTCACAGCGGACGTCGCTTCGACATGACGCGGCAAGGTCACCCGAATACGGGTGCCGCGTTGGCTTTCGGTGTCAGCCGGGCTGTCGATGGTGATTTGTCCATAATGCTCTTCAACGATGGAATAGACCAGTGCAAGGCCCAGACCGGTACCTTCACCTGGATCCTTGGTGGTGAAGAAAGGTTCGAACAATCGGTCCATGATGTTCTGTGGAATACCGCTGCCTTCGTCCTCCACGATCAGGTCGACCGTGTGCTCGAAAGCCTCGGTCTTGACGCGTACCGCGCCGCCCGCCGGCGTCGCGTCGCGGGAGTTGGACAGCAGGTTGATCAGCACTTGGGCCAGGCGTTGTGAGTCGCCGTCGACCCAATGGTCGGGGTCGCACAAATTGAAAAACTGTACTTCGAAATTACGCCGGTTCAACGCCAGCAGCCCAATGGCATCCTGCGCCACTTCGGCCAGGCACACGGCTTCATCCTGGTTCTGATGGGCGCCGGCATGGGCGAAGCTCATCAGCGACTGCACGATGCGCGACACCCGTTTGGTCTGTTCGAGGATCTGCCCACTGATTTCGGTGATTTCGCCGTCTTCCTCGCGCTCTTCACGCAGGTTCTGCGCCAGGCAGGCGATACCGGTGATCGGGTTGCCGATTTCATGGGCCACGCCGGCCGCCAGGCGGCCAATGCTGGCCAGTCGCTCGGAGTGCACCAGTTTGTCTTCGAGCATCTGCGTGTCGGTCAAGTCCTCGACCAGCAGCACCAGGCCGCTGTTACCGGGGGCCAAAGGCTCGTCGATCGCGGCTTTGTGCAGGTTGAGCCAGCGGGTCTGGCCGTCGAGGGCCAGGTGCTGTTTGTGCAAGTGTTCGTCGGGCAGGTTGATAAAACCTTGCAACAGTTCTTTCCATGGATCGCCGAGGGTGTTCAAGCGTGAGCCGACCACCCGTTGCGCGGCGATGCCGGTGAGCTCTTCCATGGCCTTGTTCCACATCAGGATCTCCTGATCCTTGGCCAGGGAACACACGCCCATGGGCAGTTCCTGCAGGGTCTGGCGGTGGTAGCGGCGCAGGGCATCGAGTTCGGCGGCCAGGCCGGTAAGGCGCGAGTGGTAGTCCTCCAGCCGGCTCTCGATGAAATGGATGTCTTCGGTCACGTAGTTTTCGCCGCCGGCCTTGTAGGGCAGGAAGGTTTCCACCATGTCCTGGGACACGCTGGGGCCCATCAGGCCGGACAGGTTGGCTTCGATGCGGTCGCGCAGGCGGCGCAGGGCATAGGGGCGGCGTTCGTCAAACGGCAGGTAAAGATCGCGCAGTGCCTGCTCGACTTCCTTCTGCGCGGCCTTGGCGCCCAGGGGCTTGGCCAGCTGCGTGGCAAATTCCTGGGGCGAGGCCGCATGCAGCTCGCGCCGTTGCGGGCGGCGCACGTTGTCTACCGCGCAGGCCTCGGCGGCGCTGGTTTCTTCCGGGCTGGCGTTGGTGAACAGCGAGATCAGGGTGAACATCAGCACGTTGGCGGCCAGGGAGGCAATCGCCGCCATGTGCCAACTGGTGTCGTCCAGCACGTAGATCATGTTCAGCAGCGGGATATAGAACCCCTGCAGGTTGCCGACCAGCGGCAGCAGCATGGTCACGATCCACACCAGGATCCCCGCCATCAGCCCGGCGATAAAGCCTCGGCGATTGGCGGTCGGCCAGTACAGCACCGACAATACCCCCGGCAGGAACTGCAAGGTGGCGACAAAGGCGACGATGCCGAGGTTGGCCAGGTCTTGCCCGGCGCCCAGCAGCAAATAGAAGCCGTAGCCGGCCATGATGATCGCGACGATCAGCGCGCGGCGCGTCCATTTCAGCCAGCGGTAGATATTGCCCTCGGCCGGCGGCTGGTACAGCGGCAGCACCAAATGGTTGAGCGCCATGCCCGAGAGGGCCAGCGTGGTGACGATAATCAAGCCGCTGGCCGCCGATAAACCACCCACGTAAGCCAGCAGCGCCAGGGCCGGGCTGTTGGCGGCAATGCCGATGCCGAGGGTGAAGTATTCGGGATTGGTGGTGGCGCCCAGTTTCAGGCCGGCCCACAGGATCAACGGCACCGCCAGGCTCATCAACAGCAAAAACAGCGGCAAGCCCCAGCTGGCGCTGACCAGCGAGCGCGGGTTGAGATTCTCGGTAAAGGTCATGTGATACATGTGCGGCATCACGATGGCCGAGGCAAAGAACACCAGCAGCAACGTGCGCCACGGGCCTTCCTGCAACGGCGTGTGCAGCGCGGCGAGGGCGGTCTGGTTTTGCAGCAGCCACAACTCCAGCTGTTGCGGGCCATCGAATACGCCGTACAGCGCGTAGAGGCCAACCCCGCCAATGGCGATCAGCTTTATCACTGACTCGAACGCAATCGCAAACACCAGGCCTTCGTGTTTCTCGCGGGTGGCGATGTGGCGCGAACCGAAGAAAATCGTGAACAGGCTGATCAGCGCGCAAAAGGCCAGCGCGACCCGATGCTGCACCGGCTCGCGGGTGAGGATGCTGATGGAGTCGGCCACGGCCTGGATCTGCAGGGCCAGCAGCGGCAGCACGCCGATCAGCATGAACACGGTGGTCAGCGCACCGGCCCAGGTGCTGCGAAAGCGGAAGGCAAACAGGTCGGCCAGGGACGACAGCTGGTAGGTGCGGGTGATTTTCAGGATCGGGTACAGCAGCACCGGCGCGAGCAAAAATGCGCCGGACACGCCCAGGTAGCTGGACAGAAAGCCATAACCATACTGATAGGCCAGGCCCACCGTGCCATAGAACGCCCAGGCGCTGGCGTACACGCCGAGGGACAAGGTGTAGGTCAACGGATGGCGAATGATCGCCCGCGGAATCATTCCGCGCTCACTGATCCAGGCAACGCCGAACAACGCCGCGAGGTACGCGGCGCTGATCAGCAGCATCTGGGTGAGGCTAAAGCTCATCGGCATCTTTTTGGCTCTGCAGGATGAAAGTCACGACGATCAGGATCAGCCACAGCAGATAGGGGCGGTACCAGGCGCCCGTGGCGTCGATCCACCAATCCATGATGGCGGGAGAAAACAGGTAGATCCCGACGACCAGCAGCAGGACCAATCGATAGATGTACATATTGGCCTCTGTGTAAAAACGTGCGGCGATGGTAACGGATGGCTGGCAAGCTGCAAGCGCCTTCAGCTCAATTGCGCTTCGGCCAGTGTGAGTGTGCGCGGGATCTGGCTGGCGTCCCAGTGGGCAATGCCCCAATCCAGCAGCTCACGTGGGCTGGCGTGGAGCAGTTCGCTGCCGGGTTGCTGGCCGAGCGCGCGCAATGCTCTTAACAGCAAAGGCGTGGCCTGGTCGGGTGTCAACGGCGGCGAACGATAGGTTTTGCCCAGTTTGTTACCGTCCGGCTGGACGATCAGCGGTACGTGCAGGTAGCGCGGTTGGCGCAGGCCCAGCAACTCTTGCAGGTACAACTGGCGCGGTGTGGAATCGAGCAGGTCGGCGCCGCGCACGATATCCGTCACCCCTTGCCAGGCATCGTCGAGGACCACGGCCAGTTGGTAGGCATACAGGCCGTCGCGGCGGCGGATGATGAAATCGCCGACATCGCGGCCCAGGTGCTGTCGGAATTCGCCCTGTACGCGGTCGGTAAAGTGATACTCCAGTTCCGGAACACGCAAGCGAATGGCCGCATCCTGCTGATCGTGACCGGCATTGCGGCACAGCCCCGGGTAAATGCCGTTGTAGGCTTCCAGCTGTTTGCGCGAGCAGGTGCAGGCGTAGGCCAGGCCGTGGTTGAACATGTCATTCAGCACTTTGGCGTAGGCCTCATGGCGCTCGCTTTGTCGGACCAGTTCACCGTCCCATTCAAAGCCGTAGCTTTCCAGGGCGTGCAGGATCGCCGCCTGGGCGCCGGGCTCTTCGCGGGGAGGGTCGAGGTCTTCCATGCGCATCAGCCAGCGGCCGCTGTTGGCGCGGGCATCGAGGTAGGAGGCAAGGGCGGCGACCAGCGAACCGAAGTGCAAGTGGCCGCTGGGCGTGGGGGCGAAACGCCCAATATAGGTAGAGGCTGTCATGGACCGGATACTACTGGAAAATCAGCAAATTCCAGAAACAAAAATGGGGCGTTTGCACGCCCCATTCGTTCAGCTCGGCAGGTTTATTTGCCGACCTGTTTTTCCTTGATTTCAGCCAAGGTCTTGCAGTCTACGCAGAGGTCCGCGGTAGGGCGGGCTTCCAGGCGACGAATACCGATTTCGACGCCGCAGGATTCGCACCAGCCGTATTCTTCGTCTTCGATCAGTTGCAGGGTCTTGTCGATCTTCTTGATCAGCTTGCGCTCGCGATCACGGGCGCGCAGTTCGAGGGCGAATTCCTCTTCCTGGCTGGCACGGTCGGCCGGGTCCGGGAAGTTGGCTGCTTCGTCCTTCATGTGGTCAACCGTGCGGTCGACTTCCTGCATCAAGTCCTGTTTCCACTGCTTCAGGATTTTGGAGAAGTGCTCGCGCATGGGCTTGCCCATGTATTCCTCACCCTTCGACTCGACGTAGGGTTGGAAACCGCTGATGCTCTGTTGCTTTGCTTGGGTGGACATGAATAGACCGCCTCTCACTCTTCTAATCCATTGCGCAGGATTGCAACGTCACCGACACCTGCCGGCCCTGCGGCTGCAAGCGGGCGAACTTACCAGATAGATTCGGGGTGCGCCACTCCCGGTTGTCGAGGCCCGTCGCGTACGGGTTGCAAAGTGCAGTCGCCCGTCGTTGCTGGGTATGTCACGTCTCGAATGTTGATTTTAGCCGTTTTGCGCGTGCTTGCCCGGGCCACCAAGGTGGCCGAGCAGGCAATAGAGCATGTTTTACCGCGAGGGTTCGGTAGAATCCTGATTTTGTCCTCACCGTTAAGGAAGGCTAATGGCTCAGCCCTACAGTGCGCGCAGTCGCGCCATCGAACCGTTTCATGTCATGGCGCTGCTGGCGCGAGCCAATGAGCTGCAGGCGGCAGGGCATGATGTGATCCACCTGGAAATCGGCGAGCCGGATTTCACCACCGCCGAGCCGATTATCAAGGCCGGCCAGGCGGCACTGGCCAATGGCAAGACCCGCTACACCGCCGCCCGTGGCCTGCCGGAATTGCGCGAGGCGATCAGTGGGTTCTATCAGCAGCGCTACGGCCTGAAAATTGACCCGGAGCGCATCCTGATTACCCCCGGTGGCTCCGGCGCGCTGCTGCTGGCCAGCAGCCTGCTGGTGGACCCCGGCAAGCATTGGCTGCTGGCCGACCCGGGTTACCCCTGCAACCGGCACTTCCTGCGCCTGGTGGAAGGCGCGGCGCAACTGGTGCCGGTGGGCCCCGAGGTGCGCTACCAACTGACCGCCGATCTGGTGGCCAGGCACTGGGACCAGGATAGCGTGGGCGCGCTGGTTGCCTCGCCGGCCAACCCGACCGGCACGATCCTCACGCGCGATGAGTTGGCCGGGCTGTCCAGCGCGATCAAGGCGCGCAATGGCCATCTGGTGGTGGACGAGATCTACCACGGACTGACCTACGGCACTGACGCCGCCAGCGTGCTGGAGGTGGATGATGAGGCGTTCGTCCTAAATAGTTTTTCCAAGTATTTCGGCATGACTGGCTGGCGCTTGGGTTGGCTGGTGGCGCCACCGGCGGCAGTGGGTGAATTGGAGAAGCTGGCGCAAAACCTCTACATCAGCGCGCCGAGCATGGCCCAGCATGCGGCGCTGGCCTGTTTTACTGCGCAAACCCTGAGCATTCTCGAGGAGCGCCGCGCCGAATTCGGGCGTCGTCGTGACTTCTTGCTGCCGGCCCTGCGCGAGCTGGGGTTCGGCATTGCCGTCGAGCCGGAAGGGGCATTTTATTTGTATGCAGATATCAGCGCGTTCGGCGGTGATGCCTTCGCATTCTGCCGGCATTTCCTCGAAACCGAGCATGTGGCGTTTACCCCAGGCCTGGATTTCGGTCGTTATCAGGCCGGGCACCACGTGCGCTTTGCCTACACGCAGAATCTTGAGCGCCTGCAGGAGGCGGTCGAACGCATCGCCCGTGGCTTGCGGAGCTGGCAAGGCTGATGCGCTTTCATCCTCCCCTCGAAGAAGCGCGCTTGATTCGCCGTTATAAGCGTTTTCTCACCGATATCGAAACCGTTACCGGCGAGTTACTCACCATTCACTGCCCGAACACTGGCTCCATGCTCAATTGCATGCTGGAGGGTGGGCAGGTCTGGTTCAGCCGCTCCAGCGACCCCAAGCGCAAGTTGCCCGGCACCTGGGAAATCGCCGAGACGCCACAAGGGCGGCTCGCGTGCGTCAACACGGCGCGGGCCAACCAGTTGATAGAGGAAGCCCTGCGCGCCGGGGTGATTACCGAACTGAACGGCTTTACCGCGTTAAAGCGTGAGGTGCCGTATGGGCAGGAAAAAAGCCGTATCGATTTCCGCCTGGATTACCCCGATGGCGCGGCCTATGTCGAAGTCAAAAGTGTGACCTTGGGCTTTGATGGCACCCATGTGGCCGCCTTCCCCGACGCCGTGACCCAGCGTGGCGCCAAACACCTGCGGGAGCTGGCGCACCTGGCTCGCGACGGCGTGCGCGCGGTGCAACTGTATTGCGTCAACCTGTCGGGCATCGACGCGGTGCGGCCGGCCGTGGAAATTGACCCTGGGTACGCCGCCGCCCTGCGCGAAGCCAAGGCTGCGGGGGTGGAAGTGTTGGCGTATGGCGTGCGCATCACGCCCGAAGAGGTGTATGTGGATCGCCGGTTGGACGTGCTACTCGGCGACTAGAGCTGCACCCACAACCCCTGTGCGTCTTCGCGGCCGGGCAGGGCGGTGAGGCTTTGCCCTGCGCAGGGGCCGGCGATGCATTCGCCGCTTTCGATCAGGAACAGTGCGCCGTGGGTGGCGCACTGGATCAGGCTGGCGCTGGCGTCGAGGAAGCGGTCGGGCTGCCATTCCAGCGGGATACCGCGATGGGGGCAGCGGTTGATATAGAAGTAGGCAACGCCGCCGCGGCGCACGGCCAGCAGCTTGCAGCCGTCTACGTCAAACCCAAGGCTGCTGTCGGGCGCCAGGGCCTCGGAGGGGCAGAGAAACTTCATTTAAATCCTTATGCCTTGACGTTCAAATGCAAACAATTATCAAATGCCGGCTTCGCCCGTTAGCTGACTGGGTGCTCAGTTCGATGCGTTGCACAGGTTATCTGTCACATCGAGGAGTACTCGAAAGGCCCTGCCCTTGGAAGGAAACCCTGTTATGCGCCTGAGTGCCAGTGCTATTGCGCTTGTTGTCGGACTGCTGGTCAACCACGGGGCACAAGCCTCTGAACTGCCTCAACGCTGGGTGAGTGCCGGTGGCGCGCTGTCCGAATGGGTGACGGCGCTGGGCGGGGAGTCGAAGCTGGTGGGGGTGGACACCACCAGCCAGCATCCCGAGTCCCTCAAGGCATTGCCGAGCATCGGCTATCAGCGCCAGTTGTCGGCGGAAGGCATTCTGAGCCTGCGTCCGCAGGTGTTGGTGGGCACCGAAGAAATGGGGCCGCCACCCGTGTTGGCACAGGTTCGCGGGGCGGGTGTGCAGGTGGAAATGTTTTCCGCAGAGCCGGATTTGCCCACCCTCAAAGGCAACCTTGAGCACCTGGGCAAGCTACTGGGCAGTCAGGCCAAGGCCAACGCATTGTTTAGCGGATATGAACAGGCGCTGGATCAGCAGAAAGCCTGGGTTGCGAAGGCCCAGGCCACGCAAAAGGCGCCGGGCGTGCTGCTGTTGCTTGGGCATGCCGGGGGCAAGCCACTGATTGCGGGTAAAGACACGGCTGCCGACTGGATGTTGCAGCAGGCGGGCGGGCGTAACCTGGCGACGCACAGCGGTTACAAGCCGTTTTCGCTGGAGTCGCTGGCTGGGTTGAGCCCGGACGTGCTGGTGTTTGCCGATCGCGCGCTGACCGGTGATGCGGCCCGCGCGGCCTTGTTCAAGGAGAACCCTATCCTGGCCGCCACCCCGGCCGCCAAGAGCGGACGGGTGTTCGAGCTGGACCCGACATTATTGGTGGGTGGCTTGGGCCCGCGCCTGCCGCAGAGCCTGGTGAAACTGTCTGAGGGCTTCTACCCATCCCAGGCTAAAGCCGCCCCATGACCACTCTGGTAAAACCGCGAACGCTGTTTATCGGGCTGGCGCTGTTGTGCGTCCTGGCGACCTGGCTTTCCTTGGCCCTGGGACCGGTGAGCCTGCCGCTGCTGGACACCCTTAAAGCTGCGTTGCGGATGATGGGCGTGCCGATAGAGGCGCAAGGGTTGGAACAGGCTGAGCTGATCCTGGGGCAGATTCGCTTGCCACGTACCCTGCTGGGGCTGGCGGTTGGCGGTGTGCTGGCGCTGTCGGGCGTAGCCATGCAGGGACTGTTTCGCAACCCGCTGGCCGACCCGGGGTTGGTGGGCGTGTCCAGTGGTGCGGCGCTGGGGGCGGCGGTGGCGATTGTCGGCGGTTCGTTCTTTGGCGGTTTGCCGGAGGCGTTCGGGCCTTATCTTTTGTCGCTGTGTGCATTCCTCGGCGGCCTGGGCGTGACCGCGCTGGTCTACCGTCTGGGGCGGCGTAACGGCCAGACCAATGTGGCGACGATGTTGCTCGCCGGTATCGCCCTTACGGCGCTCGCCAGCTCGGCGGTAGGGCTGTTTACCTACCTGGCGGACGACGCGACCCTGCGAACGCTCACGTTCTGGAACCTGGGCAGCCTCAATGGCGCCAGTTATTCTCGCTTGTGGCCGTTGCTGCTGGTGAGCGCGGGTGTGGCGCTGTGGTTGCCGCGCCGGGCCAAGGCGTTGAACGCGCTGCTGCTCGGGGAGTCGGAGGCCAGCCACCTGGGGATCAATGTTGAAGGGCTCAAGCGCGAGTTGGTGTTCTGCACCGCCCTCGGTGTGGGCGCGGCCGTGGCGGCGGCGGGCATGATCGGATTTGTCGGGCTGGTGGTACCGCACCTGGTGCGCCTGTTGGCGGGGCCGGATCACCGCGTGCTGTTACCCGCTTCGGTACTGGCGGGCGCAAGTTTGTTGCTATTCGCCGACCTGGTCGCACGCTTGGCCCTGGCGCCGGCTGAACTGCCGATCGGTATTGTCACCGCGTTTATAGGCGCGCCGTTTTTTCTTTACCTGTTGTTGCGAGGGCGCGCCTGATGCTTCGCGTGGAAGAGTTGCACATCCGTCGCGGCCACAAAACCGTATTGGCGGACATCACCCTCGACCTGCTGCCCGGCCAGGTACTCGGCGTGCTCGGCCCCAATGGCGCGGGCAAGAGCACGTTGCTGGGGGCCTTGTGCGGTGAGCTGCACCCTGACCAGGGCAAGGTTTGGCTCGATCAGCAGGCGCTCAAGGACTGGAGCGGATCGCAGCGGGCCCAGCGTTTGGCCGTGTTGCCGCAGACCTCGACCCTGGACTTCGCCTTTCGTGTCGAGGAAGTCGTCGGTATGGGCCGCTTGCCCCATCAGACCGGGCGTGCGCGTGACGATGAGATTATCGATGCGGCGCTGCAGGCGGCGGATGTCGGTCACTTGAGTGGCCGCAGTTACCTGGCGTTGTCCGGTGGGGAGCGTCAGCGCGTGCACCTGGCGCGGGTGCTCGCGCAGTTATGGCCTGGCGAGGCGGGGCAGACATTGTTGCTGGATGAGCCCACGTCGATGCTCGACCCCTTGCATCAGCACACGACCTTGCAGGCTATTCGCACTTTTGCTGATCGTGGCGCTGCCGTGCTGGTGATCCTGCATGACCTGAACCTGGCGGCCCGCTACTGCGATCGAATTTTGTTGCTGGAGCAGGGGCGTGCCCACGCCTTGGATACGCCGGCACAGGTCATGCGTCCGGAGCCGCTGAAGGCGGTATTTGGTTTGGATGTGCTGGTACAGCCGCACCCCGAGCGGGGGCATCCGTTGATCATTGCGCGCTGAGTTTTTTGCCGGCGGCTTTTTATCAGCAGCTTTTTACAGGTAAAAAAAGACCCGGCAAAAAGCCGGGTCAAATAACCGTGATTAGCCTGATGAGGAGATAATCTGAGAGTCCGAACCAATGGTCTTTCAGTTATCGGCTGATCTCGCGACCAGTTGTGATAATCATAACGATTCTCATTTGAGAGTCAACATCTGTTTTGAAACGATCTGGTATTTTCCTCAAACGACCGTTCGAAAGGCCTGTGATCATTGGGTTTTCTGACTGATCTAATTCTTCTGCCGCGCCGAAATAGCGTCCAGTTGGCGGTTCAATGCTTCCTTGCGCTCGGCAGGAATGTCGTTCCAGTGCACATCCATCAACGCCCCTTCGATCGCGTACAGCAGCACTTTCGAGGCTCGGAACCCGCGAGTTCGCACGGCCCGGTAGGCGTCGACCGCTCCCAGTCGGCGCAGGTCCGACGCACTGTGGATGCCCACCGCATGCAACCACTGTGCTGACGTCTTGCCGAGGTTTTTCAGGTGTTGCAGCTCATCGTTCATCAAGCCTCCTTGCGACGGCCGAATGGTGCGGTGGGTATCGTGACCAGGCAAGCCTGCACAGGAGTGTAGCGCTCAGTAGGAAAAGCGTAGTTCTTTGGTCAGGAACGGCCTAAACGCTTATAAGAATGACGCGGGGATTTTGACGGAGGCCAGGCGTAAGCCCCCGGTACGGCTGTGCGTGACCGGGGTGGAGGCGGGGATGTTTACTTGGTGCGGTAGCGCAGGCGAGTACCGAAATTGACCGACATGAGAATCTCATCGGCAGTCAGTTCCGGCGGGAAGTAGGTGCCCGAGATCTGCGCATGGGCCAGGCTGGCGCCTTCCAGTGAGCAGTCACGCAAGTCCAGGCCGCGCAAGTCGGTGGAGCGGAAGTAGGCGTCGGTGAAATCCACGCCCGTGGCATTCAGCTCACGCAGGTCCAGGCCACGGAAGTCGCCGCCACGCATGTCGATGGGGCCGTCTTTCGGGCGTTCCTGGTTAAAGCCACGGATGTTGTCTTTGTGCAGGAGCGAGTAGAGCGGGGTATCGAGAAGCTTGGGCTGACTCATGAAGGCGACTCCTGTTGGATTTATGACGCCATTATAGTGCCACTATTGCTCGGCCGTGCGCCCAAGTAGACGACACGACCAAGAAATTTTTCTTACAGGCCTGGCAGGCGTTGGCGAATGTGCGCGACCAAGGCGTCGAGGGTCCCGCTTTCGTTGGTCTCCACGCGTTTGCTCAGCAACAGTTCTTCGGCCGTCAGTGGGTCGCGATTAGCCTGCTGTTCTTCGATAACGCTGAGTGTGGCGTCGGAAGGGTCGTTTTTATCCGCCTGACGTTGCTCCAGCCAGCTGGCGATTACGGCTTGTGGCGCGTTGCAATCGAGGATCAGGAACGGCGCACCGGTGGCTTCGGCAACCTTGGCCGCTGCGTCGCGTTGTTCGCGTTTGAGGAAGGTTGCATCGAGCACCACCGGGTAGCCGGCGCGCAGTACGGTATCGGCAATTTCATTCAAACGGGCGTAGGTTGCGGTGCTGGCATCCGCCGCATAGATCCCCGCCTGTGGCGTGTTTTCTACCTGTTGCTCGCCGAACAGGCGCTTGCGTTCCACATCCGAACGCACGCGCACCGCGCCCAAGGCTTCCACCAGGCGCATGGAGACATGGCTTTTGCCGACGGCCGAAACACCGTGGGTAACCGCCAGGAAGCGCGACGGGATGGTGCTGTAGCTCTCCGCCAGGTTCGCGTAGTTGCGGTACTGGCGCAGGGTGGTGGCGCGTTGCACCGGGCTGGCTTCGCTCGGCATGCTGAACAGCGAAACCTTGGCGCGTACCAGCGCGCGGTAGGCTTTATAGAAGTTCAGTACTTCCAGGCCCTGATAGTCACCGGTCAGCTCCAGGTACTGGCTGATAAAACGCCGTGCCAGGGATTTGAGGCCACGGTCTTCCAGGTCCATGGCCAGGAAGCCGGTGTCGGCCCAGACGTCGGTGAAGCGGAAAGGCTCGTTGAACTCGATGCAGTCGAAGATCACCACCTGGCCATCGATCAAGGTGGCGTTGCCCAGATGAATATCACCGTGGCATTCGCGGGTGAAACCGTCCAGCTTGCGTTGCGCCAGCAATGGCTTGAGGCGTTCGAAGCTGCTTTCGGCCCAGGCTTGCAGGGCTTCGAGCTGAAGCAGGTCGGCCTTGTCGCTGAGGAAAGGGCGGATCTGGTCGAAATTCTGCCGCACCGGCGCCATCACTTCGTCTGGCGTGCCGGCCGCATGCGCCTGTGGCACTTTCGGCGCGGTGAGGTGGAAGTGCGCGATCTGTTTGGCCATCTCATCAACGTGCGCGCTGGTCAATTCGCCATTGGCCTGCAAGGTGCTGAGCAGCTGGCTTTGCGGGAACTGGCGCATTTTCAGCGCGTATTCGATAGCCGGCCCTTCGCCGCCCAATTGCGGGGCTTCGGCAGTGCCGGTAATCGGCAACACTTCAAGATACAAATCTTCGGTCAGGCGTTGGTTGAGGCGCAGTTCTTCGTTGCAGAAGTGCCCACGATCGTCCAGCTGGGTGAAATCCAGGAAACCGAAGTTCATCGGTTTCTTCAATTTATAAGCATAAGGGCCAGTCAGGATGACCCAGGAAATATGGGTTTCGATGACTTGGAATGCTTCTACCGGATGGGGGTATAAAGCCGGGTTCTGCAGGGCGGCGATCAGGGACTGGCTCACGGGCGATCCTTCAAAGTCTGGGGGAAATCATGGCCGGCATTATGGCGGTTACAGCCGGTCGTGCAAACCGCTGTCCGGCTCATGTTGATCATCAATAAAGTGCGTATAATCCGCCGCCATGACTCGAACCCGATCTCCCCGTTCCCGTAAAAAACCTCCTTCCCGTGGCCTGCGCCCTTGGCTGGGCTGGGCGCTCAAGCTCGGCCTCGTTGGCCTTGTAGTGCTCGCAGGCTTCGCGGTGTACCTCGACGCCGTGGTCCAGGAGAAGTTCTCCGGCAAGCGCTGGACCATTCCGGCCAAGGTGTACGCGCGCCCGCTGGAATTGTTCACCGGCCAGAAGCTGAGCAAGGATGACTTCCTTACCGAACTCGACGCCCTGGGCTATCGCCGTGAGCCGGTCAGCAATGGCCCGGGTGCAGCGGCGGTCAGCGGCAATACCGTCGACTTGAACACCCGTGGCTTCCAGTTCTATGAAGGCTTGGAAAAAGCCCAGCCGGTGCGTGTGCGTTTTTCCGGCGACTACGTAGCCGAGTTGTCTTCGCTCAACGGTTCCAAATTGCCGGTAGTGCGCCTGGAACCGCTGATGATCGGCGGTATTTACCCGAAGAACCTTGAAGATCGCATCCTGATCAAGCTTGATCAGGTGCCGCCGTACCTGCTCGAAACCCTGGTTGCCGTGGAAGACCGCGATTTCTACAGCCACTGGGGCGTCTCGCCGAAGTCGATTGCCCGCGCCATCTGGGTGAACACCTCGGGCGGCAAGATGACCCAGGGCGGCAGTACGCTGACCCAACAGTTGGTGAAGAACTTCTACCTCACCAACGAACGCAGCCTCACCCGTAAGCTCACCGAAGCCATGATGGCGATGCTGCTGGAGCTGCATTACAGCAAGCAGGAAATCCTTGAGGCTTACCTCAATGAAGTGTTCGTCGGCCAGGACGGCCAGCGCGCGGTGCACGGGTTCGGTTTGGCCAGCCAGTTTTTCTTCGGGCAGCCATTGTCCGAGCTGAAGCTGCATCAGGTCGCGTTGCTGGTGGGGATGGTCAAGGGGCCGTCCTATTACAACCCGCGGCGCAACCCTGAGCGTGCATTGGAACGCCGCAACCTGGTGCTCGACGTGCTTGAGCAGCAGGGCGTAGCCACCGCTGAACAAGTCGCCGCAGCCAAGAAAATGCCACTGGGTGTAACCACTCGCGGCAAGCTGGCGGACAGTTCCTTCCCGGGCTTTATCGATTTGGTTAAGCGCCAGTTGCGTGAAGACTACCGCGACGAAGACTTGACCGAAGAGGGCTTGCGCATCTTCACCAGTTTTGACCCGATTCTGCAGATGAAGGCGGAGGCTTCGGTCAACGACACCTTCAAGCGTCTGACCGGCCGTAAGGGCTCCGAGGATGTGGAAGCGGCGATGGTGGTGACCAACCCGGAAACCGGTGAAGTCCAGGCCATGATCGGCAGTCGCCAGGCCAGTTTTGCCGGCTTCAACCGCGCACTGGATGCGGTGCGGCCGATTGGTTCGCTGGTCAAGCCTGCGGTTTATCTGACCGCGCTGGAAAAACCGAGCAAGTATTCCCTGACCAGCTGGCTGTCGGATGACCCGCTGTCGGTCAAAGGCGCTGATGGCCAGGTGTGGACGCCACAGAACTTCGATCGCCGCTCCCACGGCACCGTTTTCCTGTACCAGGGGCTGGCGCATTCCTACAACATCTCCACGTCCCGGCTCGGCCTGGAAGTGGGTGTGCCGAACGTCCTCAAGACGCTCGCGCGCCTGGGCATCACCCGCGAGTTCCCGGCCTTCCCGTCGATCCTGTTGGGCGCTGGCGCCATGACGCCGATGGAAGTGGCGACCATGTACCAGACGCTCGCCAACGGTGGTTTCAATACCCCGATGCGCGGGATCCGCAGCGTACTGACCGCCGAGGGCGAGCCGCTCAAGCGCTACCCGTTCCAGATTCAGCAGCGTTTCGACGCCGGCTCCATCTACCTGATCCAGAACGCCATGCAGCGCGTGATGCGCGAAGGTACCGGTAGCTCTGTCTACAAAGTGCTGCCTTCGAACCTGACGCTGGCGGGCAAGACCGGTACCAGTAACGACTCGCGTGACAGCTGGTTCGCCGGCTTCGGCCAGGATGTGCTGGCGGTGGTGTGGCTGGGCCGCGACGATAATGGCAAGACCCCATTTACCGGTGCGACCGGTGCACTGCAGGTCTGGACCAGCTTTATGCGCAAGGCTGACCCGCTGCCGCTGAACATGCCGCAGCCGGACAACATCGTGCAGGCCTGGATCGATCCGCATACTGGCCAGGGCTCTGACGCCAACTGCCCAGGCGCAGTACAGATGCCGTATATTCGCGGCAGCGAACCGCCACCCGGTGCCGCGTGCGGCGGCAGTGCGCCTGCTGACGCGGAATCGGTGATGGATTGGGTCAAGGGCTGGATGAATTAAGCAAAGAGGGTTTCAAGTGAACAAGTGGTGGATTCCAGCTATTACAGCTCTGGCTTTGCTCAACGGTTGCGCCAGCGTGCAGCGCGGCTCGATTCCCGTGGTGGATTCGAGCACAGCCGTCTCCAATAACGACCGGATCTCGGCCAATGGCGGCTTCCGTCAGACCGTGACCAACCGTCCTGCGCAGCCCGCGACCCGGGCCGTGCCGCAGGATTCGGGCGTGGTGGTGATGGTGCCGGGGGCGGGCGCCGCCACGTCCGCGCCGATCAGTGCCGAGCCTTGGACCCCAGGGCCAAGCACCTCGGGCCCGATCGATACTGCGCCGATTCAGACCGCGCCTGTCACCCAAGGCACCTACAGCATGCCGTCGACGCCGAGTGGTATTCCGTCGTCCTCCGCTGCGGGCGGCCTGTCGGCTGACGAGCAGCTGGATGGCCCTGTACTGGCCTTGTTGACCACTGCCCAGCAGCAACAGGCCGGTGGCGACTTGAATGGCGCATCGTCGAGCCTCGAGCGCGCCCAGCGCGTGGCGCCACGCGAGCCGCAAGTGCTGTATCGCCTGGCGCAAGTGCGCATGGCCCAAGGTGACGCACCGCAGGCCGAACAGTTCGCCCGCCGTGGCCTGACCCTGGCCAATGGTCGTCCTGACCTGCAAGCCAGCCTGTGGGCGCTGATTGGCGATGCGCGTGCGGCCCAAGGCGATGCCGCCGGCGCTGCCCAGGCGCGGCAGAAAGCCAAGGTCAGCCTCTGATGGATGCGCGTTTTCCAGCGATTGCCGAACAGTTATTGCTGATTGAGCGCGAACTGCGCGTGCAGGGCTGGTGGGACGAAGTGCCCCCCAGCGTTGAGGCGCTCAGCAGTGTCGAGCCGTTTTCGGTAGATACCCTGGACTTCCACCAGTGGCTGCAGTGGATCTTCCTTGCGCGCATGAAGCAGATCCTCGAACAGGACCTGCCATTGCCGAATGCTTCCGGAATCCTGGACATGGCCGAGATGGTCTATGCCGACCGGCCTCGGGAGAGCCTTGGATTGCGCAATGCGCTGAAAAAGTTCGACCAACTGATCGTCGACGCTCGTTAATTGCCTGACTGCCGGGTTTTCCGGCAGTCTTGCGCACATTTCTACCGCTTGACGACATTCAGGCGAGTTTTATCCCTCCTCAAAGCCCTTTCTTCTACGTTCTCATGCGCTTAGTTGGAAAAAAGCGCAATTATTACTTGACTTGAAGGGGCTGAAACAGAAGAATCCAAAGTCCGCTGTATCGGGACTGCCAGAAGCAGGCCCGCTCGGCAGATCATGAGGCGCACATCCGCGCCGACCTGTTACACCCGCAACGCGTTACCTCGCGCTGGGTGGGAAAAGCCCGCAACACTTGGGACGATCCCAATACTTGCTCAGTCAGTGCTGACGTAGTCGGCGACCACCGTCGCTCATGCTCTGTTGAGAAGTAAACCTATTAAGACCCGTCGGTTTTCAACGGACGGTATTCTGGCGTTTTAGAGGTGAACAACGTGGAGCTTTTATCTGGCGGTGAGATGCTCGTCCGCTTTTTGCGTGACGAAGGCGTCGACTATATCTACGGGTACCCAGGTGGTGCTCTGCTGCATGTTTACGACGCACTGTTCAAGGAACCGGCGGTTAACCACATCCTGGTTCGCCACGAACAGGCCGCGACCCATATGGCTGACGGTTATGCCCGTGCCACCGGTAAAGCCGGCGTGGTACTGGTAACCTCCGGCCCAGGCGCAACCAATGCCATTACCGGCATCGCGACTGCGTATATGGACTCCATCCCGATGGTGATCATTTCCGGCCAGGTTGCCAGCACCATGGTTGGCACCGATGCATTCCAGGAAACCGACATGATCGGTATCTCCCGGCCTATCGTGAAACACAGCTTCATGATCAAGCATGCGTCGGAAATCCCGGAAGTCATGAAAAAGGCCTTCTACCTCGCACAGTCCGGTCGCCCGGGCCCTGTGGTGGTCGATATCCCGAAAGACATGACCAACCCGGCGGAAAAATTCGAATACGTCTTCCCGAAGAAAGCCAAGCTGCGCTCCTACAGCCCGGCCGTTCGTGGGCACTCGGGCCAAATCCGCAAGGCGGCAGAAATGCTCCTGGCGGCCAAGCGCCCGGTGTTGTACTCGGGCGGTGGCGTGATTCTGGGCGGCGGTTCCGCACCGTTGACCGAACTGGCCAAGCTGCTCAACCTGCCGGTTACCAATACCCTGATGGGCCTTGGCGCCTTCCCGGGTACGGACCGTCAGTTCGTCGGCATGCTCGGTATGCACGGCAGCTACACCGCCAACCTGGCCATGCACCACGCTGACGTGATCCTGGCGGTCGGCGCGCGGTTCGATGACCGTGTGATCAACGGCGCGAGCAAGTTCTGCCCGAATGCCAAGATCATCCATATCGACATCGACCCGGCGTCCATCTCCAAGACCATCAAGGCCGACGTGCCGATCGTGGGCCCAGTGGAAAGCGTATTGACCGAAATGGTTGCGGCGCTCAAGGACATCGGCGAAACACCGAACAAGGAATCCGTTGCCAGCTGGTGGAAGCAGATCGACGAATGGCGCGGCGACCGCGGCCTGTTCCCTTACGACAAGGGCGACGGCAGCATCATCAAGCCACAAACCGTGATCGAAACCCTGTGCGAAGTGACCAAGGGCGACGCCTTTGTAACCTCCGACGTGGGCCAGCACCAGATGTTCGCCGCGCAGTACTACAAGTTCGACAAGCCTAACCGTTGGATCAACTCCGGCGGCCTGGGCACGATGGGCTTTGGTTTCCCTGCCGCCATGGGTGTGAAGCTGAGCTTCCCGGACACCGACGTTGCGTGCGTCACCGGTGAAGGCAGCATCCAGATGAACATCCAGGAACTGTCGACGTGCTTGCAGTACGGGCTGCCGGTGAAGATCGTCTGCCTGAACAACGGCGTACTGGGCATGGTTCGTCAGTGGCAGGATATGAGCTACAACAGCCGTCACTCCCATTCCTACATGGAATCGCTGCCGGATTTCGTCAAGTTGGTTGAAGCCTATGGCCACGTCGGCATTCGCATCACCGATCTGAAAGATCTGAAGCCGAAGATGGAAGAGGCGTTCGCCATGAAGGACCGTCTGGTATTCCTCGATATTCAGGTGGATACCAGCGAGCACGTCTACCCGATGCAGATCAAAGACGGCTCTATGCGCGACATGTGGCTGAACAAGACGGAGCGTACTTAATCATGCGGCACATTATCTCCCTGCTTCTGGAGAACGAACCCGGCGCCCTGTCTCGTGTTGTCGGCCTGTTTTCGCAACGCAACTACAACATCGAAAGCCTGACCGTGGCACCGACCGAGGACCCGACCCTGTCGCGCCTGACGTTGACCACCGTGGGCCACGATGAGGTGATCGAGCAGATCACCAAGAACCTCAACAAGCTGATCGAAGTGGTCAAGCTGGTCGACCTGTCGGAAAGTGCCCACATCGAGCGCGAGCTGATGCTGGTAAAGGTCAAGGCCACGGGTGCCCAACGTGCCGAGATCAAACGGACTACCGACATTTATCGCGGGCAGATCGTCGATGTGAGCGCCAGCGTTTATACCGTTCAATTGACCGGTACAAGCGACAAACTGGATAGCTTCATCCAGTCGATCGGGACGGCCTCGATTCTGGAAACCGTACGCAGTGGTGTCACCGGGATTGCCCGTGGCGACAAAGTACTCAGCATCTAACCCAATTAGAGAATGGCCTCACGGCCTGGATATATAGAGGAACCTCATGAAAGTTTATTACGAAAAAGATTGTGACCTGTCGATCATCCAGGGCAAAAAAGTCGCCATCATCGGCTACGGCTCCCAAGGTCACGCGCAAGCCTGCAACCTGAAAGACTCCGGCGTTGACGTGACTGTCGGCCTGCGCAAAGGCTCGGCCACCGTTGCCAAGGCAGAAGCCCATGGCCTGAAAGTAACTGACGTTGCTTCCGCCGTTGCTGCTGCCGACCTGGTCATGATCCTGACCCCGGACGAGTTCCAGTCCGCGCTGTACAAAAACGAAATCGAGCCGAACATCAAGAAAGGCGCCACCCTGGCCTTCTCCCACGGCTTCGCGATTCACTACAACCAGGTTGTTCCGCGTGCCGACCTCGACGTGATCATGATCGCGCCGAAAGCACCGGGCCACACCGTGCGTTCCGAGTTCGTCAAAGGCGGCGGCATCCCTGACCTGATCGCGATCTACCAGGACGCTTCGGGCAACGCCAAGAACGTTGCACTGTCCTACGCGGCAGGCGTTGGCGGTGGCCGTACCGGCATCATCGAAACCACCTTCAAGGACGAGACTGAAACCGACCTGTTCGGCGAGCAAGCCGTTCTGTGCGGCGGTACCGTTGAACTGGTTAAAGCCGGTTTCGAAACCCTGGTTGAAGCTGGCTACGCGCCGGAAATGGCCTACTTCGAGTGCCTGCACGAACTGAAGCTGATCGTTGACCTCATGTACGAAGGCGGTATCGCCAACATGAACTACTCGATCTCCAACAACGCCGAATACGGCGAGTACGTGACTGGCCCGGAAGTGATCAACGCCGAATCCCGTCAGGCCATGCGCAACGCCCTGAAACGTATTCAGGACGGCGAATACGCCAAAATGTTCATCTCCGAAGGCGCTACCGGCTACCCTTCGATGACCGCCAAGCGTCGTAACAACGCCGCTCACGGTATCGAAGTCATCGGCGAGCAACTGCGCTCCATGATGCCGTGGATCGGTGCCAACAAGATCGTCGACAAAGCCAAAAACTAAGTCGCACGCATCAAGGGAAAACGCGGCTTAGGCCGCGTTTTTTCGTTTGGGGAGCTGGTTCTGGTATAAAGCTGCATCGTTTGCGGGCGAACACTCGCCGCAAGTATTTGTCGAATTTTTTTCACACCGTTGCAAGGTAAAGTCCATGAGCGAACGTCCCGAAGAGCCAAGCCAGGCTTCTGACGCCGAAAGCCTGCTGCCGATCGATGAGCATGTCGAAGAAGGGCATGACGCGGAAGGCCGCAAGGTCCGGCATCGTGGCATCTATCTGCTGCCCAATCTGTTCACCACGGCGAACCTGTTTGCCGGTTTCTATTCCATCATCAACTCCATGAGTGCCCAGAGCGCGCTGGCCGCAGGTGATGCGGCGAGTGCCAGCAAGTATTTCGGTTTTGCTGCTATCGCGATTTTCGTGGCCATGGTGCTCGACGGTCTTGATGGCCGCGTAGCGCGTATGACCAATACCCAAAGTGCCTTCGGCGCCGAGTATGACTCGCTGTCGGACATGGTTGCCTTCGGTGTTGCCCCCGCGTTGTTGGCATTTGCCTGGGCGTTGGGTGATATGGGCAAGGTCGGCTGGATGGTGGCCTTCATCTATGTGGCAGGTGCAGCGCTGCGCCTGGCGCGCTTCAATACCCAAGTGGGTACTGCCGACAAACGTTACTTCATCGGTCTGGCCAGCCCTGCTGCTGCAGGTGTGGTGGCGGGGATTGTCTGGGCGTTCAGCGACTACGGCATCCAGGGTTCAAAGATGTCGTTCCTGGTGGCCTTGATGGTTGCGGCGGCCGGCATGCTGATGGTCAGCAACATCAAGTACAACAGCTTCAAGGAATTCGACCTGAAAGGGCGGGTGCCTTTTGTCGCGATCCTGGTAGTGGTGTTGGTGTTTGCGGTGGTGTTCAGTGATCCGCCGCGTATTCTGTTGCTGGCGTTCCTGGTTTACGCAGCGTCGGGGCCGGTTCAGTACTTGCTGCATCTGCGCCGGGACAAAACATTGTCTTAATGTAATTTCCCCCATACTCCGCAGTCTATTGGTGCATCAGTCCTCCAATGCTGCGGAGTTGCCATGTTATTCAAATTTCCCAAAGCGTCCGATTGCCACGAATCGGACGTTACGCCTGAATCCTTCTATCTATCTCGCCGCAGCTTGCTCGGTGGTGCGCTTGCTGGCATGGCCGCCGGCAGCCTGCCGCGTTGGGCCAGTGCGGATGAGGCTGCGCGTTATGCCGATGTTGAGCCGGGTAAGGCACCGAACTGGTTTACCGAGAAGCTGCCGAATACCAAGTGGCAGGCGGTAACCGTCAAGGATGAGGCCATCACGCCTTTCAAGGATGCCACCCACTACAACAACTTCTATGAGTTCGGTACGGATAAGGGCGACCCTGCCGCTAACGCAGGTTCACTCAAGACCGAACCCTGGACGGTTGTAATTGACGGGGAGGTCGCGAAACCGGGGCGTTATGCCTTGGAAGACTTCATGAAGCCTTATCAGTTGGAGGAGCGCATCTATCGTTTGCGCTGTGTCGAGGCGTGGTCGATGGTGATTCCGTGGATGGGCTTTCCGATCTCTGCCTTGCTCAAGCAGGTTGAACCGACCTCCAAGGCCAAGTACATCCGCTTCGAAACTCTGCAGGATCCCAAGAGCATGCCGGGGCAGCGTTCGAGTTTTGGCTTGATCGACTGGCCTTATGTAGAAGGGCTACGGCTGGATGAAGCGATGAACCCGTTGGCGATTCTTGCCGTGGGTATGTATGGGCGAGAGCTGCCTAACCAGAATGGCGCGCCGTTGCGGTTGGTGGTGCCATGGAAGTATGGCTTCAAGAGCGTGAAGTCGATTGTGCGGATCAGCCTTGTGAGCGAGCAGCCGAAAACGACGTGGCAGAGTATTGCGGCGGACGAGTACGGGTTCTACGCAAACGTGAACCCTACGGTCGACCATCCTCGCTGGACGCAAGCGCGCGAGCGTCGTTTGCCGAGTGGTCTGTTCAGCCCGAATGTCCGTGAGACGCAGATGTTCAATGGGTACTCAGACGAGGTCGCTGCGCTTTACACCGGCCTCGATTTGCGGAAGAACTACTGATGCGTTATCCGATCTGGCGTATTGGCGTCTTTATAGTCGCTGCGGTGTGGCCGTTGTGGTGGCTTTATGAAGCGTGGAGTTTTGCGCTGGGGCCTGATCCGGGGA
Organism: Pseudomonas sp. S09G 359; assembly: GCF_002843605.1. NCBI lineage: Bacteria > Pseudomonadati > Pseudomonadota > Gammaproteobacteria > Pseudomonadales > Pseudomonadaceae > Pseudomonas > Pseudomonas sp. S09G 359. The sequence continues at coordinate 5,780,962 of NZ_CP025263.1, read as the reverse complement.
AAGTGCTGGTTGACCGACTCGGCTTGGGCACGTTGATCCTGTTGTTGATTACTCTGGGAATGACACCACTGCAAAAGCTGAGCGGTTGGGCAGGGTGGATAGCGGTACGCCGGCAGTTGGGCTTGTGGTGTTTTGCGTACGTCGTGCTGCACCTGGCGGCCTATTGCGTGTTTGTGCTCGGATTGGACTGGTCCCAGTTGGGCGTGGAGCTGCGTAAGCGGCCCTACATTATTGTCGGTGCCTTGGGTTTTCTCTCGCTGCTGGTGCTGGCGGTGACGTCTAATCGCTACAGCCAGCGCCGGCTGGGCAGTCGTTGGAAGAAGCTGCACCGCCTGGTGTATGTGATCCTTGGGCTCGGCTTGTTGCACATGTTGTGGATCGTACGTGCCGACCTGAAGGAGTGGGCTATCTATGCCTCTATCGGTGCGCTGCTCTTGGTGCTGCGTATTCCCCCGGTGATGCGTCGAATCCCTCGCCTTATCGCTAAAAAAACACCTTCTGCAACAAAAGCGTAATTAAGGGGTTGACGGCAGATTCTGGAAGCCTATAATTCGCCCCACTTCCGGCGCAGTCGAAACGGAAAACTCCTTGGTAAACAACGAGTTATGAAGTTTTCGGCAGCAGGTTGCTTCAGGTCATCGAAGCCAAAAGGAAGTTGAAAAAGAGGTGTTGACAGCAGCGTGTAACGCTGTAGAATTCGCCTCCCGCTGACGAGAGATCGGAAGCGCAAGTGGTTGAAGTTGTTGAAGAATTCTTCGAAAACTTCTGAAAATAATCACTTGACAGCAAATGAGGCTGCTGTAGAATGCGCGCCTCGGTTGAGACGAAAGATCTTAACCAACCGCTCTTTAACAACTGAATCAAGCAATTCGTGTGGGTGCTTGTGGGGTCAGACTGATAGTCAACAAGATTATCAGCATCACAAGTTACTCCGCGAGAAATCAAAGATGTAACCAACGATTGCTGAGCCAAGTTTAGGGTTTCTTAAAAACCCAAAGATGTTTGAACTGAAGAGTTTGATCATGGCTCAGATTGAACGCTGGCGGCAGGCCTAACACATGCAAGTCGAGCGGTAGAGAGAAGCTTGCTTCTCTTGAGAGCGGCGGACGGGTGAGTAATGCCTAGGAATCTGCCTGGTAGTGGGGGGTAACGTTCGGAAACGGACGCTAATACCGCATACGTCCTACGGGAGAAAGCAGGGGACCTTCGGGCCTTGCGCTATCAGATGAGCCTAGGTCGGATTAGCTAGTTGGTGAGGTAATGGCTCACCAAGGCGACGATCCGTAACTGGTCTGAGAGGATGATCAGTCACACTGGAACTGAGACACGGTCCAGACTCCTACGGGAGGCAGCAGTGGGGAATATTGGACAATGGGCGAAAGCCTGATCCAGCCATGCCGCGTGTGTGAAGAAGGTCTTCGGATTGTAAAGCACTTTAAGTTGGGAGGAAGGGCAGTTACCTAATACGTGATTGTTTTGACGTTACCGACAGAATAAGCACCGGCTAACTCTGTGCCAGCAGCCGCGGTAATACAGAGGGTGCAAGCGTTAATCGGAATTACTGGGCGTAAAGCGCGCGTAGGTGGTTTGTTAAGTTGGATGTGAAATCCCCGGGCTCAACCTGGGAACTGCATTCAAAACTGACTGACTAGAGTATGGTAGAGGGTGGTGGAATTTCCTGTGTAGCGGTGAAATGCGTAGATATAGGAAGGAACACCAGTGGCGAAGGCGACCACCTGGACTAATACTGACACTGAGGTGCGAAAGCGTGGGGAGCAAACAGGATTAGATACCCTGGTAGTCCACGCCGTAAACGATGTCAACTAGCCGTTGGAAGCCTTGAGCTTTTAGTGGCGCAGCTAACGCATTAAGTTGACCGCCTGGGGAGTACGGCCGCAAGGTTAAAACTCAAATGAATTGACGGGGGCCCGCACAAGCGGTGGAGCATGTGGTTTAATTCGAAGCAACGCGAAGAACCTTACCAGGCCTTGACATCCAATGAACTTTCTAGAGATAGATTGGTGCCTTCGGGAACATTGAGACAGGTGCTGCATGGCTGTCGTCAGCTCGTGTCGTGAGATGTTGGGTTAAGTCCCGTAACGAGCGCAACCCTTGTCCTTAGTTACCAGCACGTAATGGTGGGCACTCTAAGGAGACTGCCGGTGACAAACCGGAGGAAGGTGGGGATGACGTCAAGTCATCATGGCCCTTACGGCCTGGGCTACACACGTGCTACAATGGTCGGTACAGAGGGTTGCCAAGCCGCGAGGTGGAGCTAATCCCATAAAACCGATCGTAGTCCGGATCGCAGTCTGCAACTCGACTGCGTGAAGTCGGAATCGCTAGTAATCGCGAATCAGAATGTCGCGGTGAATACGTTCCCGGGCCTTGTACACACCGCCCGTCACACCATGGGAGTGGGTTGCACCAGAAGTAGCTAGTCTAACCTTCGGGAGGACGGTTACCACGGTGTGATTCATGACTGGGGTGAAGTCGTAACAAGGTAGCCGTAGGGGAACCTGCGGCTGGATCACCTCCTTAATCGACGACATCAGCTGCTCCATAAGTTCCCACACGAATTGCTTGATTCATGCGTTTGTAAAAGTGCAGAGCTAACTATTCGAATCGAATAATTAGCTCTGATCTTTTTCAGAACCGTTCTTTAAAAATTTGGGTATGTGATAGAAAGATAGACTGAACGTTACTTTCACTGGTAACGGATCAGGCTAAGGTAAAATTTGTGAGTTACTCAGTTTTGAGTATTATCGAATTTTCGGCGAATGTTGTCTTCATAGTATAACCAGATTGCTTGGGGTTATATGGTCAAGTGAAGAAGCGCATACGGTGGATGCCTTGGCAGTCAGAGGCGATGAAAGACGTGGTAGCCTGCGAAAAGCTTCGGGGAGTCGGCAAACAGACTTTGATCCGGAGATGTCTGAATGGGGGAACCCAGCCATCATAAGATGGTTATCTTAAGCTGAATACATAGGCTTAAGAGGCGAACCAGGGGAACTGAAACATCTAAGTACCCTGAGGAAAAGAAATCAACCGAGATTCCCTTAGTAGTGGCGAGCGAACGGGGACTAGCCCTTAAGTGGCTTTGAGATTAGCGGAACGCTCTGGAAAGTGCGGCCATAGTGGGTGATAGCCCTGTACGCGAAAATCTCTTAGTCATGAAATCGAGTAGGACGGAGCACGAGAAACTTTGTCTGAATATGGGGGGACCATCCTCCAAGGCTAAATACTACTGACTGACCGATAGTGAACTAGTACCGTGAGGGAAAGGCGAAAAGAACCCCGGAGAGGGGAGTGAAATAGATCCTGAAACCGTATGCGTACAAGCAGTGGGAGCCCACTTTGTTGGGTGACTGCGTACCTTTTGTATAATGGGTCAGCGACTTATTTTCAGTGGCGAGCTTAACCGAATAGGGGAGGCGTAGCGAAAGCGAGTCTTAATAGGGCGTCTAGTCGCTGGGAATAGACCCGAAACCGGGCGATCTATCCATGGGCAGGTTGAAGGTTGGGTAACACTAACTGGAGGACCGAACCGACTACCGTTGAAAAGTTAGCGGATGACCTGTGGATCGGAGTGAAAGGCTAATCAAGCTCGGAGATAGCTGGTTCTCCTCGAAAGCTATTTAGGTAGCGCCTCATGTATCACTGTAGGGGGTAGAGCACTGTTTCGGCTAGGGGGTCATCCCGACTTACCAAACCGATGCAAACTCCGAATACCTACAAGTGCCGAGCATGGGAGACACACGGCGGGTGCTAACGTCCGTCGTGAAAAGGGAAACAACCCAGACCGTCAGCTAAGGTCCCAAAGTTATGGTTAAGTGGGAAACGATGTGGGAAGGCTTAGACAGCTAGGAGGTTGGCTTAGAAGCAGCCACCCTTTAAAGAAAGCGTAATAGCTCACTAGTCGAGTCGGCCTGCGCGGAAGATGTAACGGGGCTCAAACCATACACCGAAGCTACGGGTATCACGTAAGTGATGCGGTAGAGGAGCGTTCTGTAAGCCTGTGAAGGTGAGTTGAGAAGCTTGCTGGAGGTATCAGAAGTGCGAATGCTGACATGAGTAACGACAATGGGTGTGAAAAACACCCACGCCGAAAGACCAAGGTTTCCTGCGCAACGTTAATCGACGCAGGGTTAGTCGGTCCCTAAGGCGAGGCTGAAAAGCGTAGTCGATGGAAAACAGGTTAATATTCCTGTACTTCTGGTTATTGCGATGGAGGGACGGAGAAGGCTAGGCCAGCTTGGCGTTGGTTGTCCAAGTTTAAGGTGGTAGGCTGGAATCTTAGGTAAATCCGGGATTCTAAGGCCGAGAGCTGATGACGAGTTAACTTTTAGTTAACGAAGTGGTTGATGCCATGCTTCCAAGAAAAGCTTCTAAGCTTCAGGTAACCAGGAACCGTACCCCAAACCGACACAGGTGGTTGGGTAGAGAATACCAAGGCGCTTGAGAGAACTCGGGTGAAGGAACTAGGCAAAATGGCACCGTAACTTCGGGAGAAGGTGCGCCGGTGAGGGTGAAGGACTTGCTCCGTAAGCTCATGCCGGTCGAAGATACCAGGCCGCTGCGACTGTTTATTAAAAACACAGCACTCTGCAAACACGAAAGTGGACGTATAGGGTGTGACGCCTGCCCGGTGCCGGAAGGTTAATTGATGGGGTTAGCTAACGCGAAGCTCTTGATCGAAGCCCCGGTAAACGGCGGCCGTAACTATAACGGTCCTAAGGTAGCGAAATTCCTTGTCGGGTAAGTTCCGACCTGCACGAATGGCGTAACGATGGCGGCGCTGTCTCCACCCGAGACTCAGTGAAATTGAAATCGCTGTGAAGATGCAGTGTATCCGCGGCTAGACGGAAAGACCCCGTGAACCTTTACTATAGCTTTGCACTGGACTTTGAATTTGCTTGTGTAGGATAGGTGGGAGGCTTTGAAGCGTGGACGCCAGTCTGCGTGGAGCCAACCTTGAAATACCACCCTGGCAACTTTGAGGTTCTAACTCAGGTCCGTTATCCGGATCGAGGACAGTGTATGGTGGGTAGTTTGACTGGGGCGGTCTCCTCCTAAAGAGTAACGGAGGAGTACGAAGGTGCGCTCAGACCGGTCGGAAATCGGTCGTAGAGTATAAAGGCAAAAGCGCGCTTGACTGCGAGACAGACACGTCGAGCAGGTACGAAAGTAGGTCTTAGTGATCCGGTGGTTCTGTATGGAAGGGCCATCGCTCAACGGATAAAAGGTACTCCGGGGATAACAGGCTGATACCGCCCAAGAGTTCATATCGACGGCGGTGTTTGGCACCTCGATGTCGGCTCATCACATCCTGGGGCTGAAGCCGGTCCCAAGGGTATGGCTGTTCGCCATTTAAAGTGGTACGCGAGCTGGGTTTAGAACGTCGTGAGACAGTTCGGTCCCTATCTGCCGTGGACGTTTGAGATTTGAGAGGGGCTGCTCCTAGTACGAGAGGACCGGAGTGGACGAACCTCTGGTGTTCCGGTTGTCACGCCAGTGGCATTGCCGGGTAGCTATGTTCGGAATAGATAACCGCTGAAAGCATCTAAGCGGGAAACTAGCCTCAAGATGAGATCTCACTGGAACCTTGAGTTCCCTGAAGGGCCGTCGAAGACTACGACGTTGATAGGTTGGGTGTGTAAGCGCTGTGAGGCGTTGAGCTAACCAATACTAATTGCCCGTGAGGCTTGACCATATAACACCCAAGCAATTTGCTTCTCCTGATTTGGAAACAAAGAGGAGCATCAGATTGCGGTGTGTGAAGACGAAATGAACCGAAAGTTCGACCTCGCAAAACACCGAAAGCTGTCACATACCCAATTTGCTGAAGCGAAGCCAACTGGCTACGACTCAGTACCCGAATTTCTTGACGACCATAGAGCATTGGAACCACCTGATCCCATCCCGAACTCAGTAGTGAAACGATGCATCGCCGATGGTAGTGTGGGGTTTCCCCATGTGAGAGTAGGTCATCGTCAAGATTAAATTCCGAAACCCCTGTTTGCTAACGCAAACAGGGGTTTTGTTTTGGGCGGTCGAAAAGGGCGAAGAGGCTCATTACGGCGGCCTTCAATGCTAAAGTCCATGCCTCGATTTTGCTTTTCCCAAGGAAGCCGTTATGCCGGATGCGACGTCCCTCAGTGCTGGATTCATGGTGGTTCACGGTAACCGCCTGGACGAACTGCGCAGCCTCGTCGTCAGCTGGATGCGTCGCTATCCTTTGGCCCCTCTGGAAAACGAAATCGCCCTGGTGCAAAGCAACGGCATTGCCCAGTGGCTCAAGTTGGCCTTGGCTGAAGACCCGGAAGAGGACGACATGGGCGGCTGCGGAATCGCCGCAGCCATCGATGTGCAACTCCCCGGCAGCTTCATGTGGCAGCTCTACCGCATGGTCCTGGGCCGTGAAGAAATCCCGGCCAAGTCCCTGCTCGATAAAGCCCCACTGACCTGGCGCCTGATGCGCCTGCTCCCGGAGCTGATCGACCAACCGCACTTCGAGCCCCTGCAACGTTTCCTTACCCACGACACCGACCTGCGTAAACGCTACCAACTGGCCGAACGCTTGGCTGACCTGTTCGACCAATATCAGGTCTACCGCGCCGACTGGCTGGAAGACTGGGCCGCCGGCCGCCATCAGCTGCGCAACGGCCGAGGCGAAACCAAGCCCCTCAACCCCGCCAATTGCTGGCAAGCCGAATTATGGCGCGCACTGTTGCTGGATGTGGGGGCAGAGGGCATGGCCCAAAGCCGTGCCGGTGTTCACCAGCGCTTTATCGAGCGAATCAATAGCCTCAAAAAAGCTCCCCCTGGCCTGCCCTCCAGAGTGATCGTATTCGGCATTTCCTCGCTACCCGCGCAGGCGCTGGAAGCACTCGCCGGCCTGGCGCGGTTCAGCCAGGTCCTGCTGTGTGTGCACAACCCTTGCCGCCATCATTGGTCCGACATCGTTGCCGACAAAGACCTGCTGCGTAACGAATACAAGCGCCAGGCGCGTAAAGCCGGCATGCCCGTGATCATCGACCCCCAGACCCTGCACCAGCACGCCCATCCGCTGCTGGCTGCCTGGGGCAAGCAGGGCCGCGACTACATCAGCCTGCTGGATAGCTACGACGATCCCAACAGCTACCGCGCTGCATTTCGCGATGGTCGCATCGACCTGTTCAGCGACAGTCAGCCCACCACACTGCTTAACCAACTCCAGGACGATATCCTCGAGTTGCGCCCACTCAATGAAACACGCGAGCTGTGGCCCGCTGTCGATTTACAGCGCGATACTTCAATCCGCTTCCATATTGCCCACAGTGCCCAGCGCGAAGTGGAAATCCTCCACGACCAACTGCTCCAACGCTTCAGCGCCGACCCCACGCTACGCCCCCGGGACATCATCGTCATGGTCCCCGACGTCGACAGCTACGCGCCGCATATCCGTGCGGTATTTGGCCAGTTGGAAAGGGGTGACCCGCGCTTTATCCCCTTCACGCTCACCGATCAGGGCCAGCGCGGTCGCGACCCGCTGCTGATTGCTGTCGAACACCTGCTGAAGCTGCCGGACAGCCGCTTCCCCGTCAGCGAAATCCTTGACCTGCTCGACGTTCCCGCTTTGCGCGAACGTTTCGCCATCAAGGAGCGCGACCTGCCTACGTTGCACCGCTGGATCGAAGGCGCCGGCATCCGTTGGGGCCTGGACGCCGAGCAGCGTGCGGGTCTTGGGCTACCTGGCGAACTGGAACAAAACAGCTGGCGATTCGGCCTGCGCCGCATGCTGCTGGGGTACGCCGTGGGCACTGGCCTCGCCTGCGACGGCATCGAGCCCTATGATGAAATCGGTGGCCTCGACGCGGCGCTGATTGGTCCGCTGGTGGCCTTGCTCGACGCGCTGAATGACGCGCATCAAGCCCTGTCCCAGCCGGCGTCTGCGCAAGCATGGGGCGAACGCCTGCAGCGCATGATGCAGTTGTTCTTCCTGCCCAGCAGCGAACACGACGACTACCTGTTGGGCCAGCTCGAGCAATTGCGGGAAACCTGGCTGGAAACCTGCGAGTCGGTTGGTTTGCAGGACGAGTTACCCCTCACCGTAGTCCGTGAGGCATGGCTGGCCGGTCTGGACCAGGGCCGCTTGTCCCAACGTTTCCTCGCCGGAGCGGTCAATTTCTGCACCCTGATGCCCATGCGTGCGATCCCGTTCAAGTTGGTCTGCCTGCTCGGCATGAACGACGGTGACTACCCCCGCGCGCAGCCGCCGCTGGATTTCGACCTGATGGGCAGTGACTACCGCCCCGGCGACCGCTCGCGCCGCGAAGACGACCGCTACCTGCTGCTCGAAGCCTTGCTGTCGGCTCGCGACCAGCTCTACATCAGTTGGGTCGGCCGCAGCATCCGCGACAACAGTGAGCGCCCGGCATCGGTGCTTATCGGCCAATTGCGCGACCACATCGCCAGCGGCTGGCAGAGCGCAGATCCACAACACCCGCTGTTGGAGGCGATGACCCAGGAACATCCGCTCCAACCGTTCAGCGCTCGTTATTTCCACGCCGGCGACCCGCTATTCAGCTACGCCCGCGAATGGCAATTGCTGCATGAAAGCCCCGATGCCATTCCCACCGAAGACGCACTGGCGCCGCACCAACAGGACGAACCCCTGAGCCTCGGTCAGTTGCAGGACTTCCTTCGCAACCCGGTAAAACACTTCTTCAGTCAGCGTCTGAAAGTGTTCTTCGAGGCCGCCGAAGTCCCGCTGGCCGATGAAGAGCCCTTCGTCCTCGACGCGCTGCAACGCTACAACCTGAGCGACAGCCTGCTGAACGCAGCACTGAGCCACCCCGATCAACTCGACCAGGCGCTGAACGCCCAGGCCCTGCGCCTGCAAGGCAGTGGCCTGCTGCCCATGGTCGGTTTCGGTGAATGCCTGCGCAACGAACTGATCGAACCGTTGCCCGATTTGTTGCAGCGCTACCAACACCTGCTGGCCCTCTGGCCAACCCCGCACACGGCGGCTGAACCGATCAGTTTTGAGCATCAAGGCATCCAGTTGGAAGGCTGGATCAGCGGCCTGCACCGACGCAGTGATGGCGGCCTGCTCAGCGTGACCACCATCCCCAACAGCATCGGTTCGATCAAGACCCGCAAGTGGCACCGCCTGATTCGTCCGTGGGTCAACCACGTGGTTGCGTGCGCCTGTGGCTTGCCGTTGAGCACTGGTCTGGTGGCCAGTGACGACACCTTGCTGCTGGCCCCGCTGGATAAGCCGGCCGCCCAGGAAATCCTCGGCAACCTGCTGCTGGCCTGGCACAGTGGAATGCAAGCGCCACTTCCGGTGGCGGTCAAAACCGCCTTCGCCTGGCTCGGCCAAACCGACCCCGCCAAGGCGCAGGCCGCGGCGAGTAAAGCCTACGAAGGCGACAGCCTGACCACCGACGGCGAACGCCGTGAAACCCCGGCGCTCACCCGCCAATTCCCCGATTACGCGGCCTTGACCGACAGCGAAGAATTCGAAGGCTGGTGCGAAACCTTGTATCGCCCCCTGATCAACGCCCCATGGCGATCACTCACCAGCGAGGAGGCCGGCGCATGAGCAGCAAACCCTTGGCCCTGGCGTTCCCGCTAAAAGGCAGCCAGCTGATTGAAGCCAGCGCCGGCACCGGAAAAACCTTCACCATTTCCGCCCTGTACCTGCGCCTGGTGCTGGGCCACGGCGGCGACGAAACCGGCTTTGGCCGCGAGTTGCTGCCGCCGCAAATCCTCGTGGTGACGTTCACCGACGCCGCCACCAAAGAGCTGCGTGAACGCATCCGCATCCGCCTGGCCGAAGCCGCGCGCTTTTTTCGCGAAGAAATCGAGCAACCGGATGCGCTGATCGCCGACCTGCGCGACGAATACCTCCCCGCGCAATGGCCCGCCTGCGCCAATCGCCTGGACATCGCCGCGCAGTGGATGGACGAGGCCGCCGTATCGACCATCCACAGTTGGTGCCAGCGCATGCTGCGCGAACACGCATTCGACAGTGGCAGCCTGTTCACCCAGACCCTGGAAACCGACCACAGCGACCTGCTTGGCGAAGTGTTGCGCGATTACTGGCGGCTGTTCTGCTACCCGATGCACGACGACGCGCTCAACTGGGTGCGCAACAATTGGGGTGGCCCCGCCGCGCTGATGCCCCGGGTACGTGCCTTGTTCGGCAGCGAACGCCCCACCGATGAGGCTCGCGAGCCCGCCGAGCTGATCAACGCCTGCCTGCAGGAACGCCGCGAAGCGCTTTTGCAACTCAAGGCGCCTTGGCTGCAATGGGCCGCCGAGCTGCGGGATATCTGCCTGCAAGCCGTGGCCGCCAAAGCCGTCGACGGCCGCAAGATGCAAGCACGTTACTTCGAGCCCTGGTTCGAAAAAATCAGCGCCTGGGCGGCTGACGAGGCCCTCGAACAACTGGATATTGGCACCGGCTTCACCCGCCTGACCCCCGACGGCATGGCCGAAGCCTGGAAGGGCGAACCGCCGCACCATCCCGGCATCGACGCCATGGCCGGCCTCAAAGCTGCCCTCGACGCGCTGCCAACCCCCGACGCCGCCGTGTTGCAACACGCGGCCGGTTGGGTGGGCAAACGCTTCGAAGAAGAAAAACGCCGGCGCGCCGAAATGGGCTTCGACGACATGCTGATCCGCCTCAATGCCGCGCTTCAATCCGATGGCGGCGAGCGCCTGGCCAGTGTGATCCGCGAGCAGTTCCCGGTGGCCCTGATCGACGAGTTCCAAGACACCGACCCGGTGCAATACAGCATCTTTGACAGCATTTACCGCATCGAAGAAAACCACCTGGACAGCGGCCTGTTCCTGATCGGCGACCCCAAACAGGCGATCTACGCCTTCCGTGGCGCCGACATCTACACCTACCTGCGCGCGCGCAAGGCCACGCTCGGCCGCCATCACACCCTGGGCACCAACTTCCGCTCCAGCCACGCAATGGTCGAAGCGGTGAACCATGTGTTCCTGCGCGCCGAAGCCGGGCGTGGCGCGTTCCTGTTCCGCGAGCCGAGTGGCGATAACCCGGTGCCGTTCCACGCGGTGCTGTCCCAAGGCCGCAAGGAGCAGTTGCAGGTCGATGGCCAGACGTTGCCGGCGATGAACCTCTGGCACCTGCCCACCGATCAGCCGGTGTCCAACGCGGTGTATCGCCAGCAACTGGCGGCTGCCTGCGCCACGCAAATTGTCGAGTTGCTCAACGGCGGCCAGCAGGGCACCGCCGGTTTCCTACAACCAGACGCCAGCTTCAAGGGCGTACTGCCGTCAGACATTGCCATCCTGGTACGCGACGGCAAGGAAGCCCAAGCCGTGCGCGCCGAGTTGGCCGCCCGTGGCGTGCGCAGCGTTTACCTGTCGGATAAAGACTCGGTGTTCGCTGCCCAGGAAGCCCACGACCTGTTGGCCTGGCTCAAGGCCTGCGCCGAGCCGGACGTCGAGCGCCCGCTGCGTGCGGCGTTGGCCTGCGTCACCTTGAACCTGTCGCTACCGGAACTGGAGCGTCTGAATCAGGATGAACTGGCGTGGGAAACCCGCGTGATGCAGTTTCGTGGTTATCGTGCGATCTGGCGTACCCAAGGCGTGCTGCCGATGCTGCGGCGCCTGCTGCATGATTTCAAACTGCCGCAAACCCTCATCGCCCGTAGCGATGGCGAGCGCGTGCTGACCAACCTGCTGCACCTCAGCGAATTGCTGCAGCAGGCCGCTTCGGAACTGGACGGCGAACAGGCGCTGATCCGCCACCTCGCGGAGCACCTGGCGCTGTCGGGCCAGGCCGGTGAAGAACAGATCCTGCGCCTGGAAAGTGATGAGCAACTGGTCAAGGTGGTGACCATCCACAAGTCCAAAGGCCTGGAATATGACCTGGTGTTCCTGCCCTTTATCTGCTCGGCCAAACCGGTGGATGGCAGCCGTCTGCCGCTGCATTATCACGATGCGCAGGATAAACCGCAGGTGAGCCTGCGCCCGACCGCCGAGCTGATCGCCCGGGCTGATGACGAGCGCCTGGCCGAAGACCTGCGTTTGCTCTACGTGGCTCTGACCCGTGCGAAACACGCGTGCTGGCTGGGCATTGCCGACCTCAAACGCGGCAACAGCAGCAGTTCGGTGTTGCATCTGTCTGCGTTGGGCTACCTGCTTGGCGCCGGCGCATCGCTGGGGGAGTCCGCCGGCCTGGCGCGCTGGTTGCTGAACCTGCAGGAAGGCTGCGCCGCCATCCACTACGGCCAGGTGCCCGACGCGCAAGACATCCTGTTCCACCCGCCGCGCAACGAAGCCACTTTGCTCGCGCCATTGCTGCCCAAGCGCAAGGCGGCCGAAAACTGGTGGATCGCTTCCTACAGTGCATTGCGCATTGGCGACAGCATGAGCGCGGCGAATCTCGAAGCCCCGGAAAGCCCACAAGCGCAGAAGCTGTTCGATGACGAGCGCCTGGACCCCGACGCACCGCGCGAAGTGGCGGCGTCCGGCGGTGATATTCACCGTTTCCCACGCGGGCCTAATCCCGGCACCTTCCTCCACGGCCTGCTGGAGTGGGCCGGTGAGGAAGGTTTCAACGTGACCCCGGAGATCATCGAAAAAGCCGTGGGCGCACGCTGTAATCGGCGTAACTGGGAAGGCTGGATCGTCACCCTCAGCGGCTGGTTGGGGCACCTGCTTCACACGCCGCTGCCGGTGGATAACGATCGGGTCAGCCTCAGCGGCTTGCAGCAGTACCAGATTGAAATGGAGTTCTGGTTCGCCAGCCACAAAGTCGACGTGCTCGCCCTCGACAAGCTGGTATGCCAGTACACCCATAACGGCGTGTCCCGCGTGGCCGCTGAACCGGTGTTGCTCAATGGCATGTTCAAAGGCTTTATCGACCTGACGTTCGAACACGACGGCCGCTACTACGTGGCCGACTACAAATCCAACTGGCTCGGCCCCGACGATTCTGCCTACACCCATGACGCCATGGAGCAGTCGATCCTCGAGCATCGGTACGACCTGCAATACGTGCTTTACCTACTGGCCTTGCATCGCCAGCTTAAGGCACGCCTGCCGGACTACGACTACGACCGCCACGTCGGCGGCGCGCTGTACCTGTTCCTGCGCGGCACCCAGGCCACCAGCCAGGGCGCTTATTTCACCCGGCCACCCCGTGAGCTGATCGAAGGCCTGGACCTGGTGTTCCAGGGCAAGCCCATCCCGCCCAAGGTCGAGCCCGCCTGGGAACAAGGAGTGCTGTTATGAGCCTGTCACCGTTGCCGCTTGAGGAGCTCGCGCCCCTCAGCCACGCCGCCGACCTGCTGCAGCTGTTGGAACGGTGGGTCGAGCGTGGCTGGCTGCGTGCCCTGGACAAAGCCTTCGTTGGCTTCCTGCATGAACTCGACCCGCAGGCCGACCCCTTGGTGCTGCTGGCAGCGGCGCTCACCAGCCATCAGTTGGGCCATGGTCACGTGTGCCTCGACCTGTTCGAAACCTTGAATGCACCGGACTTTGCCCTGTCATTGCCCCCCGAAGGCGATTTGCAAACCGGCGCCATGCTGCTGCCGTCGCAATTGCTCGATGGCCTCGACGGCGCCCATTGGTGCAACGCCCTGGCCGCCAGTCGCCTGGTTGCGCTGGCCGTCGATGGCAGTGAGTCGGCCCAAAGCCGCCCGTTGGTATTGGCGGGCAAGCGCCTGTATTTGCGCCGCTACTGGACCTACGAGCGGCGCATCGACACGGCATTGCGCTTGCGCTTGGCGACCCAGGAGAGTGTCGCCGCCGATTTGCCGCAACGCCTCAATAGCCTGTTCGACCAAGCACCGCCCGACGGCGTGATCGACTGGCAGAAACTCGCCTGCGCCTTGGCCACTCGCGGTGCATTCAGCATCGTCACCGGCGGCCCCGGTACCGGCAAGACCACCACCGTGGTGCGCCTGCTCGCGCTATTGCAAGCGCCCGCCGTGGAAGCCGGCAGCCCCTTGCGTATCCGCCTGGCCGCACCCACCGGTAAAGCCGCCGCGCGCCTCACCGAGTCCATTAGCCAGCAAGTGCTATCGCTGAAAGTGCCGGAAAACGTGAAGGAAAAAATCCCGACCCAGGTCACCACCGTTCACCGCCTGTTGGGCAGCCGCCCGGGCACCCGCCATTTCCGTCACCACCTCGGCAACCCCTTGCCGCTGGATGTGCTGGTGGTGGATGAAGCGTCGATGATCGACCTGGAAATGATGGCCAACCTGCTCGACGCCTTGCCGCCCCACGCCCGCCTGGTGCTGCTGGGCGACAAGGACCAGTTGGCCTCGGTGGAGGCGGGCGCCGTGCTCGGCGACTTGTGCCGCGACGCCGAAGCCGGCTGGTACAGCGCCGAGACCCGTCAGTGGCTGCAAGCCGTCAGCGGCGAAAACCTCGGCGCCAGTGGCCTGCAGGAAGACCTCGACGGTAGCCACCCCCTGGCCCAGCAAGTGGTGATGCTGCGTTACTCGCGGCGGTTCGGCGAGGGCAGTGGCATCGGCCAACTGGCGCGTTGGGTCAACCAGCAAAACGCCGAAGAGGCACGCAAGCTGCTGGCCGCGCGCAGCCACGCTGACCTGTTCTGCGTCAGCCTCAAGGGCGAGCACGACCACGCCCTGGAACGCCTGGTATTGGACGGGCAGGGCGGTGGCGCCGAGGGTTATCGCTATTACCTCAACCTGCTGCACAGCGCGCGCCCGGCCCTGGATACCCCGCGCGAAGACCTCGCCTGGACCCACTGGGCGCAACAACTGTTGCAAGCCTTCGACGCCTTCCAGTTGCTCTGCGCCGTGCGCAAGGGGCCTTGGGGTGTGGAGGGGCTTAACCTGCGCATCACCGCGGCCCTGCGCAAAGTGCGGCTGATCGAGGGCGACGAGCAATGGTACGAAGGCCGCCCGGTGCTGATGACCCGCAACGATTACGGCCTGGGCCTGATGAATGGCGATATCGGCATCGCCCTCAAATTGCCCGAAAGCGACGGCGGCCCCCAGGTGCTGCGCGTGGCTTTCCCACGTAACGATGGCCAGGGCGGCGTGCGGTTTGTGCTGCCCAGCCGGTTGAATGATGTGGAAACCGTGTACGCCATGACCGTGCACAAGTCCCAGGGCTCGGAGTTCACCCACACCGCGCTGATTCTGCCGGATGCGCTTAACCCGGTGCTGACCAAAGAGCTGATCTACACCGGCATCACCCGGGCCAAGCGCTGGTTCAGCCTGATCGAGCCTCGTGGCGGCGTGTTTGAAGAGGCGGTACGGCGCAAGGTCAAGCGCTTGAGTGGGCTGATGCTGGAGTTGGGTCAGGAGTAAGAAATATCCGACGCTGTGCTATCGTTGCGGCATCACCCTGAAAACATCTAAGAGAAATCGCTGCATGAACGTGGCTGTCTCGCCCACAGAGCGTAGTTTGAGCTGGAGACGCATGCTAATCGTGGCGGTTCTGTGCCTGCTCGCCTCCAGCACTTTTGCCCAGGCACCCAGCCCTGCCGACTCCCGCGCCCAGGCGGTGACCCAGGTAGTCTTGGGTATTCTCAGTTATGCGCGGTGGCCGGTGGAGCCTGCGCAACTGCGCCTGTGCATCGTCGGGCCGACTCAGTACACCGACGACCTGGTCAAAGGCACCACCCAGGCCACAGGGCGCCCAGTAGTCGTACAACGCCTGCTGGCGGACCACCCCGATATCGTCAATGCCTGTGACGCCGTGTACATCGGCAAACTCACCGGCGATGAACGCAGCCGCCTGTTCACCTCGTTGATCGGCCACCCGGTGCTCAGCATCAGCGAAGGTGGCGACCAGTGCACCGTGGGCAGCTTGTTCTGCCTGCGCGTGGCCGATGAGCAGGTATCGTTCGAGGTCAACCTCGACTCGGTGGCGCGCAGCGGTGTGCGCATTCACCCGAGCGTGTTGCAACTGTCCCGCCGTCGGGCGCCTGCGTCATGAGCATCCAGACAGTCCGACCCACCCTGCGCTCGGTGATCGGCAGGGGGCATTTGATCCTGGCGCTGGTGGCCGTGACGCTGGCCAGTGTGTCCCTGACCCTGCTTGGCGTGCTGGCGCTGCGCGTGTATGCCGAGCACAACCTGCACCTGATCGCCCGCTCCATCAACTACACCGTGGAAGCGGCGGTGGTGTTCAACGACAGCGCGGCAGCCACCGAAGCCCTCAGCCTGATCGCCTCTACCGAAGAAGTGGCCCAGGCCGAAGTGTTCGACGCCAATGGCAAGTTGCTGGCGCAATGGATTCGCCCGGAAACCAGCATGCTGTCTCGGGTCGAACTGGAACTGGCGCACGCCCTGCTCGAACAGCCCATCAACCAGCCGATCCTGCACCAGGGGCGTACTGTCGGCAGTATTAATCTCACCGGTCACGGTGGCAGCCTCTTGCGCTTCCTGCTCAGCGGGCTGGCCGGGATTCTGATCTGCACGGCCCTCAGCGCCTGGGTGGCCCTGCACCTGGCGCGGCGTCTGTTGCGCGGCATCACCGGGCCGCTGCAAAGCCTCGCCGCCGTGGCCCACGCCGCCCGCAGCGAACGGGATTTCGACCGCCGCGTGCCACCGGCGCGAATCGCCGAACTCGACAGCCTGGGCAGCGACTTCAACGCGTTGCTCGGCGAAATGGAAGCCTGGCAAAGCCACCTGCAAAGCGAAAACGAAACCCTCGCGCACCAGGCCAACCACGACAGCCTCACCGGCCTGCCCAACCGTGCATTCTTCGAGGGCCGCCTGATTCGCACCCTGCGCAGCGCCGCCAAGGCCAAGGAACAGGTGGCAGTGCTTTACCTCGACAGCGACCGTTTCAAAGAGATCAATGACAGCTTTGGCCATGCTGCCGGCGATGCCGTGCTGGTCGCCGTCGCCGAGCGTGTGCGGGCGCAACTGCGTGAAGATGACTTGGTGGCGCGCCTGGGCGGTGATGAGTTCGCCATCCTGCTGGCGCCGCTGCACAAGGTCGAAGATGCCCAGCGCATCGCCGACAAGATCATCGCCAGCATGGACCTGCCGATTCCCGTGCCCGGCAACACCCAGGTGTTGACCTCCCTCAGCATCGGCATCGCCATCTACCCCGATCATGGCGCCACCCCCGGCACCTTGCTCAATGCTGCCGACGCAGCGATGTACCAGGCCAAGCGCCAGTCCCAGGGCGGCCAGCATACCGCGGAGCCGGAGAGCCCCGTCGTCAACGTACAACACAGGAGTTGATCCCTTGTTCACCACCACGCGTTTTCTGTTTATCACCCTGCTGGTGGCCCTGCTGGGCCTCGGCGGTTGCCAGACGGCCCCGCCCAAAGGCCTGACGCCGGCGCAAGTTGCGGTCCTCAAACAACAGGGCTTTGAGCTGACCGACGACGGTTGGGCGTTCGGCCTGTCCGGCAAAGTGCTGTTCGGCAGCGACGTCGAAACCCTCAACCAGCCCAGCACCGATATCGTCCAACGCATCGGCAAGGCCCTGCTCGGCGTGGGCATCCAACGCGTGCGCGTCGACGGCCACACCGATGCCTCGGGCAAGGAAATCTACAACCAGCAACTGTCCCTGCGCCGCGCCAAAAGCGTGGCCACGGTGCTGACCACTGTGGGTATGAAAGACGAAAATATCCAACTGCGCGGCCTGGGCAGCAGCCAGCCCGTGGCATCCAATGACACCGCTGCAGGGCGCACCGAGAATCGGCGAGTGTCGATTGTGGTGATTGCGGACTGAGCTACGTCCCCAGCTTCAATCTGAAACGCAGTCAAAATGTGGGAGGGGGCAAGTCGAATCGTCGCACCGCCCCTCCCACATTCGAACTGCATTGTGTTTGAGACCGTGTTCGCTTAACCGCTGGGCGTCATCGCTTGGGTCAGGTCATCCACCACCGCCTTGCCCATCTCGCACAAGTAGTGCGCAGCCCACGCGTATTGCTCGCCGCGCACATCCATGGCGGCTTCCATCGCGAGTTTCTTGGAGTAGAAGAGCAGGGTGGAGGCGTGTTCCAGGGCTTAGCCGAAGTTGATGTTCTATGCCCATTCTCCAGCGATGATCATCAAGTGTTTTTATTTGTAGGAAAGGTCTGTCATGACGAATATTGATGGCTAGGCTGACGAGGTTTCGCTTTTTCGCAACGAGTGGGCTTAGTTAAATGACACTCTAACTAACCTCCGTAAAGGATTGCGATGAACATAAATGTCAGTAGTTTTCGCCAAGAGGCGTCTAAGGTCAGGCTTTCAAAAAACGCTTTTGATGAACTGTTAAATGCGCAAGAAATTATAGAGTCTGATACACGGAATGGTCGATTCGACATTAAGCCCGCCTACGTTAATCCGCTACTGTTGCCCGTTCTGAGTGAGGAACTGCACAGAATACGAAACATGATTGATCATGAAAGCCATGTATTGATACTCGATGGGTTTAAGGTCGAAAAACTTGCCAGTTTCAAATCGCTGGTGTGGACATTCGGTTCTTTACTCGGTGTGCCAATGGTACAGAACCATCTCGGTCACAAGGTAATTGAAGTTTATGACCGCGGCGGTAAAAGCATTGAGGACGGTGCGAGATACCATCAGACCCGTCAAGGTGCCTACGTACACAATGACGGAGTGAGTGACCCGCTACCTATCGATTACTTGATCCTGGCATGCGGACAGAAAGCACTTTTGGGCGGCGAGAGCATCCTCATTGACGCAAGTGCGGTATACGCGGAGTTGATGGCGTTCCCAGAAATATTGGAAGAGCTCAAATGTGATTTCTTTTTGAGAATCGCGGCATGTCAGATGAGGAAAAATTGTTTAAAGCACCCATTCTGAGCTTTTCCAATGAAGGCATTCCACTGATCAGATATTTTCGCGTCTACATAGAATCAGCTCATGTTAAGGCGGGAGTGCCGTTAACGGTGGCTCAATCCCAAGCGCTGGACTTTCTGGATACGGTTCTCGATCAGTCATCGGTTCAGCATCGCGTATTGCTGGAGCCAGGGCAGGTGCTTATTTCAGCCGATAACAAGTTTCTGCATACCCGCACGCACTTCATTGATATGAATGCTCCACGCTCCGAGATTGAGGATACTGAGCCTTTGAGCGATCTGAATCGCTACATGCTACGGATGTGGTTACGTAAACAATGATTGCCCTATGTTTATAACGTATGTCCTCCCATATCCACCATAAGCCGAGCCCCATGGACAACTCCGATATCGCGATCACGCTGGTCTTAATCTCTGCCTTTATGCACGCCACGTGGAATGCCGTCGTTCGCGCCGGTAGCAGTCGCTTCATGACCTTGGCCATGGTGGATGGGACCGCGCTAGTGATATGCCTGCTGGCATTGCCGCTTGTCAGTGTGCCGAGCCTGGAGGTAGGGGGCTATATCCTCGTCTCTGTGGTCCTCAATACGGTCTATCGGCTATTTCTGATCAAAGCGTACGAAACGGGTGACTTCGGCCAGGTGTACCCGGTAATGCGCGGGGTGCCGCCCGTATTGGTCGCGCTGTTTTCCTACTTCCTGCTGCATGAGCAGTTGTCACTCCAGGCGTTCATGGGCGTATTGCTCATTTGTGTGGGGATTATCAGCCTGACCTTTGTGCGCAGGATGACGGCGCAGATGTTCAAGCCGATCCTGATGGCGGTGTGCGCCGGGGCGTTTATTGCGTCTTACACGGTGGTGGACGCCAAAGGTGTAAGAGCCAGTGAGACGGTGCTGCAGTACATCATCTACCTGACGGTATTCCAGAGTATTCCGATCCCGGTGCTGGCGTTTTCCAAAGAGCGCTCGACCTTGGTTCGTGCGATACGTGGACACTGGCAAGTCGGGCTGTTAGGGGGTGTTTTTTACCTGGCGTCGTACGGATTGGTGTTGTTTGCGTTGTCGCTGGACGCGGTGGCCAAGGTCTCAGCTCTGCGGGAGACCAGTGTTATTATCGGCGCTATTATTGCCGCGCTGTTCTTTCATGAACGGTTCGGTTGGCGACGGATGCTGTCGGCGTTCGTCATTGTTTGCGGGATCATTTTGATCAAAGTGAGCACCTGATGGGCCAGCGTCCGCCTCCCACACCGATGCTTCAAGCGTTCGTCAGCGCTGCGCAAACGGGTAGTTTTGCGCGCGCAGCGTCTGAGCTTAACCTTACCGCCAGTGCTATCAGTCATCAAATTGCAGGCCTGGAGGAGTGGTGGGACGTGCAGTTGTTTGAGAGGCACTCGCGTGGCGTCAAGCTGACGGCGGCGGGGCAGGCTTTGTTGCCCGTTACCGATGGTTTTTTCAAGGCGCTGGATGGGGTGTTGCATTCACTCAATCCCGGTAAATCCCAACCGTTGTACCTCGCATGTACATCTTCCCTCTGTTCGACGTGGCTGATCCCCAGGATGCATGGCTCTCACACTGAGGCCTCGTTTAACCTTGACTTGGTGTTAACCAGTGCCGATATGAGCGGCGCCAGCCTGGAGGCTCATCAATACGATGTTGCGGTGGTGATGGGTTACGGTGACTACCCGGATCATCATGTCGAACTGCTGATGCGAGACGCGGTGTTCCCGGTTTGTTCGCCGGAGTTCCTGCGGTTGAAGGGGGATATCTCACTGGAGGATGTGGCCCGGTATCCGTTGATTCATCGGGTGGACGATCAGGTGTGCCCGGGGTGGGAAAGCTGGTTTGCGTTCCAAGGGCTGATGGCGCCGCCTTATCACCATGGGCCGCGATTTCCGGATTCGAGTCTGGCAATCAGCCTGGCAGTGAAGGGCGGAGGGGTTGCGCTGGGCAGGACTGCATTGGTGTATGACCAATTGGAAGACGGCGCGCTGGTTGCGTTGAATAGCCCGGTGATGATGTCGCCAGCGGCCTACTACATCATTTGCAGGAATGGACGACAGTCGGAGCCTGATATCGCTCGACTAATTGATTGGCTCAAGATCCAAGCGGCTGAGTTTCTGGCGGATGTTCGGGTTCGGCATCCGCAAATAGCGGGAGCCGGCGCGGTTTAAATGTGGGAATGAGCAATCCTCCTCCCACAATTAAACCGTGTTCGCTTAACCGCTGGGCGTCATCGCTTGGGTCAGGTCATCCACCACCGCCTTGCCCATCTCACACAAGTAGTGCGCAGCCCACGCGTATTGCTCGCCGCGCACATCCATGGCGGCTTCCATCGCGAGTTTCTTGGAGTAGAAGAGCAGGGTGGAGGCGTGTTCCAGGGCTTGCTCGATCGGCATGCCGGAATTGACGCGGAACAGCGGTTTTTGGTTTTCGCCGTAATCGCCGAAGGTGACAACGCCGAGGGTGGTGATGGAGGAAAGCGGTGGGTCGGGGACGATTTTGGACATGGTTTTTCCTTAGGTTAATAAGTAGAAACCGCCACGGCACGTCGCTAAACATGGAGGGGTGGCAGCTGTACGCAGGTTAGCGAACCGGTAACCTAGGGAACCCGGTAGACCCCGAAGGTCTCCCGCGCACAGCCGCCATAACACGATAAGGCAGGCAAAAAATGCCGGCCAAAGCAGTTGAGGAAGTCGTACCTACGTTTCTCGGGTCGCTAAACCCAATCGCTGTTTTGCAGCGACCCGAGGAGGCTAGACACTCAAATCCTATGGCGCAATAGGGCAGAGAGTCTCTAGGAAACGTCCTGCAAATTAAAGCGAATCGTCGTTGATGGCCCTTTAATCCGCAAACTTTATCTCCCGCGTTTCCCCCATCAACAACCCCTGATTCTGCTCCGTCACCTCCCTGATGTAATCCCACAACAACGTAATCCGTTTCAACTTGCGCAGATCCTCCCGGCAATACATCCAGAACTGCCGCGTAATCGCAATCTGCTCCCCCAGCACCGGCAGCAATCGCGGGTCCTGCGCGGCCAAAAAGCACGGCAATATCGCCATCGACCGGCCCTGCTGCGCCGCCACGTACTGCGCGATCACGCTGGTGCTGCGCAAACTGGCGCTCGCGCCGGGCACCACGTTGGCCAGGTAGAGCAGCTCCGAGCTGAACGCCAGGTCATCCACATAGCTGATAAACGGATGCTCGGCCAAATCTGCGGGTTTGCGGATGGGCGGGTGTTGGTCGAGGTATTCCTGGGTCGCGTACAGCTGCAATTTGTAGTCGCACAGTTTGCAGCACACGTAGGGCCCGTGTTCCGGGCGTTCCAGGGCGATGACGATGTCGGCTTCGCGCTTGGACAGGCTGATGAAGTGGGGCAGGGGCAGGATGTCGACGGAGATTGCCGGGTAGGTGTCGACAAAGTGGCTGAGCTGCGGGGTGACAAAGAAGCTACCGAAACCTTCGGTGCAGCCCATGCGCACATGGCCCGACAACGCCACGCCGGAGCCGGAGACCTGCTCGCAGGCCATGTGCAGGGTGCTTTCGATGGACTCGGCGTAGCCCAGCAAACGCTGGCCCTCGGTGGTGAGCACAAAACCGTTGGTCCGGGATTTTTCGAACAGCAGCGTGCCGAGTGACACTTCCAGTGAACTGATGCGCCGCGACACGGTGGTGTAGTCCACCGCCAGGCGCTTGGCGGCCACGCTGGCCTTGCGGGTGCGGGCTACTTCGAGGAAAAACTTCAGGTCGTCCCAGTTCAGGGAGCCCAATGATGTGATGTTTTTTTGCATATTGGACCGGCTTTTATGTGCGTTCTTATTAGAGATTTGCACATCTATACTCCAAAAACAGTCCGAACGCCTCATTCTTCAAGGCGATTCAACGCCTTGGTTCTCTGCATAACTATAAGATTTGGAGACCACATGAACGCATCTGCCGATATTTCCGTGCAACAGGTCAAGTTGCTGATCAATGGTGAATGGGTCGAGTCCAAGACCACCCACTGGCAAGACATCGTCAACCCCGCCACCCAGCAAGTGCTGGCCAAAGTCCCGTTCGCTACCGCCGATGAAGTCAACGCTGCCATCGACGCCGCCCACAAAGCCTTCCAGACCTGGAAGCTGACGCCGATCGGCGCCCGCATGCGCATCATGCTCAAGCTGCAAGCGCTGATCCGCGAACATTCCAAACGCATCGCCGTAGTCCTTAGCGCCGAGCAGGGTAAGACCATTGCCGATGCCGAGGGCGATATTTTCCGTGGCCTGGAAGTGGTCGAGCACGCGTGCTCAATCGGCACCTTGCAGATGGGCGAATTCGCCGAAAACGTCGCCGGTGGCGTCGATACCTACACCCTGCGCCAACCTATCGGTGTGTGTGCAGGCATTACCCCGTTCAACTTCCCGGCGATGATTCCGCTGTGGATGTTCCCGATGGCGATTGCCTGCGGTAACACCTTCGTGCTCAAACCTTCCGAGCAAGATCCGTTGTCGACGCTGCTGCTGGTGGAGCTGGCGCTGGAAGCCGGTGTACCGCCTGGCGTGCTCAACGTGGTGCACGGCGGCAAAGATGTGGTGGACGCGCTGTGCACGCACAAAGACATCAAGGCGGTGTCCTTCGTCGGCTCGACCGCCGTCGGCACTCACGTGTACGACCTGGCCGGTAAACACGGCAAGCGCGTGCAGTCGATGATGGGCGCCAAGAACCATGCGGTGGTGCTGCCGGATGCCAACCGTGAACACACCCTCAATGCGCTGGTCGGTGCCGGTTTCGGCGCGGCGGGCCAGCGTTGCATGGCCACTTCGGTGGTGGTGCTGGTGGGCGCGGCCAAGCAATGGCTGCCGGATCTGAAAGCGCTGGCGCAAAAGCTCAAGGTCAATGCCGGCAGCGAAGCTGGCACGGACGTCGGCCCGGTGATTTCCAAGCGTGCCAAGGCCCGCATCCTGGAGTTGATCGAAAGCGGCGTGAAAGAAGGCGCCAAGCTGGAGCTTGATGGCCGCGACATCCAGGTGCCGGGCTTCGAACAGGGCAATTTCGTCGGCCCGACGCTGTTCTCGGGCGTGACCACGGACATGCAGATCTACACCCAGGAAATCTTCGGCCCGGTGCTGGTGGTGCTGGAAGTCGCCACGCTGGATGAGGCCATCGCGCTGGTCAACGCCAACCCGTTCGGCAACGGTACTGGCCTGTTCACCCAAAGCGGCGCGGCGGCGCGTAAGTTCCAGAGCGAAATCGATGTAGGCCAGGTCGGCATCAACATCCCGATCCCGGTGCCGGTGCCCTTCTTCAGTTTCACCGGTTCCCGTGGTTCCAAGCTCGGCGACCTGGGCCCGTACGGCAAGCAAGTGGTGCAGTTCTACACCCAGACCAAAACCGTTACGAGCCGCTGGTTCGACGACGACACGGTCAACGATGGCGTTAACACCACCATCAACTTGCGCTGATTCCGGGAGACCACCATGAAAATTGCATTTATCGGCTTGGGCAACATGGGCGCGCCCATGGCCCGCAACCTGATCAAGGCCGGCCACGCGCTGAACCTGTTCGACCTGAACCAGGCCGTGCTCAAGGAACTGGCCGAGCTGGGCGGCAGCATCAGCGACTCGCCGCGTGATGCGGCCCAAGGCGCCGAGCTGGTGATCACCATGCTGCCGGCCGCGGCCCACGTTCGCGCTGTCTGGTTGAATGAAGACGGCGTACTCGCCGGTATCGGCAACGGCGTGCCGGCAGTCGATTGCAGCACCATCGACCCACAAACCATCCGCGATGTGGCGGCGGCTGCGGCCAAGCAAGGCGTGACGGTGGCTGACGCGCCTGTCTCCGGCGGCACTGGCGGCGCACAGGCGGGCACCCTGACCTTCATGGTCGGCGCCACCCCGGAACTGTTCGCCACGCTGCAACCGGTGCTGGCGCAAATGGGCCGTAACATCGTGCATTGCGGCGAGGTGGGCACCGGGCAAATCGCCAAAATCTGCAACAACCTGTTGCTGGGTATCAGCATGGTCGGCGTCAGCGAAGCCATGGCGTTGGGCGATGCACTGGGCATCGACACCCAAGTGCTGGCGGGGATCATCAACAGCTCCACCGGGCGCTGCTGGAGTTCCGACACCTACAACCCGTGGCCGGGCGTGATCGAAACTGCGCCGTCATCTCGGGGTTATACCGGTGGGTTTGGTGCCGACCTGATGCTCAAGGACTTGGGCCTGGCCACCGAAGCCGCGCGCCAGGCGAAGCAACCGGTGATTCTGGGCGCTGTGGCCCAGCAGTTGTATCAATCGATGAGCCAGCGCGGGGAAGGCGGCAAGGACTTCTCGGCGATCATCAATAGCTATCGCAAGCCTAAGTAGGCGGTGATCGGCTTAACTGTGGCAAACCGCCTTCTTGTGGCGAGCGGGCTTGCCCGCGTTGGGCTGCGAAGCAGCCCCCGATCCAAACACTGCGATCTTTCAGAACGATCGTGGTGAGGGCATATGGGGCTGCTACGCAGCCCAACGCGGGCAAGCCCGCTCGCCACAACAAGCCAGTTCTCCACAAGCAAACGGTTGGCTGTAGGAGTGGCTCACGCAAACACAAAATACTTTCGCACCGTCTCGACCACTTCCCACGTCCCCTTCATCCCCGGTTCCACCACGAAGATATCCCCAGCCCGCAGGTGAATCGGCGCCATGCCTTCTGGCGTGATCACGCAGTAGCCTTCCTGGAAGTGGCAGTATTCCCACTTAACGTATTCCACGTACCACTTGCCCGGTGTGCAGATCCAGGTGCCCATGATCTTGCTGCCGTCTTCGCTGGTGTAGGCGTTGAGGTTGACGGTGTGTGGGTCGCCTTCGAGCTTTTCCCATTTACAGGCATCCAGGACCGGCAAAGGGTGGGTGTCGCGCAGTACGGTGATGGGCTTGGACATGGTGTCTCCGAGGCAGGCCAATGGAAAGATGCACCCTAAGGCCTCGGGCGCTGTGGCAGTGGTCTGAACTCGACATCGAGATGCCCAGAAGCGCAGGCGAATGCAATCCTCCAGGCTATTTGCATCCAGTGTGGGAGGGGGCTTGCCCCCGATGGCTGTGGGGCTGCCGGCACAGGTGTCAACTGATCCACCGCCATCGGGGGCAAGCCCCCTCCCACATTGGATCTCGTACGGCATTTCCGAGCGCGAATTGGCCATTTCCTCGCAGTAAGTGCGAAAGATTTCCCGCCTGACGCAGGAATTCGCAAGAAAATTCGCAGCAGGCCCTCGTATCATTCACTCCAGAACGAGTGAGAGCCTTGAAATGAACCCTATAAAAACGTGGTGGGATATCAGCCCGCCCTTGAGTACGGCGACCCCGACCTGGCCGGGGGATACGCCGTTCCAGGAAGAGCGCGTATGGCAGTTCGGCCCGGAGTGCCCGGTGAATGTCGGGCGCATTACGTTGTCACCACACACCGGCGCCCACGTGGATGCGCCGCTGCATTACAGCGCGGACGGTGCGCCGATTGGCGAGGTGTCACTGGACGTGTACATGGGCCCGTGCCGCGTGCTGCATTGCCTGGGCAGCGGCGCGCTGGTGCAGCCGCATCAACTGCAGGGGCGTGTGGATAACTTGCCGGAGCGGGTCCTGCTGCGTACTTATCCACAAGCGCCGCTGACTGAATGGGATTCGAATTTCACCGCTATCGCCCCGCAAACCATCGAGCTGCTCGCCAGCCTGGGCGTGCGCCTGATTGGTATCGACACCCCGTCCCTGGACCCGCAACAGTCCAAGACCATGGATTCCCACAACGCCGTGGCCCGCCATGGCATGGCGATTCTCGAAGGCATCGTGCTCGATGACGTACCGGAGGGCGACTATGAATTGATCGCGCTGCCGCTGCGCTTTGCCAACCTCGACGCCAGCCCCGTCCGCGCCATTCTGCGCCCGCTCAAGGAGCCCACGCGATGAGCCAGTGTCCTTTTTCTCCCGATTATCAGCCGCCCGAAGAATGGCATAACGCTGAACTGAATTTTTCCGAGTCCATGAGCTACGGCGACTACCTGGACCTGGGCAAAGTCCTCAGTGCCCAGCACCCGCTGTCGCCGGACCACAACGAGATGCTGTTTATCATCCAGCACCAGACGTCCGAGCTGTGGATGAAACTGATGCTCCACGAACTCAAGGCCGCCCGCGAGCACGTGCGCCTGGGCGAGCTGGCGCCGGCGTTCAAGATGCTGGCGCGGGTGTCGCGGATCTTTGATCAACTGGTGCACGCCTGGGCGGTGCTGGCGACGATGACGCCATCGGAATACAAGGCGATCCGCCCATTCCTGGGGCAGTCGTCGGGGTTCCAGTCGTTCCAGTACCGTGAGATCGAATTTATCCTCGGCAATAAAAGTGCGGCGCTGTTGCGGCCCCACGCCCATCGGCCGGAACTGCTGAACGAGTTGAAAGTGGCGATTGCCACGCCGTCGCTGTATGACGAGGCGATCAACCTGATGGCCAAGGCGGGCCTGGCGATTGACCCGGCCCGCGCCGAACGCGACCCGACGGCGGCCACGGTGCACGATGAATCCGTGGAGGCGGCGTGGCGTGAGGTGTATCGCGACCCGAGCCGCTACTGGGATTTGTATCAGTTGGCCGAGAAGTTTATCGACCTGGAAGATTCCTTCCGCCAGTGGCGCTTCAGGCATGTGACCACGGTGGAGCGGATTATCGGCTTCCAGCCGGGCACAGGCGGCACGGAAGGGGTGGGGTATTTGCGCAAGATGCTCGATACCGTGCTGTTCCCCGAGCTATGGCGAGTACGCTCCACGCTCTAAACAAAAAGCCCCGGATAACCGGGGCTTTTTCAGTGGAATGCGATCAAAAATGTGGGAGCGGGCTTGCTCGCGAATACGGTGAGTCAGTCACCGGATGGGCTGGCTGACACTCCGTATTCGCGAGCAAGCCCGCTCCCACAGGGGTTACTGCGTCACGGCTACTTTCGCGTTTTTCATCCGCAACCGATACGCCACATAGATAACCCCCACCCACACCGGCATCGCATACACCGACTCACGAATGCCCGGGATCGCCAGCATCACGCTGATGATCATCAGCATGAACGCCAGGCACAGGTAGTTGCTGAACGGGAACCAGAAGGTCTTGAACGACGGCGTTACGCCTTGCTCGCCCATGGCCTTGCGGAACTTGATGTGGGTGATGCTGATCAGCGCCCAGTTGATCATCAGCGAAGCAACCACCAGCGCAAACAGCAGCTCCAGCGCACTTTGCGGCGCCACGTAGTTGACCACCACGCAGAGCATCGTCACCAACGCTGAAATCGCCAGGGCGCGCAGCGGCACGCCTTGTTTATTCAGCTTCATCAGCGCCTTGGGTGCATCGCCTTGCTCGGCCAGGCCGAACAGCATGCGGCTGTTGCAGTACACGCCGCTGTTGTACACCGACAGCGCCGCGGTCAGCACCACGAAGTTGAGGATGTGCGCGGCGGTGTCGTTACCGATCAACGAGAAGATCTGCACAAACGGGCTGCCGCTGTAGGCATCGCCCGACGCGCCGAGGGTTTGCAGCAACTGGTCCCACGGGTACAGCGACAGCAGCACGGTGAGGGCGCCGACATAGAAAATCAGGATGCGGTACACCACCTGGTTGATCGCCTTGGGGATCACCTTGCGCGGCTCACTGGCCTCGGCGGCGGTGATGCCCACCAGCTCCAGGCCACCGAACGAGAACATGATGAAGGCCATGGCCATCAACAGCCCCATGCCGCCGTTCGGGAAGAACCCGCCGTGGCTCCACAGGTTGCTGAACGAGGCTTGTGGGCCGCCGGTACCGCTGAACAGCAGGTAGCAGCCGAGCACGATCATGCCGACAATCGCCACCACCTTGATGATCGCAAACCAGAACTCGGCTTCACCGAAGAACTTCACATTGAGGGTGTTGATCAGGTTCACCGCCACGAAGAACACCAGCGCGCTGACCCAGGTCGGGATCTCCGGCCACCAGAACTGAATGTACTTGCCCACGGCCGTCAGTTCGGCCATGCCCACCAGCACGTAGAGCACCCAGTAGTTCCAGCCCGCCAGGAAGCCCGCGTAGCCGCCCCAGTATTTGTGCGCGAAGTGGCTGAAGGAGCCGGCCACCGGCTCCTCGACGATCATCTCGCCAAGTTGGCGCATGATCAGGAACGCGATAAAACCGGCAATCGCGTAACCGAGGATCATCGACGGCCCCGCCGACTTGAGCACCCCGGCCGAGCCGAGGAACAGCCCCGTGCCAATCGCCCCTCCCAAGGCGATCAGCTGAATATGCCGGTTCTTCAGGCCACGCTTGAGGCCTACCGGGTTAACCATGTCATCCGCCATTAACATTCCCTTCTACTTGTATTCTCTGGGTTGAGCCCATCAGAAGTGCTGAGGGGTCAGATATTACTCTGCGTAAACTTTTCGTAATACAGCTGAACGCCATCAAGTGCCTGATCCGCCAGCCATTGTTGGATGGATTCGACCATCGGCGGGGGGCCGCACAGGTACATATCCGCCGATGTATCCCGCAATTCGGCCAGGTCGAAATGCTCGCTGAGGTAACCGCGCTTGCCGGGCCACTCGGGCGACGGGTTGCTCAGCACCTCGGTGTAGCGAAAGCCTGGGATCTTTGGCGCGTAGGCCTGGATGCGCGCCGCTTCGCACAGGTCCTCGGCACCGCGCACGCCGTAATACAGGTGCACGGGTTGCGTGCAGCCGCTGGCGGCCAGTTCATCGAGCATGCCCAGCAGCGCCGACAAGCCGGTGCCGCCTGCCACCAGCACCAGCGGTTTTGTCACGTGGCGCAGGTAGAACGCACCCAGCGGCGCCTCCAGCAGCAATTCGTCACCGACCTGGCAACGCTCGCGCAAGTAGTTGCTCATCACCCCATCCGGCAGCAGGCGGATCAGGAATTGCAACTGATGGCCCGGCAGGTTGGCGAAGGAATACGAGCGCCAACTATCGGTGCCGGGCACCGACAGCCGGGCATATTGGCCAGGCAGAAAATCCAGCGCCTGGTCCAATTGCACCTGCAGGATCGCGGTGCTGGCCGACACCTGCTGCACTTTGCTCACCGTGCCACGTACCTGCACCGGCCCGGGTGCATTGCACAAGCTGGAATCGAAGTCGAAGTAGAACGCCGCGTCGGACTGCACGCGGGTCTGGCAACTGAGCATCTTGCGGTGTTGCAGGTCGAGGCTGGAGAGGGCTTCTTCGTCGACATAATCCTGGGTGTAATCGCCCGACTCACACCGCCCCTGGCAAGTGCCGCATACGCCTTCGCGGCAATCCAGGGGGATTTTTATGCCGTTACGCAGTGCCGCATCCAGCAGGATTTCATTCGCGCTCACTGGAAAAAACAGGGTCTTGCCGTCGGCAAAACTGAAGGCCACTTTGTGATTCATTTTTTTACTCCACCTATTTTTTTGTGGTGAATGGGCTTCTTGTGGTGAATGGGCTTCTTGTGGCGAGCGGGCTTGCCCGCGTTGGGCTGCGAAGCAGCCCCTGGCCCAGGCACCGCGTTCTGCCAGCAAAGAATGCGCAGGCTTTTTTGGGTCTGCTCCGCAGACCAACGCGGGCAAGCCCGCTCGCCACAACAAGCTCGTTTGCCACAACAAGCCCGCCAGGCCAGTCGGCACAAAGCGCTTATTCAAAGGTGATAGAAATCCAGCACCGAGTTGATGGTGTCGTTGAGCAGCAAGGCGTGCTTGCGCGTGATCAGCCAGCTGTCGCCGTGGGGTTTGAGGCGGTAAGTGGCAGGCCCGTAGAACTGCTCCGAGGTGGCCAGGCGATAGAACAGCGTGTGCCAGTTCAACTTCACCTGCAGCGTGCCATCCGCCTGCTCGCTGATGCGCACGTTGTTGATCAGGTGCAAGGTGCGTGGCATCGGCGTGGCCGACGCGGCCTTGCCGGTGCGCAGGCGGAAGATGCGGTCTTCCAGGCCAGAGCGGTTGGCGTAGTAGATCAGCGACATCTCGCGCTTGGGGTCGCGGGTGTAGACGTGTTCGGAGTCCCACTGCGGCAGGTGGAACTCACTCTGCGGGTCAAACAACTGCACGTAGGCGTCCCAGTCCTGGGCGTCGCACAGCTCGGACATGCGGTAGAAGAACTGCTCGATCTGGTACTGCAATTGGGCATTCATCATTCAACCTCCCGCAGGCTCAGCGCTTGTCGGTCCAGGCCGTTGAGCAGGAACTGCTGCCAGTTGCGGTGCTGGTTGACGTAGAGGCCTTCATGGGTGAATTCGGTGCCGGTCATCGCAGGTGTGATGCCGATGGCTTCGCTGTTCGGCGTGGGGCCGGTTTCCCAGCGATGGCTGCCACGGGAGATATCGCTCCAGCGCTCCAGGCGGCCCTGGAAGCCACGCTGGGCTTCACGGAATTCCACCAGGTCGTCCGGCGTGCCCATGCCCGATACGTTGAAGAAATCCTCGAACTGGCGAATGCGGTTTTCGCGGTCGGCGTCGGACTCGCCCTTGACCCCCAGGCATTGGCTGATGATCTCGGTCTTGTTCCACGCCACAGGGCGGATGATGCGCAGCTGCGAGCTGATCTGGTCGAGGAAGAACAGGCTCGGGTAGATATTCAGGTTGCGCAGGCGGTGCATCATCCATTCGGCCTTTGGCTGGCCGTGCTCTGCCACCAGGCGCGGCATGATGGTGGCGTAGCCGGAGCGCACGCTGGGGTTGGGCATGTCACTGAACAACACGCTGTGGCCGTTGTTGAAGGCGAACCAGCCGTCATCGGTATTCGCGTCGCCGGCGCCGAGCTTGCTGTAGTCCAGGGTGCTGCCGGCGCTGGTGCCGTTCTCGGTGTTCACTTGCTGGCGATGCTGCACCGTGGCCACGTAGTTGTAGTGCACGGTGCTCACGTGATAACCGTCCAGGCCGTTTTCGTTTTGCAGCTTCCAGTTGCCGTCGTAGGTGTAGGCGGATTTGCCCGGCAGCACCTCCAGCTCACCGGTGGCGGACTGCGCGACCATCATGTCGAAGAACACTTTGGCGTCGCCGAGGAAGTCTTCGAGGCTGTCGGTGCCGTTGACGTCGAGGCTGATGAAGACGAAGCCCTTGTAGCTCTCGATGCGGGCTTTTTTCAGGCCGCGCGTGGCCTTGTCGAAACCGTCCGGGTATTCCCCCGGCGCCTTGACCTTCACCAGCCGACCGTCGCTCTTATAGCACCAGGCGTGGAACGGGCAGGTGAAGGTGGACTGGTTGCCCTTGCCGACGCGGGTGAGGGTGGTGCCGCGATGCTGGCAGGCGTTGATCAATGCATTGAGCCGGCCCTCGCCGTCGCGGGTGATGATCATCGGCTGGCGCCCGGCGCGCATCGTCACGAAGTCGTGGTTATTCGCCAACTCGCTTTCATGGCAGGCGTAGATCCAGTTTTTTTCGAAGATCAGTTCCATCTCCAGATCGAACAGTTGCGGCTCGGTGAACATGTCGCGGGCGATGCGGAACACCTCATCTGCCGGGCGAAAATCCAGGCAGCTTTCGATAAAGCTTTTCCATTGCTCGACGCTTCTTGCACCACTCATGGGAGGCACCTTTGGTTAATGGCTAAAACGGGTAGGCCATTAAGAGGCTGCGACGCGGTGGGCGGCTATCCGCTTAGTGGGGGAAGGTGGGCCGGATAATTGGGCAGCAACTACCCAATACGGTGCGGCGGGGTGACGTCATGCGCTACTGTCTGCTCGGGCCGCTGTAGGAGGCGTCCTGTTCTTATCCACATAGTCGGCCGTTGCTATCCACCCCGTTGCATTTGTACGGGCGTGGCGTAGAACTTGCTGTTCAACAACAATAACGACGCGCCGTCAGAGCGCGCAAAGCCTAACCGCCGTGGGTGCCCCTGATGAGTAGCCATACACGCGATATCCATATTCAACGCTTCGACCTGGAAGGCGCCCGCAGCTGGATGTCCGGCATCTGCGGGCCGCACCGCCTGGCGACGACCACGCCCGAGCGCCTGCGCTTTCACCACAGCGCCAACGTGTTCAAGTCCCGCGCCACCACCCTGGGCGTGATCGAATACGGTACCGATGTGACCATCGATATCGAAGACGCCGAGCACTTCAGCAGCTACAGCCTGACCCTGCCGCTGGTGGGCGAGCAGGAGTTGAGCAAGAACGGCCAACGGCTGATTTCCAATCGCGATCAGGGCGTGATCATTGCGCCCAACGAACACCAGGTGCTGGCGATTTCCGGCGACTGCCGCAAGTTGCAAGTGGTGATCACGCGGGCGGCGATGAGTGAATCACTGGAAGGCTTGCTGCAGCGGCCGATCGAGGCGCCGCTGCGCTTTGAGTCGGTGATGGATGCGGTGGACGGCGCGTCGGCGTCGTGGTGGCGCATGGCGCGTTACTTCATCGCCGAGCTGGAACGCAGCAGCGAATTGTATGAACAGGCGGCCTTTACCCGCGACCTGGAAAGTTCGCTGATCAAGGGGCTGATCCTCGCCCAGCCGAATAACTATTCAGAAGAATTGCGCGCTGTACTCGGCGTGAAGCTGCCGCAGTATCTGGTCCGTGCGCGGCAATACATCCACGACAACGCCCGCGAAGCCGTGCACCTGGAAGACCTGGAAGCCGCCACCGGGGTCTCGCGCTTCAAGCTGTTCGATGCCTTTCGCAAGTACTTTGCGCTATCGCCCATGGCCTACCTGAAGAAGCACCGGCTGGGCGGCGTGCGCCAGGAAATTCTCGAGCACGGTTCAATCCGCACCATCTCCGAGATCGCCCTCGGCTGGGGCTTTACTCACCTTGGGCGGTTTTCGGCGGAGTACAGAAAACTCTTTGATGAGTCCCCCAGCCAAACCTTGCAGCGCAACCGCCTACGCAGTCTCTGACCCCGATGAAGATCAAAATGTGGTGTTTGTGAGATCTCAGATCAGCTCTTCGACCAACTGCAAACAATGACTCAGCCCCGGCGACTGATCATTCACCCGCCGACTCAGAATGATCGGCGAAGTCGCCGTAGCCTCCACCACCGGCGTATAGCCGATATCCGCACGGTGCAACACCTGCACCGAGGCCGGCACCAACGTCACGCCCATACCCGCGCCCACCAGGCCAATAGCGGTCTGCAACTCGTTGGTCCACTGCGCCACCTTGAGGCTCAAGCCATGGGCGTCGAACAGCGCGATCACATGGTCGGCATAGCTCGGCCGTGGGTTGCCGGGGTACAGCACAAACGGCTCGGCGGCCAGTTGGGCGAGGGTCGCAGGGGCTTTGAGCAAGGGGTGGCCGGCCGGCAGCACGGCCACCAGCCGGTCTTCCACCAGTACGCGCTGGACGATGGCGGGGTCGTCGATGCGAATGCGCCCGAAGCCCACATCAATGCGCCCGGCCTTGAGGGCTTCGACCTGTTGCAAGGTGGTCATTTCCGACAGCCCCAACTCCAGCTCCAGGCTGTCGTGGTTGCGCAGCCGGCGAATCAGTTCGGGCAGCACGCCGTACAGGGTCGACGGCGCAAAGCCGATACCCAGCCAGGTCTTTTCGCCCTGGCCGATACGCCGGGTGCTGTCGCAGACTTTGTTCAACTGTTCGAGCAATACATTGGCGTGTTCATAGAAAAACCGCCCAGCCTCGGTCAACCGCAGCGGGCGGCCACGCTCGAGCAAAATCACCCCAAGCTCATCCTCCAATTGCTGGATCTGCCGGCTCAACGGTGGCTGGGCGATGTGCAGGCGTTCGGCGGCGCGGGTGAAATTGAGGGTTTCCCCCAGCACCTGGAAATAGCGCAGGTGTCGCAGTTCCATGATGGCTCCTTTCATACCTTGAGGGTATTGCTTAAGACTAATTCTATATTGGAAGCCTGGAAAGATGCGGGACAAAATCGGCTCAAACCTATAAAGAACCCAACGGGTATTGCCATGCCGATTTGCGCCATCGAGTCGATTGAAACCATCATCGTCGACCTCCCCACCATCCGCCCGCACAAGCTGGCGATGCACACCATGCAAAACCAGACCCTGGTGATCATCCGCGTGCGTTGCGCTGACGGTATCGAAGGCATCGGCGAAGCCACCACCATCGGCGGCTTGAGCTACGGCAATGAAAGCCCCGACAGCATCAAAATCAATATCGACCGGCATTTCGCGCCGCTCCTGGTTGGCCAGGACGCGAGCAATATCAACGCCGCCATGTTGCGCCTGGAGCGCAGCATCCGCGGTAACACCTTTGCCAAGTCCGGGATCGAAAGCGCCTTGCTCGATGCCTTGGGCAAACGCCTGAACCTGCCAGTCAGTGAACTGCTCGGCGGCCGTGTGCGCGATGCGTTGCCGGTGGCCTGGACCCTGGCCAGCGGCAACACCGAACAAGACATTGCCGAGGCCGAAAAAATGCTCGACCTGCGCCGCCACCGCATCTTCAAATTGAAGATCGGCGCCGGTGAAGTCAGCCACGACCTGGCCCACGTGATTGCGATCAAAAAGGCCTTGGGCGATCGCGCCAGCGTGCGCGTCGACGTCAACCAGGCCTGGGACGAAGCCGTGGCCCTGCGTGCATGCAAAGTGCTGGGCGACAACGCTATCGACCTGATCGAGCAACCGATCTCGCGCAACAACCGTAGCGGCATGGCGCGGCTTAACCGGTCGAGCCCGGCGCCGATCATGGCCGATGAATCCATCGAATGTGTCGAAGACGCCTTCAACCTGGCTCGCGAAGGCGCGGCCTCGGTGTTCGCCCTCAAGATCGCCAAGAATGGCGGGCCCCGCGCGGTGTTGCGCACGGCGGCGATTGCCGAAGCGGCGGGCATCGGCCTGTACGGCGGCACCATGCTTGAAGGCGGCATCGGCACCCTGGCCTCGGCGCATGCGTTTCTGACCTTGAACAAGCTGGCGTGGGACACCGAGTTGTTCGGCCCGCTGCTGCTGACTGAAGACATTCTTACCGAGCCGCCGCTTTACCGCGATTTCCAGCTGCATGTCTCCACCTTGCCGGGCCTGGGCCTGGCTATCGATGAAGAGCGCCTGGCGTTCTTCCGTCGTGATAAACACTAAGAGGCGCCCGCCATGTTGTTTCACGTAAAAATGACTGTGAACCTGCCCGTCGACATGAACCCCGAACGCGCAGCTAACCTCAAGGCCGAAGAAAAAGCCCTGGCGCAGCGCCTGCAAGCGCAGGGTAAATGGCGCCACCTGTGGCGCATCGCCGGGCTCTACGCCAACTACAGCGTGTTTGACGTCGACAGCGTGCAGGAACTGCACGACCTGCTGATGCAACTGCCGCTCTACCCTTACATGGCCATCGAAGTGAACGCCTTGTGCCGTCACCCTTCGTCGATCCATGAGGACGACCGCTGAGCCTGTTTTGCACCTAATAATTACAAGATGAGGATTGCACCATGTCCATCCGACTGTCCCAGACTGCCCACGCCCAACAGTTTCTCGAAGAAGCCAGCGGTAACCTCAACGACGCCGGCAACCCGCGCACCAAGGCGCTGATCTACCGGCTCCTGCGCGATACGGTCAATATAATTGAAGACCTGGAGGTGACCCCGGAAGAGTTCTGGAAGGCGGTCAACTACCTCAACGAGTTGGGCAAGAACCAGGAGGCGGGTTTGCTCGCAGCCGGGCTGGGCCTGGAGCATTACCTGGACTTGCTGATGGACGCTGCCGACGAACAAGCCGGCAAATCCGGCGGCACGCCGCGCACCATCGAAGGCCCGCTGTATGTGGCCGGCGCGCCGCTGTCCAAGTACGAAGCGCGTCTGGATGATGGGACGGATGCGGCGGCGCCGCTGTTTATGCGCGGGCAAGTACGCGACACCGATGGCAAGCCGTTGGCGGGGGCGATTGTCGATGTGTGGCAGGCCAACACCGGCGGCACCTATTCCTGGTTCGATCCGAGCCAGTCTGAATTCAACCTGCGCCGCCGCATCGAGACCGACGCCCAGGGCAATTACCGGTTCCGCAGCATCGTGCCCTCGGGTTACGGCTGCCCGCCCTCCGGCCCGACCCAGCAATTGCTCGACCAACTCGGGCGCCACGGCCAGCGGCCGGCGCATATCCACTTCTTTATTTCGGCGCCGGGGCATCGGCACCTGACCACGCAGATCAACCTGTCGGATGATCCGTACCTGCATGACGATTTTGCCTACGCGACCCGGGATGAATTGATCGCCGAGATTCGCTTCAGTGACGATCAGCAGTTGGCGCGGGAGTTTGGCGTGGAAGGGCGGTTTGCGCAGATTGATTTTGACTTTGAGTTGCAGCCCGCGTCGGCGCCGGTAGAGCAAAAGCGCATGCAGCGAGTCCGCGCCCTGGAAGATTGAACGCGGTTAAAAAATGTGGGAGCTGGCTTGCCTGCGATGGCGATGGTGCCTTCACCACCGTCATCGCAGGCAAGCCAGCTCCCACAGGGTTTTGTGGTGTGGCTGGTCATTTGCGGATGACCAGGTCCAAGACCTCATCCCGGTCCTTGATCTTCTGCAACACAATCTCCGAACGAATATCCATCACCCCCGCCGTGCGGTTCAGGTGGTTCACGATAAAGTCCGAAAAGTGCTTCAAATTCCTGGCCTGCACCCGCAGCACATAGTTGCTGGCGCCGGTGATCACATAGGCACTGGCTACCTCCGGCCAACCCTGCACCTTCTTGATAAACGTCTCGTGCCAATCCTCCACGTCCTGGCGTAACGACAGGTGCACGATGGCTTCCAGCTCAATCCCCAATTGCTCGGCATTGAGCACGGCGCGATAGCCGCTGATGATTCCCTCGCTCTCCAGCAGGCGCAAACGGCGCAGGCAGGCGGAGGGCGACAGGGCGACTTTTTCCGCGAGTTCCTGGTTGCTGATACGGCCATCCTGTTGCAGGAAATGCAGGAGGCGCAGGTCGGTGGCATCAAGAATCATGGTTAGAATAAATCCGCTTGTTTTCGGGTTAAATTCGAATTTCCTACAGCTTAATTAGCTTGTTACCCACCACTTTGCACGAAAATTCTGTAAATCTTCGTTCATTATTTGGTCCATCTTCACTGATAAGAACCAGGACTGCCCATGACCACTCGAAGCCACTGCCAAGCCCTCGACGCCCAAGACCCGCTGGCGCCCTTGCGTCGCCGGTTCGCCTTGCCCGAAGGGGTGATCTACCTCGACGGCAACTCCCTCGGCGCACGCCCGGTGGCGGCGTTGGCGCGGGCGCAGGCGGTGATTGCCGAGGAGTGGGGCAATGGCTTGATCCGCAGTTGGAACAGCGCCGGCTGGGCGCAGTTGTCCCAGCGCCTGGGCAACCGGCTGGCGCCGCTGATTGGGGCGCGCGACGGTGAAGTGGTGATCACCGATACCACCTCCATCAACCTGTTCAAGGTGCTCAGCGCGGCCTTGAGTGTGCAGCGTCAACGCGCGCCTGCACGCAAGGTCATCGTCAGTGAAGCAAGCAATTTTCCTACCGACCTGTACATCGCCGAGGGCCTGGCCGAGCTACTGCAACAGGGCTATTCGCTGCGCCTGGTGAACAGCCCGGACGAACTGCCCCAGGCCATCGACGCCGACGTGGCGGTGGTGCTGCTCACCCACGTCAACTACAAGACCGGCTATATGTACGACATGCAGGCGCTCACCGCCCTGAGCCACGAATGCGGCGCGCTGAGTATCTGGGACCTGGCGCACTCAGCAGGCGCGGTGCCCATCGACCTGCACCAGGCCGGCGCTGATTATGCGATTGGCTGCACCTACAAATACCTGAATGGCGGGCCTGGCTCCCAGGCGTTTGTGTGGGTCAACCCGGCGTTGGTGGACCTGGTGCGCCAGCCGCTGTCGGGCTGGTTTGGGCATACCCGACAGTTCGCCATGGAATCCACCTACGCGCCCAGCGCCGGTATCGCACGTTACTTGTGCGGCACCCAGCCGATCACGTCGTTGGCGATGGTGGAGTGCGGCCTGGAAATTTTCGAACAGACCGATATGGCCAGCCTGCGCAGTAAATCCCTGGCGTTGACCGACCTGTTTATCGCGTTGGTGGAAGCGCGTTGTGCCGCCCATGGCCTGGTGCTGATCACCCCGCGCGAACACGCCCGTCGCGGCAGCCACGTGAGCTTCGAACACCCCGAAGGTTATGCGGTGATCCAGGCCTTGATCGCCCGTGGCGTGATCGGTGATTACCGCGAGCCGCGCATCATGCGTTTTGGCTTTACCCCGCTGTATACGAGCTTTACCGAGGTGTTTGACGCGGTGGAAATCCTCGGTGAAATCCTCGATGAGAACACCTGGAACCAACCGCAATTCAAAGTCCGTCACAGCGTGACCTGACACTCCGCGAATCAAAAATGTGGGAGCGGGCTTGCTCGCGAATGCGGTGTGTCAGTCAACATTTCCATTGGCTGACACACCGCATTCGCGAGCAAGCCCGCTCCCACAGGGGGACGTGTTTAGCCATAAAATCGTGCAATCACAATAATAAAGGGGCACACCAACGTGACCACGCCAGACAACGGCTTTGCCGAGATCACCCACCGCGAACTGGGCCTGCGGCGCCAGCTCACTTCCGGCCAGATGAGCATGATCGCCATCGGTGGCGCCATCGGCACCGGGCTGTTCATGGGCAGCGCCTATGCCATCGGTTATGCCGGCCCGAGTGTGCTGGTGAGCTATGCCATCGGCGCCTTGATCACCCTGTTGCTGATGGGTTGCCTGGCGGAGATGACGGTGGCCCACTCCACCTCGGGCTCATTCGGCGCGTATGCCGAGTTCTATATCAGCCCGTTGGCCGGCTTCCTGGTGCGCTATGCCTACTGGGCGGCGATTGTGCTGGCGGTGGGCGCCGAGGTCACGGCGGTGGCGATGTACATGAAGTACTGGTTCGCCAACGTGCCGGAGTGGGTGTGGATCGTGTCGTTTTCCAGCGTGCTGATCCTGCTCAATGCTATCAGCGTGAAGACCTTCGGCAATTTCGAATACTGGTTCTCCACCATCAAGATCAGCGCCATCGTCGGCTTCATCATCCTCGCGGTGTATGTGGTGTTCGGCTCCGGCAACCCGGACTACGGCGTGCAGAACTACACGGCCCACGGCGGCTTTTTCGCGCATGGGCTGAGCGGGATGTGGATCGCGGTAATCGTGTCGATCTTCAGCTATTTGAGCGTGGAAATGATCGCCGTGGCGGCCGGTGAAGCGGCTGACCCGGAACAGGCGGTGAAGAAGGCTTTTCGCGCGACCATCGTGCGCCTGGTGGTGTTTTACCTGCTGACCCTGGCGCTGATGCTGGCCATCGTGCCGTGGAACCAGGCCGGCCAGGCCCAGAGCCCGTTTGTCACGGTGATGCAAACCATCGGCATACCCGGTGCCACCGGGGTGATGAATTTCGTGATCCTGATCGCTGCACTCTCGGCGATGAACAGCCAGCTCTATATCACCACGCGCATGATGTTCAGCTTGTCCCGCGCCGGCTTTGCGCCCAAGTCCATGGGCGCCTTGAGCAAGAGCGGCATCCCGCTGAATGCGTTGCTGCTGTCCAGCTCGGGCATCGCCCTGGCGACGTTGCTGAACGTGGTGTACCCGGAAAGCTCGTTCACCCTGATGATGGCGATCTCGATGTTTGGCGCGATCTTCACCTGGTTCATGATCTTCCTCACGCACCTGTTTTTCCGTCGCTATCGCAAGCGCCATGGCGGGGCGAAACTGTCTTTTGAGTTGCGCCTGTTTCCCTACAGCACCGTGCTTGGCCTGGTGCTGATGGGCGCGGTGATGATCACCACGTATTTCACCGACGCATTCAAGATGACCCTGGTGTTTGGTGTGCCGTTCCTGGTGATTCTGTCGGCGGTGTATTACGGGTTCTTCAGGGGCAGGGCCAAGGCGTCGAACAAAGCCTTGGCGTAGCCAGGCAGTTGTTCGAACGAGCGCGCGCATAACAGCAGCTTGCGGCAGGCCCAATCCTCTTGCAGTGGGTGGGCCTTGACGTTGGGTCGCGCCGGCCCGCGCGCCAACGCAGCCTGGGGCACGATGCCCAGGCCGGCGCCGCGGGCGACCATGCGGATCACCCCATCAAAGCCCTCGGCGCGGATCCGCGTTTGCAAGCGAAAGCCCGCGTGCAGCGCCTGTTCCTCCAGGTACACCGAGAGTGCGCTGTTGGCGGTCAGACCCACGTAGTCGTATTGCAGGCTGTCGATAAAACTGGCGGTGGTCAGTGGGTGGTCGAGGGGCATGATCAGCACCAGCGGGTCGTCGCGAAACGCCAGGGTCTGCAGGCCGTGGGTGTCTACCGCGTCGGAAATGATCCCGAGGTCTGCCGTGCCTTGGCGCAGGGCCTGAGTGATGCGCAGGCTGGGCAACTCTTGCAGGTCAATGTCGAGGTTGGGGTGTTCGCGCAAGAAATCCGCCAGCAGCTCCGGCAGGTATTCGCTGAGGGCGGTGGTGTTGCACAGCAGGCGTACCTGGCCTTTGACGCCGTTGGCGTATTCGGCCAGGTCTTGTTGCAGGTGATCGGCTTGTTGCAGCAGTAGGCGCGCGTGGCGGGCCAGGGCCTTGCCGGCGGGTGTTGGCGTGACGCCGCGGCGGCCGCGCTGCAGAAACTCGATGCCCAGCGAAGCCTCCATCGCCCGGATGCGCGCGCTGGCGGCGGCCAGGGATAAATGGCTGCGCGCCGCACCAGCGGTGATGTTGCCGGTATCGAGGATATGCAGGTAGAGGCGCAGGTCGATCAGGTCAAAGTGCATGGCTGAAGCTCTTCGGTGACTGGACTGGCGCCATCGGGGGCAAGCCCCCTCCCACATTTGGATGTATTCACAGTACAGAGTGTGGGAGGGGGCTTGCCCCCGATGACTGCATCAGCCTCACATTAAACAAGAGGCTGCCTCAGTATATGGCGAATTTCCGACGCTATCGAAAACCTCCACAATTCCCCCATGAATACCTTCCTAGCGTTCTACCAAAACCTCGGCCTCACCTTGACCCTGCTGGTGATCGGCACCTTTCTGCTGGCCGGCACCGTCAAGGGCGTGATCGGCCTCGGCCTGCCCACCGTCGCCATGGGCATGCTCGGCCTGGCTATGCTGCCGGCGCAGGCTGCGGCGTTGCTGATCATCCCGTCGACCGTCACCAACCTGTGGCAACTGGCATTCGGCGGCCACCTGAGCGCGTTGCTCAAACGCCTATGGCCGATGCTGCTGCTGATTTTCCTCGGCACCGGGCTCGGCACGTTGTGGCTGGGCATGGACGGTGGCCACTGGGTGGTGCGTGCATTGGGTGGTGCTTTATTGGTGTATGCGTTGAGCGGGCTATTCCTGCCAACGTTCAAGGTGAAGCCTCAGACCGAGCGCTGGTTGGGCCCGTTATGTGGGCTGATCACAGGGGTTATCACCTCGGCCACGGGCGTATTTGTGATTCCGGCGGTGCCTTATCTGCAGGCACTGGGCCTGAACCGCGACCAACTGGTGCAGGCATTGGGGCTGTCGTTCACCGTGTCCACCCTGGCGCTGGCCGCCGGGTTGGCCTGGCGCGGCACGCTGGGCGGCGGCGAAGTCAGTGCCTCCTTGCTGGCCCTGGTGCCCGCGCTGCTGGGGATGTGGCTCGGACAGGTGCTGCGCCAGCGCATCAGTGCGGTGTTGTTCAAGCGGGTGTTTTTTGTCGGCATGGCACTGTTGGGTGGCCATTTGTTGATCGGTGGGTAATTCACGAGTGTCGAGTTATTCGTGCATTTTGATCAAATGCATTTTGCCGTGCTGCTGCTTATTCCCAGAGGGTCGAGTCGATAGTCTGTCACCCAGACCTTTCTAACCTTCTGAATTCCCTCCCATGAAAAAAGTCCTTCTGCTCAACGGCGGCAAGAAATTCGCGCATTCCGACGGACGCTACAACGCCACCCTGCACGACGCCGCCGTCGCGTGCTACGAGCAGCATCTGGCGCAGGTGTTCAACCTCTCGGTGTAAGCTGGCGGGAATCGATAACGAGGACAGCCTGTGAAAGCCCGATCCGATGAGTTACAGATCTTCGTCAGCGTGATTGAGTGCGGCTCGATTTCCGCGGCGGCTGAGCAGATCGGGCAGACGCCGTCGGCGGTCAGCCGCACCTTGTC
The DNA here is from genome assembly GCF_002843605.1 of Pseudomonas sp. S09G 359. Classification (NCBI taxonomy): domain Bacteria; kingdom Pseudomonadati; phylum Pseudomonadota; class Gammaproteobacteria; order Pseudomonadales; family Pseudomonadaceae; genus Pseudomonas; species Pseudomonas sp. S09G 359. Next base: position 5,738,210 of record NZ_CP025263.1, on the reverse strand, counting down.
GCGCCTGGAAGCCAAGCTCGACACCACGCTGATCAACCGCACCACGCGGCGGATGGACCTGACCGAAGAGGGCAAGTACTTCTTCGAACAGGCCAAGGTGATCCTGGCGCAGATGGAGGAGCTGGAAGAGCGCCTGTCGTCACGCCAGAAAAAACCGGCCGGGCGCCTGCGCATCAATGCTGCCGTGCCCTTCATGCTGCATGGGATCGTGCCGTACATCGCCGAATTCCGTAGCTTGTACCCGGATATCCAGCTGGAGCTGAACAGCGATGACTTGATCATCGACCTGCTCGAGCAGAGCACCGATATCGCCATTCGCATTGGCGCCCTGGCCGACTCCACCTTGCATGCCCGCTCCCTGGGCTGTACGCCGCTGCATATCCTCGCCAGCCCCGACTACCTTAAGCAGTTCGGCACGCCGTCTACGGTGGCCGAGTTGGCGGACCACACCTTGTTGGGCTTCACCCAGACCGAGACCCTCAACCACTGGCCGCTGCGCCATGTGGAAGGCGACCGCTGGCTGATCCAGCCGAGCATTGCCGCCTCCAGCGGCGAAACCCTGCGGCAGCTGGCGCTGGAGGGGCAGGGCATTTGCTGCTTGTCCAACTTCATGACCATCGAAGATATCAACGCCGGGCGCCTGGTGCCGGTGCTGGAAGCCTACAACAGCGGTTATCGCCAGCCGATTCACGCGGTGTTCTACCGCAACTCGCAATTGGCGCTGCGAATCCAGTGCTTCCTGGACTTCATTCAAGCCAAGCTGGTGCGGTACGCCTGCTGATTCGTGACCGGCGCGCAAGATTGAATTGGGCAAGCGGGTCTTATTCGCCAGGGACGGGTCCTTGATACTGGCCCCATCACTTACCCCGTCAGGAGAGACTTCCATGAACGTATTCGTCACCGGCGCCGCCGGCTTTATCGGCGGTTCCATCGCCACCGGCCTGGTCAAGGCCGGCCATCACGTCACCGGGCTGGTACGCAGCGCCGACCAAGCCGCGGAAATGACCGCACTGGGCATTACCCCGGTGATCGGCAGCCTCGACGACAGCGCCGTACTGACCGAGCAGGCCAACAAGGCCGATGCGGTGATCAACGCCGCGAGCAGCGACCATCGTGCCGCCGTGGAAACCTTGCTGGCCGCCCTGAAAGGCTCGAACAAGCCGTTCCTGCACACCAGCGGTTCGAGCATTGTCGGCGACGCGTCGGGCGGCAAGGCCAGCGATGTCATCTACTTTGAAGACAACCTGCCTGAGCCGACCGTCGACAAGGCCGCCCGCGTGGCCATCGACAACCTGATCCTGGCCGCCGCCAACGACGGCGTGAATTCGGCGGTGATCTGCAACACCCTGATCTACGGCCACAGCCTGGGCGTGAAGCGTGACAGCGTGCAATTGCCACGTTTGCTCAAGCAGGCGCGCAAGAGTGGGGTGGTGCGCCACGTGGGCAGCGGGCAGAACATCTGGTCCAACGTGCATATCGAAGACGTGGTGGCGCTGTACCTGCTGGCGTTGACCAAGAATGTCCCGGGCACGTTCTACTTTGTGGAAAGCAGCGAAGCGGCGTTTATCGACATGACCAAAGCCATCGCCGAGGCCCTGAACCTGGGCCAGCCGCAGGATTGGCCATTGGCCGAGGCTGAAGCCGAATGGGGTTATGAAATGGCCAATTACGGCCTGGGTTCGAACAGCCGAGTGCGTGGCAAGCATGCCCGCGAACTGCTGGGTTGGGCGCCGAAGCGGACGTCGGTGGTGGAGTGGATTCGCAACGAGATGGTGTGATGTTCGCTTGAGACTGTGGTGCCTTCTTCGCGAGCAAGCCCGCTCCCACATTTGACTGCATTCCAAAGTTGGAACTCGGTCAGTGTGGGAGCGGGCTTGCTCGCGAAGAAGGCCACTCGGTCCATCTGTTGTTACACATTACTGGCCCCACCCGCCGCAATTCCGTACCATTCCCCGCCTTATCCCCCGCAACGCCCTGGTACCCCATGAACCTCACCCGTCTGCGCGCCGATGCCCTGGCCGGCCTCACTACGTCTTTCGCGTTACTGCCCGAATGCATCGCCTTTGCCCTGGTGGCCCACCTCAACCCGCTGATGGGGCTTTACGGCGCCTTTATCATTTGCACCCTCACGGCGTTGTTCGGCGGCCGGCCTGGCATGGTGTCCGGCGCGGCCGGCTCGATGGCGGTGGTGATCGTCGCGTTGGTGGTGCAGCACGGTGTGGAATACTTGCTGGCCACGGTGCTGCTGGGCGGGCTGATCATGGTCGCATTCGGCCTGCTGCGCCTGGGCAAACTGGTGCGCATGGTGCCGCACTCGGTGATGCTGGGGTTCGTCAACGGCCTGGCGATCATTATTGCGCTGGCACAGTTGGAGCATTTCAAGAGCGGTGAAACCTGGCTGAGCGGCACGCCGTTGTATGTGATGACCGGCCTGGTGCTGGTGACCATGGCCATCGTCTACTTGTTGCCGCGCCTCACTCGCGCAGTACCGCCGGCCCTGGTGGCGATTCTGGGCGTGGGCCTGGCGGTGTACCTGCTCGGCCTGCCGACCCGCACCCTGGGCGACATGGCCCACATCGCCGGTGGCCTGCCGAGCTTTGCACTGCCGCAGATCCCCTGGACCCTGGAAACCCTCACCATCATTGCGCCTTACGCGTTCCTGATGGCCATGGTTGGCTTGCTGGAAACTCTGCTGACCCTGAACCTCACCGATGAAATCACCGAAACCCGTGGCTACCCCGACCGCGAAAGCGTGGCGCTGGGCGCGGCGAATATGGTCTCGGGGCTGTTTGGCGGCATGGGCGGTTGCGCGATGATCGGACAAACCGTGATCAACTTGAGCTCCGGCGGGCGCGGGCGTTTCTCCGGGGTGTTTGCCGGGGTGATGATCCTGCTGTTCATTCTGTTTCTGTCACCGCTGATCGAGCGGATTCCGCTGGCCGCGCTGGTCGGGGTGATGTTTGTGGTGTCGCAGCAGACCTTCGCCTGGGCGTCGCTGCGGGTCATCAACAAAGTCCCGCTCAATGATGTGTTGGTCATTCTCGCGGTCACCGTGATCACCGTATTCACCGACCTGGCCACCGCAGTGCTCTGCGGCATTGTGATAGCCGCGCTGAACTTTGCCTGGCAACAAGCCCGTGAGCTGTATGCCGATGAGCACCTGGAAGCCGACGGCAGCAAGCTCTATCGCCTGCACGGCACCTTGTTCTTTGCCTCGACCACGCCGTTTTTGAACCGATTCGACCCGGCCAATGACCCGCCCCAGGTGACGCTGGATTGCCGCCACCTGAGCTTTGTCGATTATTCAGCGATTGCTGCGCTGATGACCCTGCGCGAGCGCTACACCAAGGCCGGCAAGCATCTGCGGGTGCTGCACTTGTCGGAGCGCTGCAAAAAGTTGCTCAAGCGCGCCCGGGTGCATCACGACTGACTGAGCCTCTGTGGCGAGGGAATTTGCGCCCGCTGGAGTGCGTAGCACTCCCAAAATCGTGGGGCCGCTACGCAGCCCAACGGGAGCAAACTCCCTCGCCACAAAATCACGGCCCGACCAGGTCTTCCAACTCTTGGGCGCGGGTCTGGGTCATGTCCAGCACGCAGCCCGAGCCGTTGACCTGGTCGATGGTGCCGCCGGTGGCGCTGCCGGCGAAGGCGCAATTGGCATCACGGTACTTTATCCACAGGCGCTGCACGTCTTGCAGCTGTTGTTTGCGTGGGCCTTCCTGGGCGGCGAGGGCGGTCTTGTAGGCGCGGTTCAAGCGATCGTCCTGCACTTTGGCTTCCTTGGCGTTGCAGCCCACCATGTCGGCGGTGGTGTTGGCGCTGTCCATGCATTTTTTCAAGGCCGCATTGTCGGCGGCCGCGGCGCTGCCGCAAACCGCCAAGAGCAGCGCGCTGGCGGCGAAAGGAACTAGCAGGGTCTTGCGCTTCATTGTTGGCTTTCCTGGTGGTGAAAAAGGCTGCCCTGTGAGACTCGGCCCTGGCCATTGAGTTTCCACGCGACAAAAAACTTCATGTAAGAACACCCCCCGAATTTTCATGCACTGGCGTCGGGCATATCCCGCTGCGACAGCGCTTATCCCTGGGCGAAAATTACTTTCATAAAAATTGAAAATACTCCTCGGTAATGATTTATGAGTTTCACAACCAATTCGACGTGACCCTTTCCGAGGAGTACCGCATGGCCGCATCACCGGGCTTTGGGCTGTTGGCATATGCTGCCATCGCCATCATTGCATTGATCGTGCTGATTGCACGTTACCGACTCAACCCGTTTATCGTCATCACCCTGGTGTCCATCGGCCTGGCGCTGATGGCCGGGATGCCGGCGGACACCGTCATGGGCTCGTATGAGGCGGGCGTCGGCAAGACCCTGGGGCATATTGCGCTGGTGGTGGCGCTGGGCACCATGCTCGGCAAGATGATGGCCGAGTCCGGCGGCGCCGAGCAGGTGGCGCGCACGCTGATCAACCGTTTTGGCGAGCGCAATGCCCACTGGGCCATGGTGTGCATTGCCTTCCTGGTGGGGTTGCCGCTGTTTTTCGAGGTCGGTTTTGTGTTGCTGGTGCCGATCGCCTTTACCGTGGCACGGCGCGTGGGCGTGTCGATCCTGATGGTCGGCCTGCCTATGGTCGCCGGGTTGTCGGTGGTGCATGCGCTGGTGCCACCGCACCCGGCGGCAATGATGGCGGTGCTGGCGTATAACGCGTCGGTGGGGCAGACCGTTCTTTACGCGATCCTCATCGGCATTCCCACGGCGATCATCGCCGGCCCGCTGTATGCCAAGTTCATCGTGCCGCGCATTCAATTGCCGGCGGAAAACCCGCTGGAGCGCCAATTCATCGAGCGCGAGCCGCGTACCCGTCTGCCGAGTTTTGCGCTGACCATGGGCACCATCCTGTTACCGGTGGTGCTGATGATGATCGGCGGTTGGGCCAATGTGATTTCCACGCCGGGCACGGCTCTCAACCAGTTCCTGCTGTTTATCGGCAACTCGGTGATCGCGCTGCTGGTGGCAACCCTGGTGAGTTTCTATACCTTGGGCCTGGCACAGGGTTTCAACCGCGAGTCGATCCTCAAGTTCACCAATGAATGCCTGGCGCCGACCGCCAGCATCACCTTGCTGGTGGGCGCGGGCGGCGGGTTGAATCGCATCCTGGTGGACGCGGGCGTGACCAATGAAATCCTCGGCCTGGCCCATGCGTTCAACCTGTCGCCACTGGTAATGGGCTGGCTGTTCGCCGCGTTGATGCGTATTGCCACCGGCTCGGCCACCGTGGCCATGACCACGGCATCCGGCGTGGTCGCGCCGGTTGCCATGGGCCTGGGTTACCCACACCCTGAATTGCTGGTGCTGGCTACCGGTGCGGGCTCGGTGATCTTTTCCCACGTGAATGACGGCGGCTTCTGGCTGATCAAGGAATACTTCAATATGACGGTGATCCAGACCTTCAAGACCTGGACCGTATTGGAGACGCTGATTTCGGTGGTCGCGTTCGGTCTGACCTACGGTCTGTCCTGTATTTTGTAACTCCGGAGCCCCCATGGACATCCTCTACCAGATCCGCGCCCGCCAGGCCTCTTTCAGCGCCGGCGAAGGGCGTATCGCCAAGCTGATGCTGGATGACGTGGGCTTTGCCGCGTCGGCCAGCCTGGAAGAGTTGTCGCAGCGCGCCGAGGTCAGCACGGCCACTTTGTCGCGGTTTGCCCGCAGCGTGGGTTGCCGTGATTTGCGCGACTTGCGCCTGCAATTGGCGCAGGCCAGTGGCGTCGGCAGTCGTTTCCTCGACCCGGCGGGGTTGCCGGAGCAGTCGGCGTTTCACCGGCAGATCCTCGGTGACATTGAAGCGACCTTGCGTCAGCACCTGTCGGGTTTTAATCAGGCCAGCTTTGTGGATGCGGTCAGCCTGCTCGGCAAGGCGCGGATGATTCACGCGTTCGGCATGGGCGGCCCATCGAGCCTGTGCAGCGACGAATTGCAGGTGCGCCTGGTGCGTCTGGGTTACCCGATTGCAGCCAGTCATGACCCGCTGATGATGCGTGTCACGGCCGCCACGTTGGGCCCCGAGCACGCGCTGATCGTCTGCTCGCTCACCGGCCGCACCCCCGAGTTGCTGGACGTGGTGGCACTGGCGCGCAACTACGACGCGCGCATCATCGCCATCACCCTGGCCGACTCACCCTTGGCCCAATTGGCGGATGTGGTGCTGCCGCTGCAACCGGCCGAAACCAGTTTTATCTACAAACCCACGGCGGCGCGCTACGGCATGCTGCTGGCCATCGACCTGCTCGCCACCGAGCTGGCGCTGGCCATGCCCGACGACAACCAGGAGCGCCTGCGCCGGATCAAGCTGGCCCTGGACGATTATCGCGGCGGCCCCGACAGCCTGCCGCTTGGAGACTGATATGAAGTACGACACGCTGATTCGCCAGGCGCTGATCATAGATGGCAGCAACACGCCAGGTTATGTCGCCGATGTGGGCTTGCGCGACGGGCGCATCGAAGCGATCGGCGACCTGGCAACCGCGCAGGCCACGCATGAAATCGATGGCACGGGCCGCGTGCTGGCACCGGGGTTTATCGACGTGCACACCCACGACGACACCGTGGTGATCCGCCACCCGCAGATGCTGCCCAAGCTCAGCCAGGGCGTGACCACGGTGATTGTCGGCAACTGCGGCATCAGCGCATCGCCGGTGAGTTTGCGCAGCGAGCCGCCGGACCCGATGAACCTGCTGGGCAAGCGCGAAGCATTCACCTACCCGCGTTTTGCCGATTACCGCGCCGCCGTAGAAAACGCTCACCCGGCCGTCAACGTCGCGGCGTTGATCGGCCACACAGCGCTGCGCAGTAACCATATGGACGACCTGCACCGCACCGCCAGCCCGGCTGAAATTGCCGCCATGCGCGTGCAATTGCAACAAAGCCTGGAGGCTGGCGCCCTGGGTTTATCCACCGGCCTGGCCTACGCCAGCGCGTTCAATGCCGACACCGATGAGGTGCTGCAACTGAGTGAAGAACTCACGGCCTTCGGCGCGGTATACACCACCCATTTGCGCAGCGAGTTCGAGCCGGTGCTGGAGGCGATGGACGAGGCCTTCCTGATTGGCCGGCATGCCAAGGCGCCGGTGATCATTTCCCACCTTAAATGTGCCGGCGCGGGTAACTGGGGGCGTAGTCCGCAGCTGCTGGCGGCCCTTGAGCTAGCGGCGAAAACCCACCCGGTGGGTTGTGATTGCTATCCGTATGCGGCCAGTTCTTCGACCCTGGATCTCAAGCAAGTCACCGATGCATTTCGTATCACTATTACCTGGTCCACGCCGCACCCGGAAGTAGGCGGGCGCGACTTGCAGGACATCGCCGCCGAGTGGGACGTTTCGCTGATGGACGCAGCACGTCGCCTGCAACCGGCGGGGGCGGTGTACTACGGCATGGACGAGGCGGATGTACGACGTATCCTCGCGCATCCGTTGTCAATGGTGGGCTCGGATGGGTTGCCGGAAGACCCGTTTCCGCACCCGCGTTTGTGGGGCGCATTTCCACGGGTGTTGGGGCATTTCAGCCGGGATGTCGGGTTGTTTCCGTTGCACACGGCGGTGCACAAGATGACGGGCCTGTCGGCCGCGCGATTCGGTCTGGCTGAGCGCGGTGAAGTGCGCGCAGGGCACTGGGCCGACCTGGTGTTGTTCGACCCGCTGCGGGTACGCGATGTGGCAGATTTCAAACAGCCGCAGCGCGCGGCAGAGGGCATTGAGGGGGTGTGGGTAAACGGGGTGTTGAGCTATAGCGACGGGCAGGCGAATGGTCAGCGGTCGGGGCGGTTCCTGGCGCGTAGCGGGGATTTGCGTAGTGGGTTTTCGCCTCTATAGTGGGCGCTTTCATACACGGAGCGGTTGCCATGCACTTAGGAAAAGTCACCCCCATTTTGCGCATTTTCGACGAGGCCAAGGCGTTGGAGTTCTACGTCGACTTCCTGGGGTTCAAGGTCGATTGGCAGCATCGCTTCGAGGCGAATTTCCCCTTGTATCTGCAAGTGTCGTTGGGTGACTGCGTGCTGCATCTGTCCGAGCACCATGGCGATGCTTCGCCAGGGGCGGCAGTGCGGATTCAGGCGCAAGGCGTGGACGCATACCAGCAGCAATTGCAGGGCAAGGACTACCGTTATGCCAAGCCTGAAGTTGAGGCAACGCCCTGGGGCTCGCGGGAGATGAGCATCAAGGACCCATTCGGCAATCGGGTGGTGTTTGTCGAGGAAGGCGAGGGCTGAAGGGCAAATCGCAGGTAATAAAAAACCGCCTTGATAGGCGGTTTTTTTTGCAATCCCAGTTTGCGGCTGGGGTTGCCGCCTCACAGGAACACTGACGTGCACCTGAGAGGCGGCCTTTTGGTTTGTTAAACCCGGAAGTGGCTGACCATCTGCTGCAACTGGCTACCCAAACGCGCCAGTTCCACACTCGATTTTGCCGTCTCGTCACTCGCGGTAGCGGTCTGTTCCGACACGTCACGCACATTGACGATGCTGCGGCTGATCTCTTCGGCCACGGCGCTTTGTTGCTCGGCGGCGGCGGCGATCTGCTGGTTCATCGACTGGATGTTCGACACCGTACGGGTGATGTTCTCCAGGGACACACCGGCCTTGCGCGTCAGTTCGACGCTGCTGTCGGTGAGGCTGCGGCTGTTGTTCATCACGTTGGCGACTTGCTGGGTGCCGTTCTGCAAACCGGCGACCAGGCCTTCGATTTCTTCGGTGGACTTCTGTGTGCGCTGGGCCAGGCCACGCACTTCGTCGGCCACCACGGCAAACCCACGACCGGCTTCACCGGCACGGGCCGCTTCGATCGCGGCGTTGAGGGCCAGCAGGTTGGTCTGTTCGGCTACGGCCTTGATCACGTCCATCACGCTGCCGATCTTGTTGCTCTCTTGTTGCAGGTGCGTCATGGCGTCGGTGGAGCGCGCCACTTCGGCCGCCAGGCGTTCGATCTGGGCGATGGCTTCGGCCACCACTTTGTCGCCAGCGCGGGCCTGGCCGTCAGCATCGGCGGCGGCCAGGGAGGCCTGCTCGGCGTTGCGTGCCACTTCCTGTACGGTCGCAGTCATTTCATGCATGGCGGTGGCGACCTGGTCGGTCTCGATCTTCTGGCTGTTGACGCCGGCGCTGGTCTGCTCGGTCACGGCCGACAGCTCTTCAGCGGCGCTGGCAATCTGGGTGACGCCGTCGCGGATGCCGCTGATCAGTTCGCGCAACGTGGTGCCCATGCGCTGGATGCCTTGTTGCAGCACGCCCAGTTCGTCGCGGCGGGTCACCTGGATGTTGTGGCTCAGGTCGCCCGAAGCAATGCGCTCCACGACAGCCAGGGTTTCCTGGATTGGGCGGGTAATCTGGCGGGTAATCACCAGGGCGGCAATGACGCCTACCAGCAGGGCGAGCAACGTGCTGATCAATTGCAGGCTGCGGGCCTGGGCGCTTTCGGCATCACGGCGATCCAGTTGGATGTCGTAGAGCTTGTCGCTGATGGTGACAATATCGGCACCCTGTGTGGTCATTTCCGCACGGGCAGACACGATGTTGGCGTTGGCCGCCTTGTAGTTCTGTACGGCCGTGCGATAGGCACCAAGAGCGGTTTCCAGTGCGGTCAACGCGCTCTGCTGGCTGGCGCCGAATGCCGCGCTGAGGTCCTTCAAGCCGGCGATGGCTTTTTCAATCTGTGCGGCGGCGCGGGCTTCGGTATCCGCGTTGACGTTGCCGGTGTAGCCGCGTACTTCGTAGCGAGCCAGCTGGAATTGCATCTTGGCGTCGGCCACGGCCTGGAACTGTGCAAGGTGCTCCGCACTGTCAGGCATTTGCTTGACGCTGGTTTCCAGCGCGTTGATCTGTGCGTTGGCTATGTCAGCCTTGTCGCCCATCACTTGGCGCGACGCGTTGCCGTTACGGTAGGCCTCGCGCATTTTGTTCAGGGATTGCTGATACGCGGTAATGATGGCTTTCTGCTCGTTGAGCAGCTTGAGGTTTTCCGGGCTCTTAAAGGTGTCCAGGAGTTTCTGTTGCTTGGCAGCGAAGGCATCCAGGTTGGTCTGTACGTTCTGCGCCACGGCTTCGTCGCCGTTGGCCAGCATGTATTGCAGGCGCACGATGCGCAGCTTGGTCAGCGAGGCGTTGAGCTGGGTGATGTCGCTCATCCAATTACTGCGGTCGATCAGACCGCCCAGGCTGGTCCAGCCGGTGAGGGCCAGGATCGAGGTGAGGACAAGCACCAGGCCGAAGCCCAGGCCCAGTTTGAGGTTGACGCTGATGTTACCGAACCAGCTGTTCATCGAATGCTCCGCAAGAATGATGTCTGTTTGCTGGACGGTGTTGTTGTTTGAGCCAGCCAATGTTTGTAGGCCTTTATCGGCGGCAAGAAATGAATCTGAAATGCTTTTCTCACAGGTGCGACGAAGGGTCGCCATCAGGCGGGTGCGCTGCCGAGGGGGGCTCATCAGGAGCGGGTCTTGTGTGCTAGTCTGCTGGCCCTTTTAGTTCTGGGCGGCGCAGGAAACCGGTGTTTTCAGCGCAGCCCTACAGCGGAGCCTCTTCATGTCCGAAGTTAATCTGTCCACCGACGAAACCCGCGTCAGCTACGGTATCGGCCGTCAGTTGGGCGACCAACTGCGCGACAACCCGCCACCGGGTGTGAGCCTGGACGCCATCCTGGCAGGCCTGACCGACGCGTTCGCCGGCCAGCCAAGCCGTGTTGATCAAGAGCAAATGGCTGCCAGCTTCAAAGTCATCCGCGAAATCATGCAAGCCGAAGCGGCGGCCAAGGCCGAAGCAGCAGCGGGTGCTGGCCTGGCATTCCTGGCTGAAAACGCCAAGCGTGATGGCATCACCACCCTGGCTTCCGGCCTGCAATTTGAAGTGTTGACTGCAGGTACCGGCGCCAAGCCGACCCGCGAAGACCAAGTGCGCACCCACTACCACGGCACCCTGATCGACGGCACTGTGTTCGACAGCTCCTACGAGCGTGGCCAGCCTGCAGAATTCCCGGTAGGCGGCGTGATCGCCGGCTGGACCGAAGCCCTGCAACTGATGAATGCCGGCAGCAAATGGCGTCTGTACGTGCCGAGCGAACTGGCTTACGGCGCTCAAGGCGTTGGCAGCATCCCGCCGCACAGCGTTCTGGTGTTCGACGTCGAGCTGCTCGACGTTCTGTAAGACCTGCTGACTGTGGGTGCTGGGCTTGTGTGGGAGCGGGCTTGCTCGCGAAGGCGTTGGATCTGTCAGCTTATCTGTAGCTGACACTCCGCTTTCGCGAGCAAGCCCGCTCCCACATAAGACCCACAACCACAGGTTTTGCGTAGTGGCTCATGGATGAAACTTGCCATTGAGCTCTGTCGCCGGGCGCAACGCTCGGGCATAGCAGAACAGAAACAAGTTACGCACCACCTCTTTCAGCACACCGGGTTCACTCGAGCTCAGGCCGTTTACGTCCAGGTCGCCCTGGTCCTGCAGTTCACTCAGCGCTTCTTCTTCCAGCACAGCACAGACTTCACCGGTTTCCCGATGCAGGATCCGCAGGTAGGGGTGTGGGCGGTCCAGCCAGGCATCTATCAAATAAGTCATGGGTCGCATCTCCTTGATGAGTTTCAATGAGAATAATTCTTATTCGTAGAATAGCAAGTGCCTATTGGCGATTTCCGGGTTTTTCTGTGTGGATATTGAGATCGGTCAAACGGGAGGGCAAAACGCCATCCCGCGGCGGGCGCGGGATGGAAGCAACGGATTCAGACTTTGCGCACGAACTCGGACTTGAGTTTCATTGGGCCGATACCGTCGATCTTGCAATCGATATCGTGGTCGCCGTCGCACAGGCGGATGTTCTTGACCTTGGTGCCGACCTTGACCACCAGGGAGGTGCCCTTGACCTTGAGGTCCTTGATCACGGTGATGGTGTCGCCGTCCTGCAGGACATTGCCTACAGAGTCTTTCTTCACGGTTTCGTCGCCCGCCACGTCAGCTTCGGCATTGGCGGACCACTCGTGGGCGCATTCCGGGCAGATCAGCTGGGCGCCGTCTTCGTAGGTGTATTCGGAATTACATTTCGGGCAGGGTGGCAACGTGCTCACTAAAGCTCCTTGAGAGTCAGGATGACTAAAAGTCGCACATTATATAGGGTTTTGTGGTCTTACAGGTTGTATGAAATCTAAATGTGGGAGGGGGCTGGCCTCCGATGACGGTGTGCCAGTCTATACAGAGGCTGGCTGATCTACCGCTATCGGGGGCAAGCCCCCTCCCACATTGGTCTGCGTTTGCAGGTCTGACTTAGTGAGTACGCGCGACCGCAAACTCACTCAGCTCAACCAGGGCGTCCCGGTATTCGCTGGCTGGAAGGGCTTCCAGGCACTTGATTGCACGGGCCACGTAGTCACGCGCCAGTTGCGCGGTGTAGTCCAGCGAGCCCGAGGCTTCCACGGCAGCGCGGATGCTTTCCAGGTCTTCGATGCCGCCTTTCTGGATCGCCTTGCGCACCAGGGCCGCCTGTTCCGGCGTACCTTCGCGCATGGTGTAGATCAGTGGCAGGGTCGGCTTGCCTTCGGCGAGGTCGTCACCGACGTTCTTGCCCAGGGTTTCCGCATCGCCACGGTAGTCGAGCAGGTCGTCTACCAGTTGGAAGGCCACGCCCAGGTGATCGCCAAAGGTGCGCAGCGCTTCGGCCTGTTCGGCGGTGGCGCCACACAGGGCGGCGGCGCTGTGGGTCGAGGCTTCGAAGAGCATCGCGGTTTTGCCGCGAATCACTTCCATATAGGTTTCTTCAGTGGTGCTGGCGTCGCGGACTTTCGACAGCTGCAACACTTCGCCTTCGGCGATGATGCGCGTGGCCTGTGAAAGAATCTTCATCACCGGCATCGAGCCCAGCTCGACCATCATTTCGAACGAGCGCGAGTACAGGAAGTCGCCCACCAGTACGCTCGGGGCGTTGCCCCACATCGCATTGGCGGTCTCGCGGCCACGGCGCATGCCGGACATGTCGACCACGTCGTCATGCAGCAGGGTGGCGGTGTGCAGGAATTCGATGGTAGCGGCCAGCAGGCGCAGGTCATCGCCTTCGCGGCCCAGGGCCTTGCCACACAGCAACACTAATAAAGGACGCAGGCGTTTACCGCCCGCCGACGTAATATAGTCGCCAATTTTGGAGACCAGCGGCACTTTAGACGTCAGCTGCTGCTTGATGATGCCGTCGACGGCGCTAAAATCGTCCGCGACCGCGCGGTAGAAAGCTTGGGGTTGCATCAGCGACAGTCGCTCCAGAAGGGTTGCGCGGCATGCTAGGACCCTGACCCCGTAGTGTCAAGGCGCGATAGACAGCCACTTGCAAGCCTCTTATAGCTTGCGTACAATCGCGCACCCTGAACTTCCTGGGCAGCACCTGCCTTACGCAATTGCATTCGGGACGTCCATCCCATGCAGCCATGCCAGCCAATACCTTTTCTTATAAAGCGCTGGGTGAGCAGGATTATCGGAGAAATACCATGTCGTACGCAGTAATTGTTACTGGTGGCAAGCAATACAAGGTCGCCCCAGGTGAATACCTGAAGATCGAAAAACTGGAAGTCGCTACTGGCGAATCCGTTACCTTTGATCGCGTTCTGTTGGTCGCCAATGGCGATGACGTGAACATCGGCGCTCCAGTTGTTGCTGGCGCTACCGTTGTGGCTGAAGTGATCTCCCAAGGTCGTCACGATAAAGTCCGCATCATCAAGTTCCGTCGTCGTAAGCACCACATGAAGCGTATGGGCCACCGCCAGTGGTACACCGAGATCAAAATCACCGGTATTCAGGCTTAATTTCAGCCTAATTCCTCACTAGGAGAATTGACTCATGGCACACAAAAAAGCTGGTGGTAGTACCCGTAACGGTCGCGACTCAGAAGCCAAACGCCTTGGCGTGAAGATGTATGGCGGCCAGAAAATCATTCCGGGCAACATCATCGTGCGTCAGCGCGGCACCCAATTCCACGCCGGTTACGGTGTTGGCATGGGTAAAGATCACACCCTCTTCGCTAAAATCGAAGGCGTGATCAAGTTTGAAGTAAAAGGCGCGTTCAACCGCCGTTACGTGAGCGTTGTCGCCGCTTAATTGCGCGATCGCTGGAAAAGCCCTGTCTCGCGACGGGGCTTTTTCGTTTGTGGGGTGAGTCTCTTGCAAAGCTGTTTGTGATGGGCTCCAGCGCTGGATTTGCAGGTGCTGATAGAGGTCTCTACGCTCATTTTTGCAAGAGTCTTATGTCTTGGTTTTTTAAGCTCGTCCGTGCGGCGAGGGGCGTTTTGTTATGAAGTTCGTTGATGAAGTTTCCATCCGAGTAAAAGCAGGCGACGGCGGTAACGGTTGCATGAGTTTCCGTCGCGAAAAGTTCATCGAAAACGGTGGCCCCAACGGCGGTGACGGCGGTGACGGCGGTTCCATCTACATGATGGCCGACGAAAACCTCAACACCCTGGTCGACTACCGTTACACCCGGCACTTCGATGCCGAGCGTGGCTCCAACGGCGGCAGCACCGACTGCACCGGTAAAAAAGGCGAAGACCTGGTACTGCGCGTACCGGTCGGCACCACGATCATCGACTCCGCTACCCAGGAAGTGATTGGCGACCTGACCAAGGCCGGCCAGAAGCTGATGGTTGTACAGGGCGGCTGGCACGGTCTGGGTAACACCCGATTCAAGTCCAGTACCAACCGTGCGCCACGCCAGACCACCCCTGGCAAGCCCGGCGAGCAGCGTGACCTGAAGCTGGAAATGAAAGTACTCGCCGACGTAGGCCTGTTGGGCCTGCCGAACGCTGGCAAAAGTACCTTTATCCGTTCGGTCTCGGCCGCCAAGCCGAAAGTCGCCGACTACCCGTTCACCACCCTGGTGCCAAACCTCGGTGTGGTCAGCGTCGACCGCTGGAAAAGCTTCGTGATCGCCGACATTCCGGGCCTGATCGAAGGCGCTTCCGACGGCGCAGGCCTGGGGATTCGCTTCCTCAAGCACTTGTCGCGTACCCGTTTGCTGCTGCACCTCGTCGACATGGCGCCGCTGGATGAAACCAGCGCACCGGACGCCGCCGAAGTGATCGTCAGCGAGCTGACCAAGTTCAGCCCGGCCCTGGCCGAACGCGATCGCTGGTTGGTGCTGAACAAGTGCGACCAGATCCTCGAGGAAGAGCACGAGGAGCGCGTCAAGGAAATCGTTGATCGCCTGGAGTGGGAAGGTCCGGTCTACGTGATCTCGGCCATCGCCAAAGAAGGCACCGAGCGCTTGACCCGCGACATCATGCGCTACCTGGAAGACCGCGCCGACCGCCTGGCGGCCGACCCGGTGTTCAAGGCCGAACTGGCCGAACTCGACCAGCAGATCGAAGACGAAGCCCGCGCCCAGCTGCAAGCCCTGGACGACCAGCGTGCCCTGCGCCGCAGCGGCGTGAAGTCGGTCCATGATATCGGTGACGATGATTGGGACGAAGAAGACGTGGATGATGAAGACGGTCCGGAAATCATTTACGTGCGCGACTGATTCGTTGCGATAAACTTGAACGCCGCTCCTTATCGAGCGGCGTTTTAGTATCCGGGTTTAACGTTATGGGCCGCGCTGGGTCGCGCAGCCCTCACTCTAAGGTTGAAGATGATGCGGAGCAAAGTGACAGGTGCGCAGCGCTGGGTCGTGAAGATCGGAAGTGCGCTGCTGACGGCGGATGGCAAGGGGCTGGATCGCGCAGCCATGAGCGTCTGGGTCGAGCAGATGGTGGCCTTGCATGAGGCGGGTGTCGAGTTGGTGCTGGTGTCGTCCGGGGCTGTTGCCGCCGGGATGAGCCGCCTCGGCTGGACCGCGCGACCCAGCGCGATGCATGAGCTGCAAGCCGCCGCCGCCATCGGCCAGATGGGCCTGGTGCAAGCCTGGGAATCCAGCTTTGCCGAGCACGGCCGCCACACGGCGCAGATCCTGCTGACCCACGACGACCTGTCCGACCGCAAGCGCTACCTCAACGCCCGCAGTACCTTGCGTGCGCTGGTGGAGCTCAAGGTGATCCCGGTGATCAACGAGAACGACACGGTGGTCACCGACGAAATCCGCTTCGGCGACAACGACACCCTGGCCGCGCTGGTGGCCAACCTGGTGGAAGCCGACCTGCTGGTGATCCTCACCGACCGTGACGGCATGTTCGACGCCGACCCGCGCAACAACCCCGACGCCCAGCTTATTTATGAAGCCCGCGCCGATGACCCGGCGCTGGACGCCGTGGCCGGCAGTGTCGGCGGTGCCCTGGGCCGTGGCGGCATGCAGACCAAACTGCGTGCTGCGCGCCTGGCGGCACGTTCCGGTGCGCATACGATCATCGTCGGTGGGCGCATCGAACGTGTGCTGGACCGCCTCAAGGCCGGTGAGCGCATCGGTACGCTGCTGTCACCGGAGCGCGGCATGCTCGCGGCGCGCAAACAGTGGCTGGCCGGTCACCTGCAGACCCGTGGCACCCTGGTACTGGACGATGGCGCCGTATCGGCGCTGTCCCAAGGCAACAAGAGCCTGCTACCGGTAGGCGTCAAGTTGGTGCAGGGTAGCTTCCGTCGTGGCGAGATGGTGGTGTGCGTGGCGCCGGACGGTCGTGAGATCGCCCGTGGCCTGGCCAACTACAGCGCCTTGGAAGCACAGAAAATTATTGGACAATCGTCTGACGCGATTGTCGGACTCTTGGGTTACATGGCCGAACCGGAACTGGTTCACCGCGATAACCTGATCCTGGTCTAACCAAAGGAATACACCATGCGTGTGATGAAGGGATTGCTCGGCCTGCTGCTGGCCATGCCGCTGCTGGCGTCCGCCGAAGAGATCGGCCAGGTGTCGACGGTATTCAAGTTCGTCGGCCCCAACGATCGCATCGTGGTCGAGGCGTTCGATGACCCCAAGGTTGATGGCGTGACGTGCTACTTGTCCCGTGCCAAGACTGGCGGCGTCAAAGGCGGCCTGGGCCTGGCTGAAGACCGTGCCGAGGCGTCGATTGCCTGCCGTCAGGTCGGGCCGATTCGCTTCAAGGGCGACCTCAAGGATGGCGACGAAGTGTTCAAGGAGCGCACCTCCCTGGTGTTCAAGACCATGCAGGTGGTGCGTTTCCTCGACAAGAAGCGCAATACCCTGGTGTACCTGGTCTACAGCGACCGCTTGATCGAAGGCAGCCCGCAGAATGCGGTGACGGCGATTCCGATTTTGCCGTGGCCTACCGCTCAGTAACTCGCAGGCGGGTTTTGTAATCGGCGTCTATGATTGCAGGCTTGCGGGTTGTAATCTCGAAACGCAGCTTTGCTAAGAACATCGGATATCTGGAGTTCGTCATGAGTGCTTTCCACGACCTGAAACTCAAAGCTTTGGACGGACAAGAGCTGCCGCTGGCGCCCTTCAAGGGGCAAGTAGTGCTGGTGGTCAACGTGGCCTCCAAATGTGGCTTGACCCCGCAATACGCGGCGCTGGAAAACCTCTATCAGCAGTACAAGGATCAGGGGTTTACCGTGCTTGGCCTGCCTTGCAACCAGTTTGCTGGCCAGGAGCCGGGCACCGAGGAAGAAATCCGTGAGTTCTGTAGCCTGAACTATGGGGTTACATTCCCGCTGGGCAGCAAACTCGACGTGAACGGCCCTGATCGTCACCAGCTGTACCGCCTGCTGGCGGGTGAGGGCGCGGAGTTTCCAGGGGATATCACCTGGAATTTCGAGAAGTTCCTGCTCGGCAAGGATGGGCGAGTGCTCGCTCGCTTCTCGCCGCGCACCCCACCGGATGACCCGACCATCGTCCAGGCCATCGAAAAAGCCCTGAGCTAACCCTCAAGGCTTGCGGGTTTCTGTAGCAAGCGGGCTTTCTGTGCCCAACGGGCCTCTGTGACAAGCAGACTTTCTGTAACAAGCGGGCTTTCTGTGACAAGCGGGCCTCTGTGACAAGCAGGCTTTCTGTAGCAAGCGGGCTTTCTGTGGCGAGCGGGCTTGCCCGCGTTGGGCTGCGCAGCAGCCCCCTCTAAAATCCCCGCTTTCCCTCAGACAAAACGCAATGCCTTTGGGGCTGCTTCGCACCCCAACGCGGGCAAGCCCGCTCGCCACAGAAGCCTGCTCGCCGCATAGGGGCGCTCCGCAGGGATGCGTGGCGGTTCAGTTCCGCCACTTTTACCCCTTAATCACCCAGATCAATAGTGCTATTCAGCACGGCCCACTGCTCATATTATCCACATCATAAACCCCTCTCCTGTGGAGTGCTCCCATGCCCGTCCAAGCGCTGTTCAAACCCTTCCAGCTCGGTGCATTGCAACTGTCGACCCGTGTGGTCATGGCGCCAATGACCCGTTCGTTCTCCCCGGGCGGGGTGCCCAATTCCAAGGTCATCGAGTACTACCGCCGCCGTGCGGCTGCCGGTGTGGGCCTGATCATCACCGAAGGCACCGTGGTCAATCACCCGGCCTCGAATGGTTACCCTAACGTCCCGCATTTCTACGGTGAGGCGGCCTTGGCCGGCTGGAAGAAAGTCGTCGACGCCGTGCACGCCGAAGGCGGCAAGATCGTCCCGCAACTGTGGCACGTGGGCAGCGTGCGCCGTATTGGCACTGAGCCTGACGCCAGCGTGCCGGCCTACGGCCCGATGGAAAAGCTCAAGGACGGCAACGTGGTCGTCCACGGCATGACCGCCCAGGACATCAAGGACGTGATCAACGCCTTCGCCAAAGCCGCCAAGGACGCCCAAAGCATCGGCATGGACGGCGTGGAGATCCACGGTGCCCACGGCTACCTGGTGGACCAGTTCTTCTGGGAAGGCAGCAACCAGCGCACCGACGAATACGGTGGCAGCCTGGCCAACCGCTCGCGTTTTGCCATCGAGCTGATCCAGGCCACCCGCGCCGCCGTGGGCGCGGATTTCCCGATCATTCTGCGTTTCTCGCAGTGGAAGCAGCAGGACTACACCGCGCGCCTGGTGCAAACCCCTGAGGCACTGGGTGAGTTCCTCAAGCCATTGTCCGACGCCGGTGTGGATATTTTCCACTGCTCCACCCGTCGTTTCTGGGAGCCGGAATTCGAAGGTTCCGACCTCAACCTGGCCGGCTGGACGCGCCAGCTCACCGGCAAGCCGACCATTACCGTGGGCAGCGTCGGCCTGGATGGCGAATTCCTGCAGTTCATGGTCAATACCGACAAGGTCGCGCAGCCTGCGAGCCTGGAAAAACTGCTGGAGCGCCTGAACAACGACGAGTTTGACCTGGTTGCCGTCGGCCGTGCGCTGCTGGTGGATCCGGATTGGGCGGTGAAGGTGCGCGAAGGTCGCGAGGGCGACATCCTGCCGTTCAGTCGTGAGGCGTTGACGAGTCTGGTGTAAGCGTCGTCTGACGCCGTCGCGGGCAAGCCCGGCTCCCACAGGGAAATGCACTCCAATGTGGGAGCCGGGCTTGCCCGCGATGACGATCTGAGCGTCACCACGCCTGTCAGATCAGGTTCGATGCCCCTGCAATCGTCGTCTGCTCGCCGCACGCACCGCGAAGTTGGTGTTCGAACTGCTCGATAATCGCCGGCCAACCCTGGCGGCTCGCATGCTGCCGGGCATTCAGCCGGGCCCTGCGCAGGGTTTCGCGCTCCTCCAGCAGCCAAATGGCCGCGTCGCAAAATGCCTCCTCATCCCCCGGCATGGCCAGCACGCCGTTGTAGCCATGGCGAATATGCTGCGTGGCGGCGGCCTGGTCGTAAGCCACCACGCCGAGCCCGGACGCCATGGCTTCCAGCACCACATTGCCGAAGGTTTCAGTCAGGCTGGGGAACAGGAACAGATCCCCCGAGGCGTAGTGCCGCGCCAGCTCTTCGCCGCGCTGGGTGCCGCAGAACACGGCCTCGGGCAGCTCGCGCTCCAGCAGCGTGCGCTGCGGGCCGTCGCCTACGACGATCAGTTTCAGTCGGCGCTGTGGATAAGTCGCCTGCACTGCGTCAAAGCATCGCTTGAGCAGCCCGAGGTTCTTTTCCTGGGCCAGGCGCCCGACATGCAAAATCGCAATATCGTCGTTTTCCAGGCCCCAGCTTTCGCGCAAAACGTTGTCACGTTTGGCCGGGTGGAACAGCTGGCTATCGACCCCGCGTGACAACATCCCCAAACGCTCGAAATGCCGACGCTCCAGCTCCAGGCGCTGGCTGGCACTGGGCACCAGGGTCAAGGTCGAGCGGTTGTGAAACCAACGCAGGTAGTGCGTGACCAGGCGGCTGAGCAAACTCAGGCCGTACTGGTTCGAGTACTGTTGGAAATTGGTATGAAAGCCACTGACCACGCTGATGCCCAGGCGCCGCGCCGCCCGCAAGGCCGACAGCCCCAGCGGACCTTCGGTGGCGATGTACAGCACGTCGGGGCGTTGGCGCGTCCAGCGGCGCAGCAATTTGTGCATCGACGACTGGCCCCATTGCAGGCCCGGGTAACCCGGCAGCGGCCAGCCACGGCAGAGCAATAAGTCATTGTCGCTGGGCCGGCTCTGGTCGACACCCTGGCGCGGGCGAACCAGCTCCACCTGATGGCCACGGGCGCGCAAACCCTCGCACAGGCGGCCAAGGGTATTGGCCACCCCGTTGATCTCAGGCGGGAAGGTTTCGGTGATCAGGGTGATGTGGAGCGAAGCTGTCGTCATGACCCACAGTGTCGCCGTGGGCCATGTCGCCAGTGTGTCATCCAGATGATGGATTTATGACTGGGTCACCTTGGGCGCTGCCATCGCCTCGGCACCTTGCTCACGTACCCAGAACAACGTGGCGCCGGCCACCGCTGCCGGCATCATCAAGAGGTTGACCACCGGCACCAGCAGCACCAGGTAGACGATGCCGCCAAAACTCATGCTCTGCCAGCGTTTCTGGCGCAGCCAGGCGAGCATTTCGTTCCAGCCCAGCTTGTGGTTGTCGGCCGGGTAGTCGATGTATTGGATGGCCATCATCCACACCCCGAACAGCAGCCACAGCGGCGCAGCGATCAGGTTGACCACCGGAATGAACGACAGGATAAACAGGCCGATGGCCCGTGGCAGGAAGTAGCCCAGCTTGCGCATTTCCCGGGCCAGGGTGCGTGGCACCATGGCGATCAGTTCGCCCCAGCTGAAGGCCGGGAAGTCGTCGGTGCCGCGCACCACCACTTCGACTTTCTCCGAGAGAAAACCGTTGAATGGCGCGGCGATGATGTTGGCGAGCATGGTGAAGGTGAAAAACACCATCAGCACCACCAGCACCACAAACAATGGCCATAGCAGGTAATTCAGGAAGCTCAGCCAGTTGGGCAGTGTCGGCATCAGATGATCGACCCACAGGCTGAACTGATGGCCGGCGAAATAGATCAAGCCGACGAACAGCACCAGGTTGATTGCCAGCGGCAGCAGTACAAACAGGCGCAGGCCGGGGCTCAACACCAGTTTGAGGCCTTCGCGCAG
Organism: Pseudomonas sp. S09G 359; assembly: GCF_002843605.1. NCBI lineage: Bacteria > Pseudomonadati > Pseudomonadota > Gammaproteobacteria > Pseudomonadales > Pseudomonadaceae > Pseudomonas > Pseudomonas sp. S09G 359. Next base: position 5,716,783 of record NZ_CP025263.1, on the reverse strand, counting down.
GTATTGCGGGCCGGAAAGAACAGGGGCGGGCATGGAGAACTCCGAGCAGGATGGCGAACGCGCCGACCTTACCGGCTTTACATTCAAGGCGAAAGCGGCGACATCAGCAGTAACAAAGGCGTCGATTAACCGGGTCGACTGCATAGAGACCACCTATGAGCTGGATTGTTATTCCGTATTTCCTTAATCTTGCCCCCCTCTATACGCTGCACCCATTATTTTCAGGACTCGCGAGTTCAAGCCTTCCCCAAGTGCTTCGCGGTCCTTTTTTATTCCAGCCGCCTTGTTGTCCGGGCGGTCGACAGGAGTGAGTCATGTCTGATACCCGTCATTCGCGAGTGATTATTCTCGGTTCCGGCCCTGCCGGTTACAGCGCTGCTGTCTACGCCGCCCGCGCCAACCTCAAGCCGCTGCTGATCACCGGCATGCAGGCGGGCGGTCAGTTGACCACCACCACTGAAGTCGACAACTGGCCGGGCGACGTCCACGGCCTGACCGGCCCGGTGTTGATGGAGCGTATGAAAGAACACGCCGAGCGTTTTGAAACCGAGATCGTGTTTGATCACATCAACCAGGTCGACTTCTCCAAGAAGCCTTACAGCCTGACCGGCGACAGCGGCGTGTACACCTGTGACGCACTGATCATCGCCACCGGCGCCAGCGCCCGCTACCTGGGCCTGCCGTCGGAAGAAGCGTTCATGGGCAAGGGCGTTTCCGCCTGCGCCACCTGCGACGGTTTCTTCTACCGTAACAAGCCGGTCGCCGTGGTCGGTGGTGGCAACACTGCCGTGGAAGAGGCGCTGTACCTGGCCAACATCGCCAGCACCGTGACCCTGGTCCACCGTCGCGAGACTTTCCGCGCCGAGAAAATCCTGATCGACAAGCTGCATGCCCGCGTGGCTGAAGGCAAGATCATCCTCAAGCTCAACGCCACCTTGGACGAAGTCCTGGGCGACAATATGGGCGTGACCGGCGCTCGCCTGAAGAACAACGACGGCAGCTTCGACGAGTTGAAAGTCGACGGCGTGTTCATCGCCATCGGCCACACGCCGAACACCTCGCTGTTCGAAGGCGTGCTGGAAGCCAAAGACGGTTACCTGGTCGTGCAAGGCGGCCGTGAAGGCAACGCGACGGCCACCAACATCGAAGGTATCTTCGCTGCCGGCGACGTGGCCGACCACGTGTACCGCCAGGCCATCACCTCGGCCGGCGCCGGTTGCATGGCGGCCCTGGATGCCGAGCGTTACCTCGACGGCCTGAAAGACGCTTCGTTCTAAACCGTTGAAATAAAAAAACCGGGTGAGAGGCCGGTTTTTTTATGCTCGCGATTTGATCATCGCCGCAGTTCAAATGTGGGAGCGGGCTTGCTCGCGAATGCGATCTATCAGTCACATACTCGTTGACTGACACTGCGCTTTCGGGGGCAAGCCCCCTCCCACATTTTGATCGGTGTTTGACTCAGGATTTGCGGGGCAGGGGCTGTGTCGCAAACTTCACACCGGCCAAACCCTGCGCGATCAGTGCGCGGATAAATGTGGGAGCGGGCTTGCTCGCGAATGCGACCTATCAGACACATACTCGTTGACTGACACTGCGCTTTCGCGAGCAAGCCCGCTCCCACATTTTGATCGGTGTTTGACTCAGGATCTGCGGGTCAGGGGCTGTGTCGCAAACTTCACACCGGCCAAACCCTGCGCGCTCAGTGCGCGGATAAATGTGGGAGCGGGCTTGCTCGCGAATGCGATCTATCAGACACATACTCGTTGACTGACACTGCGCTTTCGCGAGCAAGCCCGCTCCCACATTTTGATCTGTGTTTGACTCAGGATTTGCGGGTCAGAGGCTGCGCGGCAAACTTCACGCCAGCCAAACCCTGTGCGATCAGTGCGCGGATAAATGTGGGAGCGGGCTTGCTCGCGAATGCGACCTATCAGACACATACTCGTTGACTGACACTGCGCTTTCGCGAGCAAGCCCGCTCCCACATTTTGATCGGTGTTTGACTCAGGATCTGCGGGTCAGGGGCTGTGTCGCAAACTTCACACCGGCCAAACCCTGTGCGATCAGTGCGCGGATAAATGTGGGAGCGGGCTTGCTCGCGAATGCGATCTATCAGACACATACTCGTTGACTGACACTGCGCTTTCGGGGGCAAGCCCCCTCCCACATTTTGATCGGTGTTTGGCTCAGGATTTGCGAGTTAGCGGCTGCGCGGCAAACTTCACACCGGCCAAACCCTGTGCGATCAGTGCGCGGATATTGCTGTGGTCATTGCCCTCTGGCGTGGCCACCACCGAACGGTAATGCTCACCAAACGCCAACAGCGCTTCCTGATCGCTCAAGCCTTCCAGCAGCGCCAAACCCAAGGTCTTGCACGAACCCTCGTTCTGGCCCGCAGCGTTTTCCACGTCGCCATTGGTGAAAGCTTGCGGCTGGTAGTCGTAACCGGCAGCGACAAACGCCAGGGTGTCGGCAAAAACATGTTCGCCGCTGTTGAGGCTGGCGCGCAGGGTGTTCAGGTCAGTCATGGGTTTTTCCTTTGGCGAACGCGGCCTGTTGGTCGGCGCTGGCTTCTTTCTGGTATTGGGCTTTCCATTCGGCGTACGGCATGCCGTACACCACTTCACGGGCGTCATCGAGGCTCAGCTCGATGTGGCGCTCATCGGCCTCGGCCTTGTACCACTTGGACAAGCAGTTGCGGCAGAAGCCCGAGAGGTTCATCAGGTCGATGTTCTGCACATCCTTGCGGCTGTCCAGGTGCGCCACCAGACGGCGGAAGGCGGCGGCTTCGAGTTCGAGGCGTTGTTGGTCGTTCATAGGGCTCACTTGAATGTCAGCGGCTGGCCGCGAGGGTAATCGATACCGACTCGGCAAAACGCAGTGCATGGGGCTTGTCCACCTCGACTTCGGCGTACAGCACCGATTCGTTGCCCATCACCAGGTCCAGCAGTTCCTGGGTCAGGCGCTCCAGCAGGGCGAAGCGGTTACCTTCGACGTGGGCGATGATGGCCTTGGTGATGGTGCGGTAGTTCAGCGCGTGGTCGATATCGTTGTCGCGCACGGCTTCCTGGGCGGCATACAGGATGGTCAGGTTGATCAGCACATCCTGCTTGTTGAGGATCTCGTCCTCGTTGATGCCGATGTAGGTGCGCAGGCACAGGTCCTTGACCCGGATGCGCGCCATGCCTGGTTGAAGTTGTGGCATTGCTACTTGCTCCGTCCAATCAGTTGCAGGAACTCCATGCGGGTGGTGTTCGACTCGCGGAACGCGCCGAGCATCACCGAGGTGTTCATGGTTGAATTCTGTTTTTCCACGCCGCGCATCATCATGCACATGTGCTTGGCCTCGATCACCACGGCCACGCCGGCGGCCTGGGTCACTTCCTGGATGGCGTCGGCGATCTGTCGCGTGAGGTTTTCCTGGATCTGCAGGCGCCGGGCGAACATGTCGACGATGCGCGCCAGCTTCGACAGGCCAAGCACCTTGCCGGTCGGAATATAGGCCACGTGGGCCTTGCCGATAAAGGGCAGCAGGTGGTGCTCGCAGAGCGAGTACAGCTCGATGTCCTTGAGGATCACCATCTCGTCGTTATCGGACGCGAACAGCGCGCCGTTGACGATGGTTTCCAGGTTCTGCTCGTAGCCATGACACAGGTACTGCATGGCCTTGGCGGCGCGCTTGGGGGTATCGAGCAAGCCTTCTCGCTCCGGGTCTTCGCCCAGGCCTTTGAGGATCTCGCGGTAGTGTTGGGGCAGGGATAAGGTCATACAACATCCTCAAAACGGCTTACTTGATATGCCGCCCGCCGTTGACGGCCAGGGTGGTACCGGTGACATAGGGGTTGTCCAGCAGGTAACGCAGGCTCTGGTAGATCACCTCGGGCCCGGGCTCGATGCCCAGCGCGGACTTGGCCAGTACCTTGGTGCGATAGGCCGCGTCGTCGTTTGCGTTGAACATCACCATCGCCGGGGCGATGCCGTTGACCTTGATCAGCGGCGCAAACTGCGCGGCAAACGACAGCGTGAGGCTGTCGAGCCCGGCCTTGGTAGCGCAATAGGCGATGTGCTGGCGGCTGCCCTTGCGCACCACGTCATCGCTGATATGCACGATATCGGCAGGTGTCGAGCGTTGCAGCAAGGGTGAACAATGCAGGTTGATCAGGTACGGCGCAAGCATGTGCACGCTGAACATATCGGTAAAGGCGCGGCTTTCGTCGCCGGGTGTTTCAGCGACCCAGGCCGAGGCGTTGTGGACAATCGCGCGCAGGCATTGAGTGTGGGTATGCAGCTCGTCAATAAACGCCAGAATCCCCGCCTCCGTGGAGAAGTCGGCAAATATTCCCACCGCGCCGCGCTCGCGCAGGGCCTGCACGCCGGGGCGTTCGCTGCGGTAGCTGAAAATCACCGGTTGGCCCTCGTCCAGCAGGCGCTGGGCGCAATGCAGGCCGACACGTTGGCCGGCACCGGTGATCAGGATCGGGGCAGGGGTGGAAGTCATGGGGGGCTCGCGTCACTGGCAGAGTGAAACTATACCAGCGAGCGGCCGCCCCTGTACTCACGCGGCGGCTTCGGTGGCCTTGCGCGGTGGTGGTGTGGGGTGTAGCCAGTTGGCTAGCAGGTGTGTCGACAACGGGATAAACCAGTAAACCATCAGCGGCGTCAGCGCCATTGTGCTGACCAGCACGCGCGGCACCAGGTCCAGCCCGCCGAGCAACGGCCCCAGCACGAAGTTGAACAGCAACGACACCGGGAAAAACGCCAGCCAGATAGCCACCGCCTGTTTCCAGCGTGGCGGCCGCGCGCCTACCGCGCCAAACCAGCCGTCGATGCCGCTGACGCGGTGTTCGGACGGGTCGGCAAACAGCTCGCTGCCACGGCTCAGCCACGCACTGCGCGACGCGGAAAACTCCCAGGCATGCAGGGTCTTGCCATCGGCGAAGCGGAAAATAATCTGGAATTCATCATCGTTGGGCGGCGGCGCGAGAACGCCCGAACCCAGGTAACCGGGGAAGTCGGTGGCCAATTGCTCGCCTTCGCGCAGCCAGGCCATCAGTTCTTCATAGCGACCTTTGGCCACGCGGCGCGCAACCATCAAGGTGACGGGTGAGGTAGACATTGTGTATCTCCAGATAGACGGGTGCGCTGAACCGGGTAGGTGGCGCACAAACGCAGCGGCGGGGTGATGCCGCTGCGCTAAAAAACAGGCAAGGATTATTCCTGTTTCAGCGAAATACGCCAGATACTTTGGTCGGTTAGCTGTGCAACTTGAATCCGGTGCACGATTAGGCGTTAAATGAACCCCACCTCGACACGGATGTTTTCCAGCCTCTGATGCCCGAAATTACTGCTCCTCATCACGAAACAGCGCACGACAGCGTCGCTGGCATCGATGATCTTTTTCCGATTCGTGAAGTCTCCCGATTGACGGGTGTAAACCCGGTCACCTTGCGCGCCTGGGAGCGTCGTTATGGCCTGATCCAGCCCATTCGCACCGAAAGCGGGCATCGGTTGTATTCGAGCACCGACATCGACACCGTGCATCGCGTTCTCGACTGGATCGAGCGCGGCGTCGCCGTGAGCAAAGTGGGCAAGATCCTCGCGCGTGACGCCCTGTACAGGGAGCCCGCGACACCCTCGCGGATCGATACCGAGCGCGAATGGGCCCAGTGGCAAGAGCAGTTGCGCCTGGCAATCGGCGCCTTTGACGACCGCCAGTTGGATCGCCTGTATGGCCAGATCTTCGCCGCCTACCCGATCGCGGTGGTGTTCCAGAGCATTCTCATGCCGCTATGGCAGCAACTGCTGCGTCATCAGGGGCGCTTCGGCCAGGCCAGCGAGTGGTTGTTCTTCGACGCCTTCCTGCGCGCCCGCCTTGCGCAACGCCTGCATCAGGCCAGTGCTTCGGCGACACCTCGGGTGTTATTGGCGGCCATTGCCGGCGAGTGCCGGGAGCTGGAGTTGCTGGTGGCGGGTGTGTTGCTCGGCTCCGAAGAGCTGGCGGTGAAAGTGTTTGCCGCCGGTCAACCGTTTGATGAGTTGACATTGGTGTGCGAGAAAACCCAGCCGCGCGCGCTGGTGCTGTTCTCCAATCGCTCACCCGGCGCTGAGTTGCCATTGCGCCTCAAGCGCCTGGCCCTGACCCTGAACTGCCCGCTGCTGCTGGCCGGGGATGCGTCGGATATGGCCGAAGAACACCTGGCGGGCTCATCCATCGGTTGCCTGGGCAATGAAGGGCGCTCGATGCAACACCGCTTGCAGCAGTTTCTGCGCGGCAGCCTGGACACCTGAATTCAGGCGTGAACTTCGGGGTGGATCAGCCGGTGCCGATGCAGGATGAACTGGCGCAGGCGCTCGGTTTCGTCCTTGTCACTCTGGTCCAGGCCATAGGCAAACAGGCCTCGGGCGGTTTCGCGCTGCAGCGTGCCACGCACGGCAATGCGTTCGTACCCGGAGGGGCTGAACCACAGCGAAAAGGTTTTCGGCGGCTTGATCCGGCCGCGAATTTCCACCAGCACACCCTTGAATGACACCTCGTGCACCCACAGGGGCCCCGCGCTGCCCTTGATGTTTTCCAGCGCCACCGGCGTTTCAAGGGCCAGGCGCCAGGGGCGGATCATCGGCCCGTCTTCAAAGATAGTCGGTACACCCAGGCGCAGATGCACAGCATGGAACTCGTCTTCCACCAGATGCAGGGGGAAGGTCAGTTGCTGGTTTTCGAACTGCGCCTGGATGGTGAGCTGATCATGGCTGGCCAGCCGGGTGAGCAAGTCACGAATTTGCGCACCGCCGTTGACGGTCAGGCTCGACGACGCATCCCGTAGGTTGAGCTGCGGGTTGTGCTGCATCATCTGGATAAAATCCAGTTCGTCCTGGGTTAGAAGTGCGTCGCGTTGCATGAGGCGTGCTCAGGAGGGAGGCATTAAAATGCCATTATCCGCTTAATAGTCGAATTGCCTACGGTTTGTTGGTGCCGCTGGTCATTTTAAGCGCTGCCAGCTCGGCCTTCACCTGGGCCAGTTCCGCCTCCAGCTGAAACACGCGCTGTTGAGCCTTGACCTGCAGGGTCACGTCCTTCTGTACACCGACAAAATACGTTTGCTTGTCAGCCTCGTTGTACACCGTCGACAGCGACAGCTCGTTCCAGAAGTGGCTGCCGTCCTTGCGGTAATTGCGCAGGGTTTCGCGGCAGGCGCCGCCACTTTCCAGGGCCTCGCGGATCGCCATCAGCCCCGGTTGGTCGCGGTCGCCGGACTGCAGGAAACGGCAGTCCTGGTAGAGGATGTCATCCAGGTTATAGCCGGTCAGCCGTTCGAAGGCAGGGTTGACGTAGATCAGCGGCTTGTCCTTGCCTTCCCGCTCGGCGATGACGATGCCGTCGTTGGAAGCGTTGATCACCATTTGCATCAGTTGGGCGTTGATCATCGAGCGGTCCATGGCTTGTTATTGGAGCTGCCAGTGTATGACATGCCCTGAATGTTGCACGGCACGCGCCGAAATATTTGCCGCAGCTGCTAATATCCCAGGCTTTCGCTCAACTACAGGATCAGATTGATGAAAGTCGCCATCCTTTCCGGCTCGGTGTACGGCACGGCTGAAGAAGTCGCCCGCCACGCTGCCGGCATCCTCAACGCGGCCGGTTTTGAAGCCTGGTACAACCCACGCGCCACTCTGGCAGACGTGCAGGCCTTCGCCCCCGAGGCCTTCCTGGCGGTGACCTCCACCACTGGCATGGGTGAGTTGCCCGACAACCTGCAGCCGCTTTATTCGGCCATTCGCGACGTGCTGCCCGGCGCCTGGCGCGGCCTGCCCGGCGCGGTGATCGGCCTGGGCGACGCCAGCTACGGCGATACTTTCTGCGGCGGCGGCGAACAAATGCGCGAGCTGTTCGGCGAGCTGGGCGTGCGCGAAGTGCTGCCGATGCTGCGCCTGGACGCCAGCGAAAGTGTGACCCCTGAAGCCGACGCCGAACCCTGGCTGGCCGAGCTGGTTACTGCACTGCGCGCTTGACCGGACACTCGCGCAGCAGCGCCAGCCAGGCCTGCGCGGCTTTTGACAGGTAGGCGCCTTCACGCCAGATAAACGCAATGTCCCAGCGCAGGTAGTCGGGCGCCTTGAGCGTGAGGCGCACCACCCCCGGCCGCACCAGCCCACGGGCGACCACGCTGGGCAGCAGCACCACGCCCTGGCCAGCGGCGACCAGCGCGGCGAGGAAATCCGCCTGGCCGCTGCGGCCGATTTCCTTCGGCGTAAAGCCTAATTGCTGACACGCCTGCATCAGCCGGTCGTTGAGTACGAAGCTGCGTTGGTACATCAGGAACGGTGTGTCGGCCAATTCCTCCAGGCGTACCTGGGCGTTTTCCGCCAGTGGGTGATCGATCGGCAGCAGCGCATCCAGCGGCTCATCGCAAAAGGCCTGCCAGGCAAACGCCGGATCGCTGGGTTTCAAGCTGCCGCCCACTTCCAGCTCACCGCTGAGGATCGCCTGTTCGATATTGCGGCTGCCGCCCTCCAGCAACTGAATGGTGACGTTCGGATAGCGCCGGCGGTATTCGGCAAACAGGCTGGCGAACAGCGTATCGCCTGCCAGCAGCGGCAAGCCCAGGCGCAACTCGCCGCGGGTGAGTTGGTGCATATCGTCCAGCTCACTGAGCAGCTCGGCTTGCAGGCGTAGCATGGCTTCGGCGCGTTGCAGCACCACCTGGCCGGTGGCGGTCAGGCGGATCTGCGAACCGATGCGGTCGAGCAGTGGCGTGCCGAGGCTTTGCTCCAGTTGCGCGACCTGCTTGCTGACGGCGGATTGGCTGATGTGCAGGGTTTTACCGGCCTGGGTAAAACCACCCCGGTGGACCACTTCGACAAAGCTGCGCAGCTGTTTGAATTCCATCGGCGAATCTCATGCTCACTATTCCAAAGCGGAATAGCTGGCAGTCTAACAATTCGCTGTGGGGATGGAAGGTCGCTCTTTAAACTGAGCGCCTGCGAGGACCCAAAGCCCATGAAGCGTTTCACCCGTGTGTTGATCGAACTGGTTGTATTGCTGGCCATCTACCTGCTGGGTACCCAACTGGCCGTCTGGTTCGCGTGGCCAATTCCCGGCGGTGTCGTCGGCCTCGGCTTGTTGCTCGCCACCTTCGCTACGGGCCTGGTCAAACCGGCCGCCTTGCAATTGGGCGCCGGGGTGTTGATGGCCGAGATGCTGTTGTTCTTTATTCCTGCGCTGATGAGCCTGCTGGACTACGGCGGCCTGCTGCGTAACGACGGCTGGCGCATCCTGCTGGTGATCGCGGTCAGCACGCTGGCAGTGATGCTGGTCACGGCCTTCACTGTCGAACTGGTGTGCCGCTGGAGGCTGCGCCATGAAGCTTGAGCTGATGCCGGTGTTCTGGCTGGCCCTGACCCTGGGCGCCTATATCTTCAGCCGCTGGATCTATCGCCGCAGCGGGCGCTACCTGCTGTCACCGCTGATTCTGGTGCCGGTGCTGCTACTGGCGGTGGCCGTGCCGCTGAACACGGCCTACGCCGAATATGCCGCCGACACCCACTGGCTGATGCTGGTGCTGGGCCCGGTCACCGTGGCGTTTGCCATTCCTATCTGGCAGCAGCGTCGCTTGCTGGCGCGACACTGGTCGGCGTTGCTGCTGGGCATGGTGGCGGGCAGCGCGGCGTCCATCGCTACCTCGTTCGGGTTGGCCAAGGCGCTGGCGCTGGACAGTTCGGTGACCCTGTCGCTGGTGCCGCGCTCGATCACCACGCCGTTCGCCATGCCGGTGTCGTCCGACCTCGGCGGCGTGCCGGAACTCACGGCCGTTTTCGTGATGTTCACCGGTGTGTTTGGTGCGATGCTCGGCGGCGTGCTGCTCAAGTGGCTGCCCCTGCGCACGCCCCTGGCGCGCGGCGCGTTATTTGGCGTGGGCGCCCACGGCGCGGGTGTGAGCCGGGCCCATGAAGTGGGCGGTGAAGAGGGCTCGGTGGCCGGCCTGGTGATGGTCTTGACGGGCCTGCTTAACCTGTTCGCGGTGCCTTTATTGGCGGCGCTTCTCTGACGCTGCTGGAGCAAATTTCAACTATTCTCACTGCTGACTCGTTCGGTCATCAAGCTGGCTGCCAAGGCAACTCCTTGGGCCTGGGTGTCTGACTAGACTGGCCCATCACTCAAAAAATAATAACAAGTGCGCCAAGGAGGTCCTTACCGTGAGCCTAGCCCCCGTTCTATCGCCACAGAATGTCAAAGACCAGGTCAGCGCTGCCGAGTGGCAAGCCCGTGTGGACCTGGCGGCCTGCTATCGCCTGGTGGCGTTGCATGGTTGGGATGACCTGATCTTCACCCACATCTCGGCCAAGGTACCGGGCACCGATGATTTCCTGATCAACCCGTACGGGCTGATGTTCCACGAGATCACCGCGTCGAGCCTGGTCAAGGTCGACCAGGCCGGCAACAAGCTGATGGACAGCCCCTACGAGATCAACCCGGCGGGCTACACCATCCACAGCGCCATCCACGAGGTGCGCCACGACGTGACCTGCGTGCTGCACACGCATACCGCCTCCGGTGTCGCGGTGGCAGCGCAGAAGCAGGGCGTGCTGCCGATCAGCCAGCAATCGATCTTCGTGCTGTCGAGCCTGGCCTATCACGCCTACGAAGGCGTGGCGCTGAACCACGAAGAAAAGGCCCGCCTGCAGGCCGACCTGGGCGACAAGCATTTCCTGATGCTGCACAACCACGGCCTGCTCACCTGCGCGAGTACCATCGCCGACACCTTCCTGATGATGTTCACTTTCCAGCGCGCCTGCGATATCCAGGTGCTGGCGCAAAACGGCGGCGCTGAACTGATCCCCATCGGCGCGCAGATTCTTGCCGGCGCCAAAGCCATGGTGGCGACTGTCACAAAGAGTGCACAAGGTATGGGGGGCGCGCTGGCCTGGCCGGCGTTGCTGCGTAAATTGGACAGCCAAGACCCTGGGTATAAAAGCTGATGCCACTCGCCGAGATCCCGCTTAGAGCCTGGCGCAAGCGCAGTCAGGAGTTCGTCTTTCGTGGCCGTGCGATCCGTTACTGGGTGGCGGGGCAGGGCGAACCGTTGCTGCTGATCCATGGCTTCCCCACTGCCAGCTGGGACTGGCATTACCTCTGGCAACCCCTGGCCCAGCGTAACCTGGTGATCGCCTGCGACATGCTCGGCTTTGGCGAATCGGCCAAGCCGCTGGACCATGGCTACTGCCTGCTGGAGCAAGCCGACCTGCAACAGGCGTTGCTCGAACACCTGCGTGTGGAGCAGCCGGTGCATGTGCTGGCCCATGACTACGGTGACAGCGTCGCCCAGGAACTGTTGGCCCGCCACTATGAAGGCCGGTTCACAATGGCCAGCTGCGTGTTTCTCAACGGTGGGCTGTTTCCCGAGACCCACCGCCCGGCGCTGGTACAAAAACTCTTGCTCAGCCCGCTTGGCTGGATGATCGGCCGCGCCTTCGGGCGCAACGCCTTGGCCAACAGCTTCAGCCAGATTTTCGGCCCCAATACTCGCCCCAGCGAAAGCGCGCTGGATGACTTCTGGAGCCTGATCGAATGCAACGACGGTACGCGTATCCTGCACAAACTGATCGCCTACATTCCTCAGCGCCGGCGCCTGCGTGAGCGTTGGGTGGATGCGATGCAGCGTGGCGAAGTGCCGTTGCGCGTCATCGACGGCGAGGTAGACCCGATCTCCGGCGTGCATATGGTCGAGCGTTACCACCAATTGGTGCCCCACGCCGACACGGTGCTGCTGGCCGATATCGGCCATTACCCGCAGATCGAGGCGCCGGTGCAGGTGCTCAAGCACTACCTGGCGTTTCGCGATCAGGTGGGGCAGGTGGCGCGTCGCTTGGCCTACTCCTGACACCGCAGTTCCAATGTGGGAGGGCGCTTGCCCCCGATAGCGGTGTGCCAGCCAAGTATTCATTAACTGATACACCGCGATCGGGAGCAAGCCTCTTCCCACACTGGAACCTGCGTCGGCCCGGCATCATCCCCCTGCCTTATCGAGCACCATTCAGCCCTTGCTGACTTTATTGTGACCAAGGGCCCCGTGCCTGACACTCAAGCCATTCCCATTGTCGCCATTGGAGTTCGGTATGAGTGAGTCAGTGCAGTTCCAGGATAAGGTCGTGATCGTCACCGGTGCCGGCGGCGGGTTGGGCCGCGCCCATGCACTGTTGTTCGCCCGCCACGGGGCCAAGGTGCTGGTCAATGATCTGGGGGGTTCCACCCAGGGCGAGGGCGCCAATGCCTCGGCCGCCGACCGGGTCGTGGCCGAGATTCGCGCAGCGGGCGGTATCGCCGAAGCCAACCATGACTCTGTCACCGAAGGTGACAAGATCGTGCAGAACGCCCTCGACGCCTTTGGCCGCATCGACGTGGTGGTCAACAACGCCGGCATCCTGCGCGACAAGACCTTTCACAAAATGGACGACAGCGACTGGGACCTGGTTTACCGGGTGCATGTCGAAGGGGCCTACAAAGTTACCCGCGCCGCCTGGCCGCACCTGCGTGAGCAAGGCTATGGCCGGGTGATTTTCACCGCGTCCACCTCGGGTATCTACGGCAACTTCGGCCAGTCCAACTACGGCATGGCCAAGCTAGGGCTCTATGGCCTGACCCGCACCCTGGCCCTGGAAGGGCGCAAGAACAACATTCTGGTCAACGCCATCGCCCCCACCGGCGGCACGCGTATGACCGAAGGCCTGATCCCGCCGCAAGTGTTCGAGCGCCTCAAGCCGGAACTGGTCAGCCCGTTGGTGGTGTACCTGGGAAGCGCGGCTTGCCAGGAAACTGCCGGGCTGTTCGAGGTGGGCGGCGGCTGGGTCGGCAAGACCCGCTGGGAGCAAAGCCTGGGCATGGGGTTCGATCCTGATGCCGGTTTCTCGCCCGACGATGTGGCGGCGCACTGGGCGCAGATCTGCGACTTCGAAGGCGCCTCGCACCCCAGGGACAATATTGAGGCCCTGAAAGAGATGATGGCCAATTTGCAGAAATACAGCCTGTGATCGTTACCTGAAAAAGACTGAATCCCACGGGGCGCTGATGGCGCCCCGTTTTATTTCAGGCAAAAAAAAGCCGCTGCAAAGGCAGCGGCTGAAGTAAGACGTTAAATCAAGGAGCGACAGATCAACGTCAGTGAACACCGGTAACAGATTGAAAAAAAGCATCAATCCATCTGAATCTGGCTTTTCTTCGCGTTGCGGAAGCGGGCCGTTGGCCCTGAAAGCCCGGTAAGAATAGCCGCTTGTAACAAGATGAGTAATAGCACTTAAAGACAAGGACTGTTACCGATAGTGCAACAGTTTCGAAGCGCGTCATCCATCCTCCTGATAACCCGCCATCCACCCAATTCATGGGTCCGCCCAGACCCAGGCCAGAGCGCCTGGTAATCCTTTCGAGCGACAACACGAATCCCTCCTTGGTGCGCTTATCGCTCCTGGCAGGCGGCAGTAGGGTGGGGCCTTCTGTCACTCACCGGGGAAGACGCATGACAAGAACAACAATGCGCGCCATCTTCAGGCCACAGGCGCTGGCCGCTGCGGTTGCACTGGGATGCTGTGCTCAGGCACAGGCTGTTTCATTCAACATTGGCGAGATCGAAGGGCAATTCGATTCCTCGCTGTCGGTGGGCGCGAGCTGGGGCATGCGCGATGTTGATAAAAAGCTGGTGGGCACCGTCAACGGCGGTACCGGGCAGGCATCCACCGGCGATGACGGGCGCCTGAACTTCAAGAAAGGCGAAACCTTCTCCAAGATCTTCAAGGGCCTGCACGACCTCGAATTGAAGTACGGCGACACCGGCGTGTTTGTGCGTGGCAAGTACTGGTACGACTTCGAACTGCAGGACGAAGACCGTGAGTTCAAGCAGATCAGCAATCACAACCGCAAGGAAGGCGCCAAATCCAGCGGCGCGCAGATCCTCGATGCCTTCGTCTATCACAACTACTCATTGGGCGACCTGCCCGGTACCGTGCGGGCCGGTAAACAAGTGGTCAGTTGGGGGGAAAGTACCTTCATCGGCAACTCGATCAACAGCATCAACCCCATCGACGTGTCGGCGTTCCGCCGCCCGGGTGCAGAGATCAAGGAAGGGCTGATTCCGGTAAACATGCTGTTTGCCTCCCAGGCTCTCACCAACCAACTGACCGTGGAAGGCTTCTACCAGCTGGAGTGGGACCAGACCGTGCTGGATAACTGCGGCACCTTTTTCGGTGGCGACGTGGCGGCGGATGGCTGCACCAACAACTACACCGTCGGGAACCCGGCGATTGCACCGTTGCAACCGGTGGCGGCGGCATTTGGCCAAGGGTTCGGCGTGACCAATGAAGGGGTGATCGTGCGCCGTGCCGGCGACCGTGACGCCCGCGACTCCGGCCAGTTCGGGGCGGCCCTGCGTTGGCTGGGGGATGACACTGAGTACGGCCTGTACTTCATGAACTACCACAGCCGCACGCCTACGGTAGGCACCATCACCAACAACACCAGCCTGGCCACTCTCGGCGGCATTGCAGGTGCCGCCAACGGCCTCGCTCCCGGTTCCGGCGCAGGCTTGGTCCAGAGCCTGATGCTTGGGCGTGGCCAGTACTACCTCGATTACCCGGAAGATATCCGCCTGTTCGGCGCCAGCTTCTCCACCACCCTGCCCACCGGCACGGCGTGGACCGGTGAGATCAGCTACCGGCCCAATGCCCCGGTTCAACTGAACACCACCGACCTGACTCTAGCCCTGATCAACCCGGTTGCCGGCCAACTGGCCTCACCCATCCGCAGCAACTTCGGTGACGACAACAAAGGCTACCGCCGTAAGGAAATCACTCAGGTCCAGAGCACCATGACCCAGTTCTTCGACCAGGTGCTGGGTGCTGAACGCCTGACGCTGGTGGGCGAGGCGGCCATCGTGCACGTCGCTGGCCTGGAAGATAAATCCAAACTGCGTTATGGCCGCGACTCGGTGTACGGCGCCTATGGCTTTCAGGGTGATACCGACGGTTTCGTCACCTCAACGTCCTGGGGCTACCGTGCGCGGGCGATCCTGGACTACAACAACGTGATCGGTGGGATCAACCTCAAGCCCAACCTGTCCTGGTCCCACGACGTCGCCGGCTACGGTCCCAACGGTCTGTTCAACAAAGGCGCCAAAGCCATCAGCTTCGGTGTCGATGCCGACTACCGCAACACCTACACCGCCAGCCTGAGCTACACCGACTTCTTTGGTGGCGACTACAACACCTTGACCGACCGCGACTTCCTCGCCCTCAGCGTCGGCGCGAACTTCTGATCTGTCTTAAAGAAGGACAAGACTCTATGCGTAAGATAATTGCGGTGATGGCCCTCAGCCTGTTGGCGGCCAACGTGATGGCGGCGGTGTCGCCGGAAGAGGCGGCCAAGCTCGGCACCAGCCTGACCCCGGTGGGCGCCGAAAAAGCCGGCAACGCCGACGGCTCGATCCCGGCCTGGACCGGCGGCATCCCCAAAAACGCTGGCGCGGTGGACGCCAAGGGCTTCCTGGCTGATCCGTTCGCCAGTGAAAAACCGCTGTTCGTGATCACCGCGGCCACCGTCGACAAGTACAAGGACAAACTCTCTGACGGCCAGGTGGCGATGTTCAAACGCTACCCCGAGACCTACAAGATTCCGGTGTACCCAACCCACCGCACGGTCAACCTGCCACCGGAGATCTATGAGTCGATCAAGCGCAGCGCGCTGAACGTCAAGCCGATCAACGATGGCAATGGCCTGGAAGGCTTCACCGGCAACCGCTACTACGCGTTCCCGATTCCAAAGAACGGCGTGGAAGTGCTGTGGAACCACATCACCCGTTACCACGGCGGCAACCTGCGCCGCATCATCACCCAGGCCACCCCGCAGACCAACGGCAGCTATACGCCGATCCGTTTCGAGGAAGAAGTGGCCGTGCCGCAACTGATCCCGGACATGGACCCGGCCAAGGCCGCCAACGTGCTGACCTTCTTCAAACAGTCGGTGACGGCGCCGGCGCGCCTGGCGGGCAACGTGCTGCTGGTGCATGAAACCCTCGACCAGGTGAAGGAGCCGCGCCTGGCCTGGATCTACAACGCCGGCCAACGTCGCGTGCGTCGTGCGCCGCAAGTGGCCTACGACGGGCCGGGTACCGCCGCCGACGGCCTGCGTACGTCTGACAACTTCGACATGTTCTCCGGCGCCCCCGACCGCTATGACTGGAAGCTGGTGGGCAAGAAGGAGATGTACATCCCTTACAACAGCTACAAGCTGGACCAGCCGACGCTCAAGTACGACGACATCATCAAGGCCGGCCACATCAACCAGGACCTCACCCGCTATGAACTGCACCGCGTGTGGGAAGTGGTGGGTACGGTCAAGCCGAGTGAACGGCACATCTATGCCAAGCGCCACATGTACATCGACGAAGACAGCTGGCAGGTCGCGCTGGTGGATCACTACGACGGCCGTGGCCAGCTGTGGCGCGTTGCCGAAGGCCATGCGCAGTTCTACTACAACCACCAGACCCCGGCCTACACCGTGGAAACCCTGTACGACATCATCGCCGGGCGCTACATCGCGCTGGGCATGAAGAACGAGGAGAAGAGCAGCTTCGTGTTCGGCTTCAATGCCAAGGCGGCGGACTACACACCAGCGGCGCTGAGGGCTGAAGGCGTGCGCTGATCCCGATGTGAAATGCGATTCAAATGTGGGAGGGGGCTTGCCCCCGATGGCGGTGTATCAGTCAACTAATCCAGTGACTGACACTCCCTCATCGGGGGCAAGCCCCCTCCCACATTTAGTTTTGCGCATGGCTTTAAATCACCCCGCTGAATACTTCTTCAACAACCGCCGCCCACAGGACTAGGGTAGGCGTCAGGTTGCATAACAATAAAAAAGCAGGATGCAGCAATGACCGCCATGACACGCTGCCTGGACCGTCCTGGATTCATGCCTCGGCTGTCCGCCCACCATCTGCTGCGCCCGCGCCTGGCCGAGCCTTTGCTGGCAGCGCCGGCCAGGGTCAAATTGCTTTGCGCGCCTGGCGGCAGCGGCAAGAGCGCCTTGCTCGGCGAGTGCGCGTTGCAGGCGCCGGCGGGTTGCCAGGTGTATTGGTTGCCGCTCAATGGCGTGGCCTTGAGCCCGCTCGACCTATGCCAGCGTCTCGCGCAAAACCTCGGGTTGCCGTTCACAGATGAAGCCACCTTGCTGCTCGACCTCAGCCGCTGGCAGGCCCCCGCGTGGCTATTCCTCGATGATTTCTGCCGCTTGCCCGCACCCGACACCGACGCCTTGCTCGACCGCCTGCTCACCGCCGGCAGCCCCGCGCTGACCTGGTGGCTGGGTGCGCGCCGGCGCCCGGCGTGCAACTGGCCGCGCCTGCTGCTGGACGATGAGTTGCTGGAATGTGGTGCCGAGCTGGCCTTCAGCCCTGGCGAAATCCAGCAACTGCTCAGCCATGCGCCTGGGCATTCGGTGGACAGCGTGCTGCAGTTCAGCGGCGGTTGGTGCGCCGGTGTGCGCATCGCCATGCTCGGCGATGGTCACCCCGACAAGACCTTGCTCGACTACCTGCAACACGAACTGTTCAGCACGCTGCCGCCCGAGCTGGCCGAGGCCTGGCACGTGTTGGCCCATCTGCCGCGATTTAATGCGGGGCTGTGCGAGCACCTGTTCGGCCATGGCGACGGCGACCAATACCTGCGCGACCTGCAGGCCCTCGGCGCGTTTATCCAACCGTGGGAAGACACCGACTGGCTGCAGGTGTTTCCACCCGTGGCCCAGCTGTTGCGTGATGCGCCGTGGGTGGCGAAACGCTCCTGGCATCGGCGCGCCTGCCAGTGGTTCACCGCCGAGCAGGACTGGCAGGCTGCGTTCGAGCAGGCGTTGTTGGCCGAAGAATATGAGGTGGCGGTCAGCCTGTTGCAGCACTTCAGTTTCGAGGACCTGTTTCGTCAGCAGAACGCCGCGCTGCTGCTACGCCTGCATGAGCAGCACGGTGATGAATTGATGCTCGGCTCGGCGCAACTGGTTGGGTTGCTCACGGCGGCACTGCTGTTTGCCGGACGCTTCGAGCAGGCCGCGCAGTGCATCGACCAGCTCGCGCGGTTCGCCCCGCAACCGACGGCGGCGTTGCAACGGCACCTGCTGGCGCGCTGGCAGGCGCAGTGGGGTTGGCTGCTGCACCTGGGCGGGGAGGCCGAACGTTCCCGCGGGCATTTTCTGGAAGCCCTGCAAGCCTTGCCCGACAGTGCCTGGACCTCGCGGCTGATGTGCCTGTCGGGGCTGACCCAGCAAGCCTTGCTACGCGGTGAGCTGGACGTGGCCCAAAGCCTGAACCGCGAAGCACTGTGCCTGGCGCGGGCCCATGGCTCGTTGCTGCTGGAGGCCTTGCTCGAACTGGACCATGCGCAATTGCTGGAGCAGCGGGGTGCGCCTTATCGGGCGCAAAGCCTGCTGGAAAATGTACAGGCGATGTTGCTTGAGCAGCGGCTCAAGCTCGGTCCACTGGTAGGCCGTATCGCTTTGCGGCGTGGGCATCTGGCATTGCGCCAGGGCCACGACGCCCTGGCCGGCGAATGCTTCGAAAGCGGCCTGGCCCTGTGCCTGCACAGCCAGGATAAGCGTGTGCTCTATGGCTTTCTCGGCCTGGCGCTGTTGGCCGCCAACCGCGGAGATTACGCCCAGGCGTTTTTCCAGTTGCGTGAAGCCGAGCGCCTGATGCAACAACGCCAGGTGCCGGACACCGTGTACCGCGCGGTGCTGCTGTTGGTCAGCGGGCATTTCTGGTTGCAGCAGGGGCGCGCCGAATTGACCGTGGAGGCGATGCGCCGCGTGCTTCGCCATTTCCGTGGGCCCCAGGCCAAGCAGGCACCGCCGGCCACCCTGGAGCTGATCCCGCGCCTTGAGTACCTGCTGGTGTTGGCGGAGGTCAAGCTGGGCTGCGCCGAGCAGCCGGTGGCACGGCTCACGGCGCTACTGGAAAGCACTCACCAGCGCGGCATGCTGTGCCTGGAAACCGAACTGCACCTGGTGCTCGGCGAAGTGGCCTGGCAGTTGGGCGACGGCGCCCTCGCGCGGCGTGCACTGCAAACCGGGTTGGACCTGGCTGCGCGCTGCCAGGTGCAGCAGGCGGTTCGCGAACTGCGTTTGCGCTCGCCGGGGTTGTTGAGTGAGCTGGGCATGGAGCCGCAGGCGAGCACGCCCGGCGCGGTGGAAAACCCGCTGAGCCAACGTGAACTGGAAGTGTTGCAACTGATCGCCGTGGGCAACTCCAACCTGGAAATCGCCGACCGGCTGTTTATCTCCCTGCACACCGTCAAGACCCACGCGCGACGCATCCACAGCAAGCTCGGCGTGGAGCGGCGCACCCAGGCGGTGGCCAAGGCCAAGACGTTGGGGTTGATGGTTTAGAGGAAGGCCTGGCGGTATTCACCGGGCGTGGCGCCCATGGCCTGGCGGAAACGATGGGTGAAGTGGCTGGCACTGGAAAACCCGCACATCCAGGCGATTTCCCCGAGCGGCAGGGCGCCGCCGCGCAGCAGGCTTTGCGCGCGGGTCAGGCGGCGCGCCAGCAAAAACTGATGGGGCGGCAGGCCGAAGCTTTGGCGGAACATCCGCGCAAAGTGGTATTCCGACAGCGCGCACAGGCTGGCCAACTGCCCCAGGCTGATCGGGTCTGCCAGGTGCTGGTCGATGTAGTCCACCAACAATCGCCGCTGGTACGCCGCCAGCCCGCCTTTTAAACGCAGGCCATCACGCGCACCCACCTGGCTGAGCAGGGTGTGGCTGAGCATTTCGTGGGCCAGGCTGCTGGTCAGCAAGCGTTCGGCGGGCTCCTGCCAGTTGAGGGCGATCAATTGGTGAAAGCGCCGGGCCTGGCTGGCGTCTTCGAGGAAGGTGCTCTCGCGCAGCGCCAGCGTGCGCGGCTCGCGGTCGAGCAGGGTGACGCACCCGAGGGCAAATTGTTCCGGGCTGAAATACACGTGGGCCAAACGGATTTCACCGTTGATCACCCATGCCGACTGGTGCTCGGCGGGCAGGATGCAGAGTTTGTCGGGGCCGCCCTTGGTGCCCGGTTGGTCGCGGCGAAACGTGCCGGTGCCGCCGCCGATATAGCACGACAGGGTGTGATGGCTGGGCGCCTGGTAATCCTGGGAGTCGTGGTGGTTGCTCCACAAGGCCGCAGACAAGCCGTCACCGAGCTCGGCGCAGGCTTCCAGGCGTGCGTTGGGTGAGCGGTTAAGGGCTTGAAAGACTTGCAGGGATTCCAGATCAGGCATGGTGTGTGCTCTCCGACGCTTTGCATCCTACTCCGCGCAACGGGCGCTGTGAGCCCGTCGCCCGACAAAAGCGCAAGAATCTGCAAGAGCATTGTGCAGGTTGAACGCGACACTGTGGCTCAACCGATGGAGCCCGCTATGAACCTTTCCCTGTATTTACTCACCGTGCTGATCTGGGGCACCACCTGGATTGCGCTTAAATGGCAGTTGGGCGTGGTGGCGATTCCTGTGTCCATCGTCTATCGCTTCGGCCTCGCGGCGCTGGTGCTGTTTGCGTTGCTGCTGCTCAGCCGCAAGCTGCAGGTGATGAACCGGCGCGGGCACCTCATCTGCCTGGCCCAGGGCTTGTGCCTGTTTTGCGTGAACTTCATGTGCTTTCTCACGGCCAGCCAATGGATCCCCAGCGGCCTGGTGGCGGTGGTGTTTTCCACGGCCACGCTGTGGAATGCATTCAATGCTCGGGTGTTTTTCGGCCAGCGCGTGGCGCGCAATGTGTTGATGGGCGGCGGCCTTGGCCTGTTGGGGCTGGGGCTGTTGTTCTGGCCAGAGTTGGTGGGGCATACCGCCAGCCCGCAAACCTTGCTTGGCTTGGGCCTGGCGTTACTGGGAACCATGTGTTTTTCGGCCGGCAACATGCTCTCGAGCCTGCAGCAGAAGGCCGGGCTGCGGCCGCTGACCACCAATGCCTGGGGCATGGCCTATGGTTCGCTGATGCTGGCGACCTACTGTGTGCTGCGCGGTATTCCCTTTGAGATGGACTGGAGCGCGCGGTATATGGGCGCGCTGTGGTACCTGGTGATTCCGGGTTCGGTGATTGGCTTCACGGCCTACCTGACCTTGGTCGGGCGCATGGGCCCGGAGCGTGCGGCGTATTGCACGGTGCTGTTTCCGGTGGTGGCGTTGAATGTGTCGGCGTTTGCCGAGGGGTATCAGTGGACCGCGCCGGCGTTGATGGGGCTGGTGTTGGTGATGGCGGGGAATGTGTTGGTGTTTCGTAAGCCAAAACCTGTGAGCCCAGCCCTCAAGGCACAACAAATCTAAATGTGGGAGCGGGCTTGCTCGCGAAAGCGGTGGATCAGTCGATATCTTTGGTGACTGACACACCGCATTCGCGAGCAAGCCCCCTCCCACATTTTTTGACCGAGTTGTTTGGGCTATTTTAGGCCCAGGCGCTTGGCCATGCGGCCCAGGTTGGCGCGGTCCAGGCCCAGTTCGCGGGCGGCGCTGGCCCAGTTGTGCTGGTGGCGTTCCAGGCAGGCGTTGATCACTTGGCGCTGGTAGTGCTCGGTGGCCTGGCGCAGGTCACCGGTCACCGCGAGGGGTACCTGCGGCGCCTCTTCGAAGGCCGGCGCGCTGACGTCGGGCAGGTCCAGGTCGAGGGCACTCAGGCTCAGAATCTTCGGCCGCTCGCGGCAGTTGCCCAGGGCTTTCAATGCGCTGCGCCCGATCAAATGCTCCAGCTCTCGCACATTGCCTGGCCAGTTATAGGCCAGCAGCGCCGCCTGGGCATCGCCTGTCAGGCGCAGGCTGCCCAGGCCCATGCGTGAGCGGTTCTGTTCGAGGAAAAACCCGGCCAGCAGCAACACATCGCGCCCGCGCTCGCGCAGCGCCGGCACTTGCAGCGGGTACACGCTGAGGCGGTGGTAGAAGTCGGCGCGGTAGCGGCCGTTGCGCACCTCGTCGGCCAGGTCGCGGTTAGTGGCGGCGATCAGGCGCACATCCACCTGGTGTTCCTTGTCCGAGCCCAGGCGCTGCAACTGGCCGCTTTGCAGTACGCGCAGCAGCTTGGCTTGCACCGTCAACGACAGCTCGCCCACTTCATCGAGGAACAAGGTGCCGCCATTGGCCAACTCGAACTTGCCGCGGCGCTCGTTCAGCGCGCCGGTAAAGGCACCGCGCACATGCCCGAACAGCTCGCTTTCCACCAGGGTTTCCGGGAGGGCGGCGCAGTTGAGGCTGATCAGCGGTTTGTCTGCGCGGTGGGAGGCGGCGTGGATCGCCTGGGCTACCAGCTCTTTGCCCACCCCGGTTTCGCCGGTGATCAGCACGGTCAGGTCGCTGCCGCCCACCAGTTTGATTTCCTCCACCAGGCGCTTGTGGCTTTTGCTCTGGCCGATCATTTCCTTGTGCTGCTGGCCGCTGGCCTGGCGGTAGATTTCAGCGCGCTGGTGTTCGTCTTCGGCGCGCAAGGCCAGGCGTTCGATGCGTTCGGCCGCGTTGACGGTGGCGGCCGCGAGGCTGGCGAAGGCTTGCAAGGCATCCAGTTCCACGCGTTCGAAGCGTTCGGTGTCGAGCGCGTCCAGGGTCAGCAGGCCCCAGGGCTGGTCGTCGACGAACAGCGGGCAGCCCATGCAGTCGTGCACTTCCAGGTGGCCATGCAGGCCATCGACGAGGCCGTCGTACGGGTCGGGCAACTCGCTGTCAGTGTCGAAGCGCGTCGGGCCGGGGCTGCTGAGCAACACGGCGAAGCGCGGATGCTCGCTGACCTTGAAGCGTCGGCCCAGGGTGTCGGCGCTCAAGCCGTCGACCGCCAGCGGCACCAGCCAGTCGCCGTCCAGGCGCAACAACGCGGCGGCGTCGCACGGTAGCAGGGCGCGCATGGCTTGCAGCAGGCGGCGGTAACGCTCGCCTTCGGGCAGGTCGCGGGACAGGTCGGCGACCAGCGGCAGCAGGGTAGTGAGCAGTGATTGCGCAGTCATAATGACTCCTTGTGGTCCTTATGACTATAAATCCAACAGAGTCATATTGACTACAGTTAGTTTAAGCTATTGATATATATGGATTTATAAGTTGGCACGAATGCTGAGTATACAAAGGCAATCAGTAAAGAAGCCCAGGAGGCTCCCATGCTTAGTGCCCAAGACCGTGCCATCGTCAAATCCACCGTGCCCCTGCTGGAAAGCGGCGGCGAAGCGCTGATCACGCATTTCTACCGCATGATGCTGTCCGAGTACCCTGAGGTTCGCCCGCTGTTCAACCAGGCCCACCAGGCCAGCGGTGACCAACCTCGCGCCTTGGCCAATGGCGTATTGATGTACGCGCGGCATATCGACCAGCTCGACCAATTAGGCGACCTGGTGGCGAAGATCATCAACAAGCATGTGGCCTTGCAGATTTTGCCGGAACACTACCCGATCGTGGGCGCGTGCCTGCTGCGGGCGATTTCTGAAGTGCTGGGCAGCGAGATTGCCACCCCCGAGGTGATGAGCGCCTGGGGTGCGGCCTATGGCCAGTTGGCGGATATCCTGATCGGCGCCGAAAAAGCCATCTACGACGAAAAGGCCCAGGCCCCCGGTGGCTGGCGCGGTGCGCGGTCGTTCAAGGTGGTCAAGCGCGTGGAGGAGAGCGCCGAGATCGTCTCCTTTTACTTCGCCCCTGTGGATAACGGCCAGATCCTCGCTGCCGCGCCCGGCCAGTACATCGGCATGAAGCTGGTGCTGGATGGCGAAGAAGTGCGCCGCAACTACTCGTTGTCGGCGCTGACCGATGCGGGCCAGTACCGCATCAGCGTCAAGCGCGAAGCCGGTGGGCGGGTGTCCAACTACCTGCATGACCAACTGCATGTCGGCGCGACCATTGACCTGTTTACTCCATCGGGCGAGTTCACCCTGGCGGCCAGCGATAAGCCATTGGTGCTGATCAGCGGCGGCGTCGGCATCACCCCGACCTTGCCGATGCTCGAGGCGGCACTGGCGACAAAACGCCCGGTGCATTTTATCCATTGCGCGCGTAACGGCGGGGTGCATGCGTTCCGCGACTGGGTGGATGGCCTGGCGGCGCAGCATCCGCAGCTCAAGCGCTTTTACTGCTATGCCGAGGATGACGGCGTGAGCCCGACGGCGGACAAGGTTGGCCTGCTGAATCAGGAGCAACTGGCCGCCTGGTTGCCCGAGCAGCGCGACATCGATGCCTACTTCCTGGGGCCTAAAGGCTTCATGGCTGCCATCAAGCGCCACCTCAAGGCCTTGGGTGTACCGGAGAAACAGGCGCGCTATGAATTCTTCGGCCCGGCTGCGGCCTTGGAATAAGGTTTAGACCGCACCACCGAGTCGGCATCATCGCGGGCAAGCCCGGCTCCCACATTGGAATGCACTCCACTGTGGGAGCCGGGCTTGCCCGCGATGGCGTCCGAACAGCCACAACATTTTCGACGATTAATCCGCTGTTAACCCCTCTCTGTTTAAACCACTCTCTGTGTGTAAACTTGCGCCCATTGGCACAACCAAACAAAGGGAAACGGGGATGAGTGACGAATTGCGTTTAGGCAGGGAGCGACGCTTTCTGGTGTTGCTGGGCATCATCTGCCTGGCGCTGATCGGTGGTGCGCTGTATATGCAGGTGGTGTTGGGCGAGGCGCCGTGCCCGCTGTGCATCCTGCAGCGCTATGCGTTGCTGTTGATCGCGGTCTTCGCGTTCATCGGTGCCGCGATGCGCACCAAGGGCGCCGTCACCCTGTTTGAAGGGCTGGTGATCCTCAGTGCCCTCGGTGGCGTGGCTGCGGCCGGCCATCATGTGTACACCCAGTTTTTCCCCCAGGTCAGTTGCGGCGTCGACGTGCTGCAACCGATCGTCGATGAGCTGCCCCTGGCCAAGGTGTTCCCGCTGGGATTCCAGGTCGACGGTTTCTGCAGCACCCCCTACCCACCGGTGCTTGGCCTGTCGCTGGCGCAATGGGCGCTGGTCGCGTTTGTGCTGACGGTGATCCTGGTGCCGCTGGGCATCTATCGGAATCGCCAACGCAAGGCCTGAGCTTTTGACTGAAACGCCCTGGTCCTTCTTGAACGAAGGCCGGGGCGTTTTCGTATGTGGGGTTTTGTGAAAGGGCCGTGACGAGGGGCAAGTTTAGGTGCGCGCAGTGTGCGACATGTTGTCACACGGAAGCTGTCGCAGGACGTTTCTGAGCCGCCGAAGAGCCGCTTAAATTTGCACTGACCGGTCAATTTGTGCTGTCAGTTCGTCGTTTGAACCTGGCCCGGAAGGTCGCGCGGCTCGAGCCTCGGCGTGATGTCCGAATGCCTTGTTTTATGGGGGGTTGGATGCGTTTGCCATGCCCTTACGGGCTGTAAGGGCTGAGACACATGGGGTAATAACAGGGCAATTTTTGTGGTTTTTGTTGAGAATCGAACGCGATAAGATCGCGAACCCTTGCAATAATGGTGAAGTATTATTGCTGTAATCGATAAAAATTATTTCTTTATAAGACATGGTTTATACATCGCTAGCTAACTACAATCGCCCGCACTGAATGTCCTGTGCTGTTCAATATTTGAGCACTGGAGCGGTCGAGGGGCAGATGGATGGCTCTGTGCGACCCCAAGGTTCCGGCAGCCTTTCAACTATCCGCACCAAATGGAATTGGTCTGTAACAAGGCCTTTAACCACGAAATCGAATAAGAACTCACCGCAGGTCCGTGAAACGTACAGTTATGGCGTGACGGGCAGGCTCTTATTCAATCGAAGAGAAATGCCAACCCTTGGCAGGGTGAAGTGTTGGCGATCAAAACCCAACTGCATTGCGCAAGCTGCTTTAGAGGTCGTGAGATGAGTAAAAACAGGTACCCCCGATTACTAGGCTTTTTGCCGCTGCTTGGCATGATGTTAATGCTGGGAGGCTGCAAGTGGACCTTGCTCGACCCAAAAGGTCAGGTCGGTCTGGATCAACGAAACCTGATCATCACCGCCACCCTGCTGATGTTGTTGGTCGTGGTGCCTGTGATCATCATGACCTTCGCCTTCGCCTGGAAATACCGCGCGTCGAACACCAGCGCTACCTACGCGCCTAAGTGGTCGCACTCCACCAAGATCGAAATCGCGGTGTGGCTGGTTCCGATCCTCATCATCATCGCCTTGGGTTACATCACCTATAAGTCGACCCACGAGCTGGACCCGTACCGTCCGCTGGAGTCCGACGTCAAGCCGATCAATATCGAAGTGGTCGCGCTGGACTGGAAGTGGCTGTTCATCTACCCGGACCTGGGTATCGCCACTGTGAACGAGATCAAGTTCCCGGAGAACACCCCGCTGAACTTCCGGATCACTTCCGACGCCGTGATGAACTCGTTCTTCATCCCCGCACTGGGCGGCCAGATCTACGCGATGGCAGGCATGCAGACCCGCCTGCACCTGATCGCCAACGAAAAAGCTGAAATGGAAGGCATCTCCGCTAATTACAGCGGCGCTGGCTTCACCGGCATGAAATTCAAAGCGATCTCGACGAGCCAGGAAGATTTCAACGCCTGGGTAGCCGAAGTCAAGGCCGCACCTAAACAGCTTGATCAAGCTGAATACGACGCCCTGACCAAACCAAGCCAGAACAACCCAGTCGCCCTGTACTCCACGTATGAGCCGAACCTGTTTCAGAAAATCGTCGACAAGTACGAAGGTATGAAGCCAGGCAAGCCGGTCAAGCACGAGAAGAAAGAAGTGGCCGCGGTTGAAGGTTCTGACACGGGCTCGCATTCAACTGCTGGGGCAGAGGAGTAAACGATGTTTGGTAAATTAAGTTGGGATGCGGTCCCGTTCCACGAGCCGATCGTGATGGTGACCATCGCCATGATTGCGCTGGGTGGCCTGGGCCTCTTTGCGGCAATCACGTATTTCAAGAAATGGACCTACCTGTGGACCGAGTGGCTGACGTCTGTCGACCACAAGAAAATCGGTGTCATGTACGTCATCGTTGCCATGGTCATGCTGCTGCGTGGTTTTGCCGACGCCATCATGATGCGTACCCAGTTGGCCATGGCCACCGAGGGTTCGCCTGGCTACCTGCCGCCTGAACACTATGACCAGATCTTCACCGCCCACGGTGTGATCATGATCATCTTCATGGCGATGCCATTCTTCACCGGCTTGATGAACCTTGCCTTGCCGCTGCAGATCGGTGCGCGTGACGTTGCCTACCCGTTCCTGAACTCCCTGAGCTTCTGGCTGCTGGTATCCGGTGTGGTGCTGATCAACGTGTCCCTGGGCGTCGGCGAATTCGCCAAGACCGGTTGGGTTGCGTATCCGCCACTGTCGGGCATTCAGTACAGCCCTGGCGTGGGTGTGGACTACTACATCTGGGCCCTACAGTTATCAGGACTCGGTACGACGCTGACGGGGGTCAACTTCCTGGCCACCGTGCTGAAAATGCGCGCCCCTGGCATGAAACTGATGGACATGCCGATCTTCACCTGGACCTGCACCTGGGCCAACGTCCTGATCGTGGCTTCGTTCCCGATCCTGGCCGCTACCATGGCGCTGCTGTCGCTTGACCGTTACCTGGATTTCCACATTTTCACCAATGAACTTGGTGGCAATCCAATGATGTACGTGAACCTGTTCTGGGCATGGGGTCACCCTGAGGTGTACATCCTGATCCTGCCAGCGTTCGGTATTTTCTCCGAAGTGATCTCGACCTTTACCGGCAAGCGCCTGTTCGGTCACCACTCGATGGTCTACGCCTCCGGCGCGATCTCGGTACTGGGCTTCATGGTTTGGCTGCACCACTTCTTCACCATGGGCTCGGGGGCCAGCGTCAACGCCTTCTTCGGCCTGGCGACGATGCTGATTTCCATCCCGACGGGGGTGAAGCTATTCAACTGGCTATTCACCATCTACCACGGCCGTCTGCGTATCACCAGCCAGGTTCTGTGGACCCTGGGCTTCATGGTGACCTTCGCCATCGGCGGCATGACTGGCGTACTGCTGGCCATCCCGGGTGCTGACTTCGTACTGCACAACAGCCTGTTCGTGATCGCTCACTTCCACAACGTGATCATCGGTGGTGCTGTATTCGGTTACATCGCTGGTTTCAGCTTCTACTTCCCGAAAGCGTTCGGCTTCAAGCTGCACGAAGGTTGGGGCAAGGCTGCATTCTGGTTCTGGATCTCGGGCTTCTTCGTCGCGTTCATGCCGCTCTATGCACTGGGCTTCATGGGCATGACCCGTCGTCTGAACGCCACTACCAACCCTGAGTGGGTGCCGTACCTGTACGTCGCCATGTTCGGTGCGGTGATGATTGCTGTCGGCATCGCCTGCCAGTTGATCCAGCTGTACGTGAGTATCCGTGACCGTAAGCAGAACGCTTGCGACTCCGGCGACCCATGGAATGGCCACACCCTGGAATGGTCGACTTCGTCGCCACCGCCGTTCTACAACTTCGCCGTGATCCCTACTGCGAACACCATTGATGCGTTCACCGAAGCCAAGGAAGACGGTACTGCGTACCAGCGTCCTAAGCACTACGAGCCGATCCACATGCCGAACAACACCGCCACTGGCGTGGTGATGGGCGCGCTGTTGACCGTGTTCGGTTTCGCGATGATCTGGCACATCTGGTGGCTGGCAATCGTGAGCCTGGTGGGCACCATCGGCTACTTCATTGTCCACGCAGCACGTGATGATCAAGGCTACATGGTGCCGGTCGAAACGATCGAGCGCATCGAAGCCGAGCAGCACGCTCGCCTGGTCGCCGAGAAGAAAATCCCGGCCAACCGTGTAGAAACCTCGTTGGAACAGGCTTAAACCATGTCGAATTTAGTGACCAATGCTGGACACGCCCATGTCGATGACCATGGGCACGATGACCATCACCACGACTCGGGGCCGATGACCGTTTTCGGTTTCTGGCTCTACCTGATGACCGACTGCATCTTGTTTGCGTCGATCTTCGCGGTGTACGCGGTACTGGTAAACAACGTAGCGGGTGGCCCGTCGGGCCACGACATCTTCGAACTGCCTTACGTGCTCGGCGAAACCGCCTTGCTGTTGTTCAGTTCGATCACCTACGGCTTCGCCATGTTGGCCTTCTACAAGGGCAACAAGAAGGGCGTACTGAGCTGGTTGGCACTGACCTTCCTGTTCGGCCTGGGCTTCATCGGCATGGAGATCAACGAGTTCCACCTGCTGATCTCCGAAGGCTACGGCCCGCACCGTTCCGGCTTCCTGTCCGCGTTCTTCACGCTGGTAGGCACCCACGGTCTGCACGTAACTGCCGGCCTGCTGTGGATGGCGGTGATGATGTATCAGGTCAATAAACACGGCCTGACCAACACCAACAAGACTCGCCTGAGCTGCCTGAGCCTGTTCTGGCACTTCCTGGACGTGGTCTGGATCTGCGTCTTCACCGTTGTTTACCTGATGGGGACTCTGTAATGGCTAATGCACACTCCCATGACCATGACAGCCATGATGCGAGCCACGGCAGCGTTAAGTCCTACGCTATCGGCTTCATCCTGTCGGTAATCCTGACGCTCATCCCGTTCGGTCTGGTGATGTACCCGACCCTGCCGAAGTCGATCACCTTGATGATCGTGCTGGCGTTCGCGGTGATTCAGGTTCTGGTTCACCTGGTGTACTTCCTGCACCTGGACCGCTCTAAAGAGCAGCGCGATAACGTGATTGCGTTTGTGTTCGCAGGTCTTGTGATCCTGCTGCTGGTTGGCCTGTCGATATGGATCATGTTCAGCATCCATACGTTCATGATGGCGAAGTGAGGTAAGACCCGATGTCGCTTAAGCACTTTATCCAAATCACCAAACCGGGGATCATTTTCGGTAACGTGCTTTCTGTGGCGGGCGGTTTCTTCCTGGCCTCCAAGGGGCATGTCGATCTGGCCATTTTCCTGGCTGCAATGATCGGCACGTCCCTGGTGGTAGCTTCCGGTTGCGTGTTCAACAACTGCATCGACCGTGACATCGACATCAAGATGGAGCGCACCAAGAATCGCGTGCTGGTCCAGGGCCTCATCTCCCTGAAGCTGGCACTGATCTACGCGACCGTTTTGGGTGTTGCCGGTGTAGCACTGTTGTACAAGGTGGCCAACCCGTTGGCGGCGCTGTTTGCCGTGATCGGTTTTGTCATCTACGTCGGTCTCTACAGCCTGTACCTCAAGCGCAAGTCGGTTCACGGCACGCTGGTGGGCAGTCTGTCGGGGGCGATGCCGCCGGTGATTGGTTATGTGGCTGTAACCAATAGCTTCGACATGGCCGCGCTGACGCTACTGGTGATGTTCAGCCTGTGGCAGATGCCGCATTCCTACGCCATCGCGATCTTCCGTTTCAATGACTACCTGGCTGCGTCAATTCCGGTATTGCCGGTAAAACGTGGCATCCAGGTGGCCAAGAAACACATCCTGCTGTACATCCTGGCCTTCCTCGTGGCGACCTTGATGCTGACCTTCAGTGGCTACGCCGGCATGAGCTACCTCGCCGTCGCCGCCGCCATGGGCATGTACTGGTTGTACATGGCCTGGACCGGCTACAAGGCGGTGGATGACACCGTCTGGGCGCGCAAGCTGTTCGTGTTCTCGATCTTCACCATCACCGCGCTCAGCGTGATGATGTCCCTGGATTTCCAAGTGCCGAAAGAGCTGTTGCTGACCTACGCTCACTGAGTGTCCAAGCAGTGAAAAGCCCCGCCTTCGAGAGAAGCGCGGGGCTTTTTATTGGGCGCGCGTTTAAATTCGCCACAGTTTTTCTCGTCACCCCCTATGTACGAACTGTGTGAATTCATTCCCCACCTACAAGGAGTAGTCACCATGGTCAGCGTTAGTCGTCGATCCCTTCTCGCCATTGGCGCTGCGTTACCGTTGCTGGGGCGCCTGGATTGGGCGGTCGCTGCACCGCCGCCGGCAAACGCTGACAAGGTGCTACTCAACTACAACGAAAGCCCCTACGGCCCTTCCAGCGCCGCGCGTGAGGCGATGCAGCGCGGGATCGCCACGGCCGGGCGTTATCCCTATAAACACATGTACGCCCTGGCGGCCCTGTTTGCCCAGCAACAGGGCATTGCGCAAGAGCAAGTGGCGGTGTTTTCCGGCTCCATGGCGGCCCTGCGCTATGCGGTGCTGGCGTTTACCAGCGAAACCCGCGGCCTGGTGATGGCTACACCGTCCTATGAAGTCCCGCTGCAGGCGGCCGAATCAACCAAGGCGCCGGTGAAGGAAGTGGACCTCGACGCCGACCACGCCCACGACGTCCCCGCCATGCTTGCTGCCGACCCCCAGGCCGGCATGCTCTACCTGTGCAACCCCAACAACCCCACCGGTACCCTGACGCCCACCCAGGCCATTCGCCAGGCCCTGGCGGGCAAACCCGAAGGCAGCGTGCTGGTGGTGGATGAGGCCTACATTGATCTTGCCGATGCGCCCAGCGTAGTGGCTTGGGTCAAGGACCACGATGACCTGCTGGTGCTGCGCACCTTTTCGAAGATCTACGGCATGGCCGGCGCGCGCCTGGGCCTGGCGATCGGCCACCCGGCGTTATTGGAGCGGCTGGCGGTGTTCGGCGGCGACAACGTACCGGCAGGTTCCGCCTTGCTCGGCGGCCTGGCCAGCCTGGAAGACGTGAAATTGCTGCCCCAGCGCAAGGCGCTGAATGCCCAACTGCGCGATGAAACGATCACCTGGCTCAAGGGCCGTGGGTTCACCTGTACCGCGTCGCAGAGCAACTGCTTCATGATCGACGTGAAGCAACCGGCGGCGCAGGTTATCGACAAACTTGCCGCGCAAGGCGTGCTGATCGGGCGGGTGTGGAAGAACTGGCCGCAGTGGGTGCGGGTGACGGTGGGGAGCAAGCGGGAGATGGCGCGGTTTCGCGAGGTGTTTGCGGCGCAGGTGTAGCGCGTCAGCCGACCTAACACAGGGCCAATGTGGGAAACACAGGGCCAATGTGGGAGGGGGCTTGCCCCCGATGGCGGTGGATCAGTCAGCATATTTGTAGCTGACACACCACCATCGGGGGCAAGTCGAATCGTCGCACCGCCCCTCCCACATTTGTCCAGCAGTGCTGCCTGTTACGGTTACTGTTGCGCGATGCTGTACCCATCAAACGCAGTCTGTTGCTGCAGCGCAGTAATCACGCTCTTGCGGCTCAGCGGCTGTTCGGCACCCGCGTTATCCACAAAACTCTCAACCTCAAGCTCGGCTTCATCACCGTCACCCACAAAGCTGAAACCCAGGAACTCGAACGCCTCGCGGTCGACGTTCAGCTTCGAACGTGGCGTGCGCAGCGGCAGCGTCACGCTGATGCCGTCCTTGCTGATCACAAACACTTCGGCTTCTTTCTTGGGGCGTGAGGCCTTGCCTTTGCCGGCACTTGGGTTGCTGATGGCCTGATGCGACTGGTTCAGCACCTTGAGGGCCAGGCCGTAGACCAGCTCCTGGAATTCCGGGTCGTCCTTGAAGCTGGACAGGATGCGGCTGATCGAAAACTTGCTGCTCAGGTCTTCCAGGGCGATGTTGTCGGCCGCCTCGGCGTCCTTGAGTTGCTTGAGCTGGCCCATCAAGTCGTAGGCCTTGTCGTCATCGAAGGCGTCGTGAGCCTGGCGGATAGCCACGCGCAGCTCGCGGATCTGGTCGCTTTCTTTGGAGGTGTGGAAGGCGTCCAGCACCATCTCGCTGATGATCTTGGCGGCAGGCACGTGCTGTGAAAGATTGATGGCGTTTTCGTATTCAGCTTTGGAGTGCAAGGCGACTACGGATTCTTCGAGGGCGGATTGTTCGGTGTAAGAATCAGACATTGAAATTTCACTACTTCAGTAAACGGAGACAAAAAAGCGTCGGGCATTTTCAGCGGGGCGGGGGATCAGGTCAAGGCAGCACAATGCCCTTATCGCAGTGCAAGGCTGCCGGCCAGCGGATAGTGGGCTAGGCGGCCAATTGCTTGAGACAGGCTTCGAGGATATCCAGGCCTTCCTCCAGCACCGCCGGCTCAGTGGTCAGCGGCGCGAGCAAGCGGATGATATGCCGCGACTTGCCGCTGGGCATCAGCAGCAGGCCAGCCTCCCGCGCCAGGCTCAACAATTGCGCCAGTTGTTTGGGCGCGGGTGTGCCGTCGGCGTGGGCCAGTTCGATGCCGCGCATGGCGCCCACGCCGGTGAGGCGGCCGAGGTAGGGCGACAGTTGCTGCGCACGCCAGGCTTCATAACGGCTCACAATGGCTTCTGCCTGTTGCGAACCCCAGGCGTGCAGGTGCGCATCGGTCATCGCATCCAGGGTGGCCAACCCTGCCGCGCAGGCGATCGGGTTACCTGAGTACGTACCGCCGAGGCCGCCCTTGGGCAGGTTGTCCATCAGCGCCTTGCGCCCGACCACCGCGCCCAGTGGCACGCCGCCGGCGATGCTTTTGCCGAGCAGGATCAGGTCCGGCTCGATGCCCAAGCGCGAGAAGGCGAAACGCTGGCCGGTGCGCCCGAAACCCGATTGGATTTCATCGGCGATCAGCAGGATGCTGTGTTCATCGCAAAACCGGCGCAGCGCCTGGGCGAATTCAATGTCCAGCGCGAGGAAGCCGCCTTCGCCCTGCACTGGCTCGATGATGAAACAGGCCACGTCGTTGACGTCGATTTCCACGCTGAACAAGCGGTCCATGGCTTTCAGCGCCTCGGCACAGGTCACGTCGTTGTCGGCGCTGGGGTAGGGCAGGTGATACACCGGGCCGGGCAGTACGCCGACCTTTTGTTTGTAGGGCGCGACCTTGCCGTTGAGGTTCAAGGTGGCCAGGGTGCGACCGTGAAAGGCGCCGTCAAAGGCGATCACGGCGGTGCGGCCAGTGGCGCCGCGCACGATCTTCAAGGCATTTTCCGCCGCCTCGGCGCCGCTGTTGGTGAGCATGCCGCTTACTGGGTAGTCCACCGGGATAAAGGCTGTCAGGCGATCCATCAGTTCGATGTAGGGCGTGTGCGGGGCGGCATTGAAGGCGTAATGGGTCAGGCGAGTGGCCTGTTCACGAATCGCCTCGACCACGCCGGGGTGGCAGTGGCCGAGGTTAAGCACACCGATACCGCCGACAAAGTCGATATAGCGTTTGCCCGCCGTGTCCCAGACTTCGGCGTTTTTACCGTGGCTGAGGCTGATGGGGTGAACGATGGAAATCGACTGGCTGATGGTTTCGCGGCTCATGAATCGTGAACTCGGCAGTGGCGGGCGTGTGTTTATCTAAGCCGCGCGCCGGGCCCTGTCGCAAACGAAATAAAGTGCTCGGGTCATTCCAAATCGGAACGAGCTGTTCGCAGAACATCGAAGAGCAGGCCAAGGCCAGCAAGCACCCGGATGTCGCGCCGCCGCTTCGCTAGCGCCCGGCGTTATCCGCACACCGCGTCTTTCCCCGCTGCCTTGGCGCGATACAACGCCTGGTCGGCACGCGCCATCAGGGCGGCGGGGGACTCACCCGCTTGGCGCGCCGCCACGCCGGCACTCAGGGTTACGTTGAAATCGCTGCTCAGCGGGTTGTCCCGTACTGTCTGGCAGATGCGCTCGGCCACTGCCTTGGCATCCTCCAGCGAGCCTTTTGGCAACACCAGCATAAACTCGTCGCCACCCCAGCGGGCCAGCAGATCACCCGGGCGAATGCAGCGTTCCAGGCACTCCACTACCTGGATCAGGACCTGGTCGCCCACGGCGTGACCATAGCGATCATTGATCGGCTTGAAGTCATCGATGTCCATCGCGATGAGTGCCATGGGCAGGCGGAAGCGCTGGGCGCGGTCGCATTCTTCCAGCAGGGCTTTTTCCAGGCGATAGCGGTTGGCAACCAAGGTCAGGGCGTCCCTTTCGGCCAGGGAGCGGTTTTCATCGAGCTGAAGTTGCAGCTGCTGATTGACGCGCGACAGCTCACGCGTGCGCTCGGCCACCAGGGCTTCAAGGGACTGATTGCGCTGCTCCAATTGCTCGACGGAGCTTTTGCGCGCATGGATATCGCGGTGGGCGCCCACCATCCGCGCCACCGAAGCGTCTTCGTTTCGCGCGATCACGTAGCCGCGGTCTTCGATCCACAGGTAGCTGCCATCTTGTTTGCGGCAACGGTATTCGGCCTGGTAGTGGGGGGCGCGACGGTGAATGTAGTCATCGAACAGCGTCATCACCTGGGCGTAATCCTCCGGGTGGATCACGCTTTCCCAGGTGAACACGCTGTTCTCCAGGGAGTGACGCGGGTAGCCCAGCATTTCGTACCAGCCCGGGCTGCGGTAGACGAACCCGGTATTGGCGTTCCAATCCCAGATTCCGTCGCTGACCAGCTCCAGCACGGTATGCAGCATGTCGGCGTTGAAGAGAGAAAAATCACTCATCTTCGAGGTGCTGCCGGAGATATCGTCCATCTGTGCGCTCCTTGCGGGGGGCTGGCGTTGAAGCCAGCCGATGTTGACGCCGATACTCCATGGCTGCCCCTACTGTACAGCGAGGCTTGGGCGGTTTGAATAGGGCAGATGTACGGTTGCAGAGGGGACGTTAGGCTATTGCTGCGAAGGGTGAGGTGATTCACCGGTACTGCGTAGGACTCGCAATGTTTCAAGTCGTCGCGAGGCGTGGGTCCGCGTTGGGAACAAGCCTTACTTCCACGTGTTGACCCAATGCTCGCGCCGCGCTTGCCAGGGTAGCCAGTGTCATACCCGCGTCGTTCTGATCGAGTGCGCGGTCTACTGCGGTACGACTGGTATGCATACGCTCGGCCAGCGCTTTTTTGCTGACTTTCTGAGCCTTCATCGCCTCAGCCAGTTGCCAGGCGATCACACGTTTCAACGCTGCGGCGGACACTTCCTCAATGAGCCCGTCATCGTTGAGATAATCATCGAAGTTGGAGCCGATATGCCTGTTCATGCGCTGTTCCTCATAACTTACTCTTGCGATGCCTTGCAGTATTCAGCTCGACCAAAGGCGTTTTCTTTCTTCCCCTCGGCAGTTCCATCAGCCATTCACGTACCGGCTCGTTACCAGCCTCGGTTCGATAGAAAACTACGTTTAACACGAGATGTATGTCATTCACTGGCGAGTGTACCAAAAAAGGTTCATTTGACCATCGGCGATTGATAAGGCTTTTCGCGAAGATAAGTCAGAGCCTGGCACTTTTTCTCGAGAGCATGAGAAATAGAATTTTTTCAAAAAAATTCAATAAAAACAGTTTCTTGTGATCTTTCAGAAAGTCTTGCACGAACTTTCAAGTACCGGTGTAGGACGGGTTACTGCGGCGCCACCATCCGCGTCCGAACCTTCCCATCCGCGTTGTGCTGGTAAATCCCGTCCGGCTGCCCCTGTTCGTTGAAAAAAACCTGGCCGATCCCGGCCGAATTCCACAACCGTTCGCCGGCCTCGGCATGCTCCGGGGTATGCGGCACCACCTGCATGGTGCGCCGGCGGGTGAACCAGTTGAGGGGTGAGCGTGGTGAATAGAGCCAGCGGTTGAGGCGGTCGAACCCTGCCAGCAGGCGCCGTGGGAATTCGTTCTTGATGCCGCTGCTGGTGATCTGCCAGATCCGGGGGCCGGCGTTGCGATGACGGATCAGCACTTCGTAGACGAATGAGTAATGCACATCGCCCGACAGGATCACGTAGTTCCCCGGCGTGCGCGAATGGCGGAAAATATTCAGGATCACCTGGGCCGCGCCGCGATGGGCCATCCAGTTTTCGGCATCCACCAGCAGTGGGTGGCCGCACCAACTGAACACTTTCTGCACCGTCTCGATCAGCTTCACGCCAAAGATTGGCGCGGGCGACACGATGATGGCCGAGGGGTGGTCCAGCAGCTCTTGTTGCAGCTCGCTCAAGGCTTCCCAGTCCAGCAGGCCCGAGGGTTGCTTGAGGGTGAACTCGCTGCGCCAGCGCCGGGTGCGGGTGTCGAGTACCACCAGCGCAGGCGTGGTAGGCAGTACGTAGTGCCATTGCTGGAATTTCAGCAGTGCCTGCACCAGCTCATCCTGCGCCGCCGCGTTCAGGTGGTTGTCTGGCGTTTGGGCGGCCAGCGCCTGGGTTTGCTGCACCGCCTCACCAAACACATCGGGCTGATTGCCCCAACCCTGGCACAGCATATAGGCCAGCAGGGCGTTGCCGATGATGCGCTTGGAGAAGGGGTGGCCGTAGGCGGTTTCTTCCCATTGGGCGCTGAGGTTCCAGTCGTCGGTGATGTCGTGATCGTCGAAGATCATCAAGGTGGACAGGTGTGCGAACACCCGCGCGACGCCCGGCAGGCCTTCGCGAAAATGCTCGATCTGCACCTGCTCGCGGGCATACCGCTGCTGTTCTTCGCTGCTCAGTTGCGGTGCTGGCGCGGTAATCAGTGTCCACGGCGTGGGCGACCAGACCAGCAAGTACATCGCTATCACTTCGGCCAACGTCACCAAGTGATTGTCGGCCGTGCTGCTGGTGAAGATCGGTTTTTTCACCCCGCCAAAAAACCGTTCGCGCAGGGTCTCGTTACTGTCCAGCGCCGGGAGCAGGTCGGCGCGATGGTAATAGCTGGCGCGATGCCCATAGAGGCTGGCGCTGTCATCCACCACCGCGCCCTCCAGGTACTCGTCGAACAGGCCGAGCCGGGCGATCAGTGCATGAATCGCCCGTAGCATCGGCCCGGCCACATCGTCGGCATACACCTGGTCCCCACTCATTATCAGCAAGGCTGGGCGTTGCGCGGGGGCAGGGTGGGCGTCTGCCAGCAGGCGGTCTACGCACAACAAGCCTTCATCGGCCGGGTGATGGGGTTTACGGCAGGAACCATGCACCAACTGATGGATACGGCTATGCAACACGAATGTCGCAAGCCGGGTATCGGCGTACAGCAGGTGCGGCGCCCACTCGCAAAGGCCAACGCCGTCGACCAGCAGGTCGTAGCCGATAGCGACGTCTTGGGGCAGTGCTTGGGCCAGCGTTACGTCGATCAGGTGGATAAACGCGTGGCGCCCCACGGGCACTGTTTGGCAGTGCTGCGCGTCGAGGTCGATTGTCTGCGATTCGCCCTGGGGCACTTGCAGTTTCAGGGTCAAGGACAGGGCACGGCTTCCCACCAGCCAGATGACCAGGCGCTGCGGTTCCAGGCGCCGTAGCACCGGGCCAGCAATCACCGCGGGCAATGTATCGGGTTGTGGCATGAAGGGCACGGCTCAAGCAAAGTAGAACAGAGGAGGGTAGCGCAGCGGATGTCAGTGTTTTGTTAATTGCGTGCAGCGCCTGGCGCTGCACTTATGGGCAGTGATCAGGAACGGTTTATGTTCCTTGTCGCATCACAGCAGCCGGCCGTTGCCGAGGGTATCCAGGGATGACTTGTCTGGCGTTTGCCGTTGCCTATGTCGCTCCTCCTGGTGGGGGTGGAGGGCTTCAGGTTTTTCCACCGGTTTGACCGGGAGTGCGGTGTGCATGGCTACTTTGTAAAAGTTAAAGCTTTGGATCGGGGTACCAATCATAGGTAGGCCTCTTACTCAATTGAAGGAGTGCTTCTCGCATCAATACTCCTTTTGAGTGCGCATGAGTTCTGTGGCATTGGCCGGTTCAATCGTTCCCGGCCATGGGGCTGCCTGAATTTTGCAAGAGGTGTAGCAACGGGCCGCTCAGGTCGATTTGGGCACGGTGAACTTGAACTCACTGCCTCGGCCCAATTCACTTTGGGCTTCGATCCGCCCGCCGTGGGCCTGCACAATCCCCTGGGTGATGTACAGCCCCAGCCCGCTGCCGGTGGGGTTGTTTTCGGTTTGGGTCCAGTAGCGATCGAACACATGCGGTAACTGTTCAGGGGCAATGCCCTCGCCGGAATCACGCACCGAAAATACGATCTCCTCGCCATTGCTCATGGCGCTGATGCCGATATTGCCCTGGCGCGGGGTGAATTTGATGGCGTTGCCGATCAGGTTCGACAGCACTTGGAACAGGCGTTCGGGGTCCGCATTGATCTGCAGGCCGGGCTCGGCGTTGAACGACAGGTCGATGCCCTTCTCCATCGCCAGCGGTGCGAGCAGGGAGTAGGCCTCCTCGAACATCTGGCTGACATCCAGCGCCACCGGCTTGACCACGTAACGACCGGCCTCGATTTTCGAGGTGTCGAGCAAGTCTTCCAGCAGTACGTTCATGCGCCCGGCGGCCTGCTGCATGGTGTCGATGGCCGAAGAAATGCGCCGCGAGGTGTGCGGCCCGTCCGAGCTGAAGGCTTTTTGCATCATGCCGCACAGCATGGAGATCACGGTCATCGGGTTGCGCAGGTCATGGGACACCACCGCCACCAGCTCATCGCGGGCGCGCACGGCTTGTTGCTCGCGCAGCACCTGGCGGGCCAGGTCGTTTTCCAGGGCCGAGCGGCGCAGGTCGTTGGCGGCAAACCGGTCGCCATGGCTCCATTTGGTCGAGATACCGGCCATTTCGACTTTCCAGATTTCAAACGAAGTCCGTGGGCGAAGGCGCAGGCCGGTGTCGGAAGTTTCCAGGTTCAGTGGCTTGTTTGGGTCGCCGCTCCAGTTGATGTTCTCTTTGACTTCCGGGCGGAACCACAGCACGCCATTGTCCACCGGCTTGGGCAGGCTCATGGCCAGGACCCCGCTGGCCACCTTTTGGAACTCGGCGGCCGGCGGGTAGACCGATGCCAGGTTATGGCTGGAGAACACCGGCTCGCCGCCATTTTGCAGCCACTTGTGCAGCGCGCGGATCTGCGCCGGTTCCGGGCAGTTGCCATAGCGATGCAGCTGTTTGTCTTCGATGATTGCCACGCCGCCGGACAGGGTCAGGTCCATCAGCAACTGGCCTTGCTGTGCCAGGCCGTCGAACACATTTACGTCCGAGGCTTTCATCGCCTGGTCCAGCAGCGCCAGGGCCTCGACTTTTTCTTCACGCTGGCGGCTCAGGTCCAGGGCTTCCATGGCGCTGATCTGCAACGACAACACCTGGCCGATGGTCTGGCAGGCGGTACGCAGGTCATTGGGCACCAGCAGCGGCTCGCGGTTGCCGCAGCTGATCAGGCCCCACAGCTTATCGCCCTTCATCAGCGAGATACTCATGGACGACAACACACCCATGTTCTGCATGTACTGGCAGTGAATCGGCGAAACACTGCGCAGGGTCGCGAAGCTCAAATCCAGGGGCTGGCCGGTGTCCGGGCGCAGCTTGGGCAGCAGCGGCACCGGTTCGTAGGCTGCGTTCGGGATGATGCGTAGCCAGTTGGTGCGGTACAACTCGCGGGCTTGCTCGGGGATGTCAGACGCGGGGAAGAACAGCCCGTTGAACAGTTCCATGGACGGTGCCGACGCTTCGGCGATCACCTGGCCGTGGCCCTCGTCTTCGAAGCGATAGATCAGCACGCGGTCGTAGCCGGTCATCGCCTGGATTTCGGTCACGCTGATTTCGTACAGCGCCTGCAGGGTTTTCGCGGCCTGCAAACGCTGCAGCATCTTGCCCAGGTCGCTGGTGCGACCTTTCAACGCGCGTGGCTGAAAGTCTTTGAGCCGGGGTTCGAACTCCAGCACCAGCACGTCCTGATGGCGGTGCAACAGGCCTTCGAACTCAGCGCCGTTGAGGCTGACGTGCAGCGGCGGCGCGTCGAAAAACGTGTTGTGCTCAGCCATGGCCTGCACCGCCTGGGCGTGTTTGGCGCCGACCAAGGTGTGCAGTGGCTGGCCCAGCAGGGCCTCGGGCGCGTGGCCGAACAGGCTGCCGACGTTGGCGCTGACCTGGATGATATTCAGCTCAGGCTCCGACAGCGTCAGCAGCACGCCGTGGGGTTGGATCGCCCCTGGGAAGCGGATGGGCTCGTCGGCACAGTTGGCAAGCAGTTCTTCAAAATCGTCGGGTTTCATAGCAGTACCTCCTGGCTGTCGAGCCATTGCTCAAAACAGCTGAACGTCGAACGGGCCGCGTCCACCGCGCGCTGTCTGGCGGGGGTGTCCAGCGGCTGGCGGCCCAGGTAATCGAGAAAATCCTTCCAGCGGCGACCGGTTTCGGCCCCGTATACATTGAGAAACGCGCCGCCGTTGTCGGCGTTGATGGCCAGGCGCTGGGCCATTTCCCGACGCAACACTTGGCCACCCAAGGTCGCGCCTTCCAGCACATACAGGGCGCCAAGGCAGGCAGCGGGCGTGTCAAGGTCCGGCAGGTGGGCACAGCGGGGCAGTACTTGGATGGCAGCGGCATCCAGGCCAAGGGCATGCAGGTCGCTCACCAGAGTGGGGCTTTTCACACGCAGCGCTTGATCGAAGCCTTCGGGGATCAAGCCACTGTCGTACAGCGCCGCTTCCATCGGCTGATAAAACCCGCAATACGCCTGGAGCAAGCGCTGATACCCATCGGCATCCAGGCGCTCGGAAAAAAACGGCAAGCGTTTTTCCAGTGCGATGTGCAGCAGGGCGGTGCCTGTGCGCAACGCTTCCAGCAATGAGGGCGCACCAACGTCAGGGGCCTTTGAATGCATTCAGTGAGCTCGAACTATGGGCCTTTCGACCATGAATGACGCGTAGAAATGTGCGGCAATTCTACACAACTCATAGCCGTCAGCTTACGCACAAGGCGAATATGCTGACCGGCGGATCAGAAAAGTCGCTCCTTGCCTGCATAGTGACCATCAGGGTTGTGCCGAAGTTCGGTAGAAGTGATATTGCAACGCTATCAATGCATCGACGACCCCTGCTGGGTCAACGCGGTTTGCACGCATTCCAATAAATGCTCGGTGCTCCACGGCTTGGGCAGGAAGCGCACCGAACCCCCCAACTGCTCGGCCAGCCTGGCATTGCCGGAAGTCAGCAGCACCGGCACGCTGGGCCAGCGATGGGCCACCACCCGGCTCAAGTCATAACCATTGAGCAACCCCGGCATCTGCACATCGCTGACAATCAGGTCGACCGGGTCGTCGCCTCGCTCCAGGTAGATCATCCCTTCATCTGCCGAAGGAAAAGACGTGACTACGGCCCCGAAGTCCTCCAGTACATCCACCATCAACGAGCGAATAATCTCGTCGTCTTCCAATACCAAAATCGATGGCTGAGCCATGATCCTTACTCCTCCATCAGGGTTCAATAAGGTGGAGTCGGGCGCGGTGGATAGGTTCGATTGGATGTTTCGTAAACGATGGGTGGTCATTTGGTGGTTTACCGGTCAGGGCCGCCTATTTAGCTGGCGGCCACTGCAAGCCTCAGGCTAGGCTGCGCAAAACTAGGGAAAGGCCTCCAAACGTGAATGCCCCAGCCGTTTCACTGCCCGATAAGAACCTCGGCAACCGCATGATCAAAGTCGACCACGCTGGTGAGCATGGCGCGATCTGTATCTACAGCGGCCAACTGTTCATGGCGCGCGCGTTCAACCCAAGCCTGGTGGCCGAACTCACCGAGTTTCTGGGTGACGAGCGCCGCCATCGTGCGGTATTCAAGGCCGAGTTGCAGCGCCGGGGT
Organism: Pseudomonas sp. S09G 359; assembly: GCF_002843605.1. Taxonomy (NCBI): domain Bacteria; kingdom Pseudomonadati; phylum Pseudomonadota; class Gammaproteobacteria; order Pseudomonadales; family Pseudomonadaceae; genus Pseudomonas; species Pseudomonas sp. S09G 359. Next base: position 5,674,396 of record NZ_CP025263.1, on the reverse strand, counting down.
TACCCGCGTTGCCGCAGCTACTGGCTATGTGGGTTGGGCGGGCTGGCGCTCGGGTTGCTGACCGGGCTGTGCGGTCGCAAGGCGATCATGACCACCACCGTGGCCGTGGAAAGCGTGGTGCTCAAACACCTCGCCCACCAACTGCAGGTGCTGCGCGATATCGACCCACAGGCGGTGGCGGCCATTGCCTCGATTGTGGATGAAGAACAGCATCACCACGACCAGTCGGCGGCGCAGATCGATACGAACGACCCCTGGTTCAAAATGCTGACGCCCGTGGTGACGGCCTGGACCGAAGCGGTGATCTGGATGGGCATGCGCTCCTGACAAACAGGCATAATTGCCAGCATCACCCGTTGTGGAGCCCGTCATGAAGTACGCCTTGTTCGCCCTCGCCCTGACCCTCAATACCGGATCGGCCCTTGCAGCCGGCGATGCCGAGGCCGGCGGCAAACTCTTCAGCAAGACCTGCGGCGGCTGCCACAGCATTGGTGAAGGCGCGCGCGGCGGGTTCGGCCCGGAGCTCAACGGCATCATCGGCCGACCCGCCGGCACCACCACCGATTACCAGTATTCCGACGCGATGAAAAATTCCGGCGTGGTCTGGACCCGCGACAAACTCGCCGCCTATATCGAGGCGCCGAAAAAGGTGGTGAGCGGTACGCGCATGATCTTCTGGGGCATCAGCGACCCGGAGAAGATCGAAAACATCCTGGCGTACCTCGAAACCTTCCAGCCCAAATAATCACTCCCGCACATTACGGAACAGCATCAACCGCGCACTCTCGTGCAGGCCCCGCGTCAGCCCCTGCAAGCGCTGAAATTCCTCGGGATGCTGCGCCGCCACATCCTCGCGCGGCGTCGGCGACGCCAGGTCGTGCAGGGTCGGCGAGCTGCCGTCATGTTGCATCTGCAGCAGAAAGTCCTGGGTCACGCCGCCGATGATCGGGAACGTGCCTTCGCGCAATACCAGCGGCACCACGCGCTCGCCTTCCGGCGCCGGTTGCTGGATATCACGGCCCATGGCGCCGTTGCGAAAGGGCACGCCCGCCATGCCGGCCACTGTGGGCAACAGGTCGGCCAGGCCTACGGCCTCTTCGATTACCCGTGGTTCAAGGCCGGGGGCGTGGATCAGCAGTGGCACGTTATTGCTTTCCAGACCCAGTTGTTCGAAAGCGGGCGCCATGTGCGGGATCTGGCTGATGCGCGTGTTGTGGTCGCCGAAGAACACAAAAATGCTGTTGTCGTAATAACCGCCGGCCTTGGCGATGCCCATCAGGCGCCCGATGTTGTAGTCCAGCAGGCGCACCGCCTGATATTGCTCGACGCTGCGCGAACCGGCTGCCTGGGCTTGCTCCAGGGTCACGTCGTTTAGCTGGAAACCATCATTGAGCTTGGGGATGGTGAATGGCCGATGGTTGCCGGCGGTCTGCACGTAGGCGAAGAAGGGCTGGTCTTTGGGCAGCGTGCGCAGCAGCGCGTCACCCTCCTTGAACAGGTTCAGGTCGGAGATGCCCCACACATCCACGCGTGGCGAGCGCCAGTGGCTTTCATCATAGAGCTGCACGCCGTCGATGCTCTGGCGGATCAGCGCGTTGATATTCGCCCAGCCGGCGTTGCCGCCGATCATGTAGAACTTCTGGTAACCCTCGAACGCGTTGATCAGCGTGTGCTGCCGCGTGATCAGCGGGTTGCGTGTGGCCGTTTCCTGACGGGTTACATCCGGCACGCCGGTGATGCTGGCCCACACGGTTTTGGCCGTGCCGGTAACGGGCACGTAGAAGTGCTTGAAGAACCAGCTCTGTTTGGCCAGGGCGTCCAGGTTCGGCGTGGGGTTGAGCGGGTTACCATAGGCCCCGACGGCGCTGGTGCCGAGGGATTCGAGCATTACGAAAATTACATTGGGCGGGCGCGTACCGGCCAGGCGATACGGCTGCACGCCTTGCTCGCGGGTGAAATTCAGTGACTGTGCATCGGGCTGATCCACCCCCAGGTACGCGGCGATTTGCGGGTAATGCTCGCGCACCTGCTGTTCATCAAATTGCGCTTGGCCGACTTTGAGCGTGTCGTACAAAAACAGCACCGGGTTCAGGCCCACGGCGGCCACCTGGCTGTTGCCGGAAAAGAACGCATCGCTCCAGCGCAGTGGCACCGGGTTTTCCAGGTTGAGGTTGGCGACGCGGCCGAGCAGGGCCAGCAGCACGGCGACCAGGCCAATCACCGAGACCGCCGCCAACGACGCGGCGCTGATGGGCTGGCGCGCGCGGTCCAGGGTCAGTCGCTCCAGGCATACCAATGCCCAAACCCACAGCGCCACAGCCGATAGCCAGCAGGCGGTTATCCACAGCACCGGGTAGGTTTCCCACACCATCTGTTGTGAAATCTGCGCGTCTTGCAGGTAACGCAGCACCGTCGCATTGATGCGCACGCCGAGGTAGGCGTAGTGGCCGAAGTCGATGATATACACCAGGCCTACCACCGCCAGCGCCACCACCAGGTAGCCCCGCGCCAGCCAGCGCAGGGCCGGCAAGGTGGTGAGGTTCCAACGTGGCAGCCACGCCAGCACGGCCAGCGGCAGCAAGAGCAACACCGCCAGGCGCAGGTCGAAACGCAGGCCGATGCCCAGGGTTTCCAGCAGCGCCGGGGTGCTTGGGGCCAGGCCGGAAAAGCCCAGCACAAACACCAGCCGCAACGCTGCCAGCAAGGCAAATACCAACGCGATCGCGCCTACGCCGTAGCGCAGGCGGCGTGATTGCAACGCACTCATCATCATCCCCATTCTTCAAAACACCGCACATCTAATGTGGGAGGGGGCGGTGCGACGATTCGAATTGCCCCCGATAGCTGTCGATCAGTCACTGCATGCGGTGCCTGAAATGCCACCATCGGGAGCAAGTCGAATCGTCGCACCGTCCCTCCCACAGTTTGAACTGCATTAATCCAGCGACCAGGCAATAACCCGTCAGCAGCGGGTCCACCAGATAATCCCAATAGTTTTCCGATGCCTTCAGCCGCAGCGCGAACGCCAAGGTGCCAACCGCCAACATCCATACGGCCAGGGCATTGCGCAGCCACAGCAGCAACAGCGCCGCGGCGCCTACCAGCACAATCATCGGCCGCGGGTTGAAGCCCCAGCGGTAGGGGTCGAAGTAGGTCAGGCCCATCGTGGCCGGGTACAACAGTAGGCTCAGCAAGCCAAACAGCAGCAACATCTGCACCTGATGCGGACGGCTGAGCGATTGCACCACCCCCAGGCGACTCAGCCCCACCCACGCCAACAACACCAAGGTGCTGATGGCCAGGTCATCGGTAAAACTGCGCACATACGCCGCCAACGGCAGCTCATTGACCGGGATAAAACTCACCGCCACCAGCATCGGCAGCAGCCACGGCCGCCAAGGTGCGGTAAAGCGCAGCGTGCTGAGCGCCACAAACCCCAGCAGCACAAAACTCAAATGGGCCTGCCACTCAGAAACCATCACAGACGCTCCGCCAGCCAGGCTTCGTTGAAGCTGACATGTTTGATAAAGGTGTTATTCCACGAATACACCAGGTGATAGGTGCCGTCCGGGCTGCGGCTGAAGTACGGGTACTCGTATTCGAAATCGCAGCCTTGGGGTTTACACACCCGGTAGTCGAGGCTGCTGAGAAAGCGTTGTTCCAGCGGTAAACGCTTGGCCCCGCTGGATGCGCGGAAGCCTTCGCCGATGATTTCTTTATAGGCCTCGGGGGCGAACGGCTGGCCGAGCGGGTCTGGCGACTGGTCCAGATCGACCACCGTGCGCCATTGGCTGAACTGCGCGTCGGTGCCATAGAGGCTGAGTTTGAAGCGGCCGTCCTGCAGGTCGTTGAGGGCTACCAGCAAGCCATCGTCTACCGTGCCCACCGCCGCCAGCGACGAATTGGGGTTGGCCGGTTCCAGCGGGTACGGCTCGCTCCAGGTTTGCCCGGCGTCCTCGGTGCGGCTGGCCAACACCCGGTGATGGGTGTTGCCGGCGTAGCGCAGCATCGCCACGGCGCGCTGGCCATCCAACGGCACAATGGTCGGTTGCAGGGAATTCTTGCCCCGGCTGATGCGGAATTTGTCGATCACCGCGCCGTCGGCGCTCAGGTACAGGTATTCGGCAAACTTGCCCATGAACTCGTGATACACCGGCAGGCCGATAGAACCGTCGGCATGGAACACCGGGGCGGCGCGCACCAATGTGCTGATATTGAAGAACGGCGATGTCACCAGTTGCCTCGGTGGCGACCAGTTGGCACCAAGGTCTTCAGACACCATCACATTGATCGCACTGGTGGCCCAGCCACCGACAGACACCGACACGTAAAACATCCACAGGCGTTGATCCGGCCCCAGGGCAATCACTGGGTTGCCCAGCTTGCGGATATAGCGCTGGGTGCCGTCGCGAGTGCTTTCCCGCGTGGCCAACACCTGCTCGGCGCCCCATTCGCCGCTGTTCGCGTCAAAGCGTGCGGTGCGCACCTGCACGTCGGCCGCGCCTTCGCGAGAACCGGCGAACCACACTGCCATCAGGTCGCCGCCGGGCAGGGCGGTGACGGACGATGAGTGCACAAAGTCCGTCAACTGCGTGGACACGAAGCGACTGGTGTACTGCGCCGGCGCCGGCACTTTTTCAGTGTTCGGGCTGGCCTGGGCAAACGGCGCCAGCACATGGGGCGGGTGGCTTTGCCAGGCAGCGAAAAACACCGCCAGCACGCTGCAAATCAATAGGGTGGAACGCATAGGGGGCTACTGCTCAAGCTCATCCGGCAGGCGCTTCCTGCGACCGGTCAGCATGGATAACGGCAGGTTGTCCCGCACCTGGATACTTTCAAACACGGCGGCCAGCACATGCACGCAGACCAGGGCCAGCAACACATCGGCGGCCGTCTCGTGGATTTGCAGTGGCCAATCGGCGCCCCACAGGGCATCGACTTCCTGCATCAGGAACCCACTGAAACCGATGGTCAGCAGCGCCAGCAACATCAACAGCATCACCAGCGCGCCAATCGGCGAATGGCCCAGACGGTGTTGCGGCCTACCGTTGAGCAGCGACCGTGCGTGGGCTCTGAGCTTGTTTGGGGTAGGCCAAAAGTCCGCCCAACGCGCACTGCGCGGCCCGACAAACCCCCACACTGTTCTGACCAGCAGCCAGGCCATGGCGTAATAGCCCAGCCAGACATGCCAGTCGTCGCCCGCTTCATTGAAGAAGTAATTGGCGACAAAGACCCCAGCGATGGATAAGTGAAACAGCCTCACCAAAGGGTCCCACAGGCGCAGGGTTTGCCCTGGCATCAGCCCTTGATCTCAGTCTTCACAGCCTTGCCGGTGACCGGGTCGTGGTAGATCTCGACCTTGCGCTTGTCTTTGTCGAAGCCGTAGATTTCGTAGCAGTTGCCGTCAGTGACCTTGAACTTGCTGATGCTGTAGCCCTCGGCCTTGAGCTTGTCCTGGAAGGTTTTTTCGTCTTGCCATTGCGAGCGCTCGGCGGTGGTGCACTGCGGACCGGCGACGGCCAGGGGGCTGGCGAGAATCAGAGACAACAGGAGAATTTTGCGCATGGAAAAGCTCTCAGCATGTGTGGGAGATTTCACAGTGCAAAACCAACCTTAGCGCAACCTTAGTTGGCAACGAGCCGTAACATCTTTGCCGAAATACCCCCGAGCAGAACCCGGCATGATGCCGCCGATTCCTACAGAGATTCTGCTATGCGCCTACTCCTTGTCGAAGATGATCGAGCCCTCGGCCAGGGCATTCGCGTGGCCCTCGGCGCCGAGGGCTACACCCTCGATTGGCTGCAGGATGGCGTCGCGGCCCTGCATGCCTTGCGCACGGAAGGCTTCGACTTGTTGCTGCTCGACCTCGGCCTGCCGCGCCTCGACGGCCTGGACCTGTTGCAGCAGTTACGCGCCGAGCAGCACGACCTGCCGGTGCTGATCCTCACTGCTCGTGACGGCACCGCTGATCGCATCGCCGGGCTGGACGCCGGTGCTGACGATTACCTGGTCAAACCCTTCGACGTCGAAGAACTCAAGGCCCGCGTGCGTGCCCTGTTGCGCCGCAGTCAGGGCCGCGCCCAACCGCTGCTGGAACACGCCGGCGTCAGCCTCGACCCGGCCACCCAACAGGTGCGCTACGGGGATGCCGAGGTCATCGTCACCCCCATGGAATACCAACTGCTGCACCAACTGATGGTGCGCCCCGGCAAAGTCGTGACCCGCGAACGCCTGGCCCGCGCGCTGTACGGCTGGCAGGACCGGGTCGAGAGCAACACCCTCGAAGTACTTATCCATAACCTGCGCAAAAAACTCTGCACCGAATTGATCCGCACCGTGCGCGGTGTGGGCTATGTGCTGGCGGTTAAGCCATGACCTCGGTGCGCACGCGCATCCTCATCCCGGTGCTGGCCCTGGTGCTGCTGGGCGACGCGCTGATCTGCTGGCTGGTGCTGCGCGACAGCCACCACGAAATCGAAGAAGTCTACGACGCCCAACTCGCCCAGAGCGCCCGCCTGCTGCAAGGTGTATTGCGCCAACGCGACCCCGGCGACGCGGATTGGCAGCGGCTGTACCAGGCCTTCGACCAGGCCATGAGCCGCGTGGGTGAAGAGGGCGTCGCCCACCCCTATGAAACCCGCCTGACCTTCCAGGTGTGGCGCAGCGATGGTGAATTGCTGATGCGCTCGGCGGAAGCCCCCGTGCTGGCGGCACCGCCAGCCACTCTCGGTTCCCATGACCTGATGGACAACGGCAGCGACTGGTGCGCCTTCCTCCTGGCCGACCCGCAACAAGGCTTGCTGATTTGGGTGGGCGAGCGCGACGACATTCGCCAGGACGTGATCCAGCGCATCATGCGCCATACTCTCTGGCCCACCCTCATCGGCGTGCCACTGCTTACCGTGCTGATCTGGCTGCTGATCGGCTGGGGCCTGAAACCCTTGCGCGCCATGGCCCTGTCGATCCGCGGGCGCACCGCCGAAACCTTGCAACCGCTGCACCTCAAGCCCTTGCCCAGCGACCTGGAACCCATGCAAACCGCGCTCAACCGGCTGCTGGCGCAAGTTGATGAACTGCTCGAACGCGAACGCCGCTTTATCGCCGACGCCGCCCACGAACTGCGCACGCCGTTGGCGATCCTGCGCATCCACGCGCAAAACGCACAAAGCGCCATGACCCCTGAGCAACGCCGTGAGGCCCTGGAGTTCCTGGTCAACGGCGTCGACCGCGCAACCCGCATCGGCAGCCAATTGCTGACCATGGCCCGCATCGAACCGCAACTCAACAACCCCAAGCGCAGCCGCGTGCAACTCACCGAACTGGTGCGCGAAGAACTCGCCGAACTCACCCCGCTGGCCATGGACAAAGGCGTGGAACTGGTGCTGGAGGGCAATGAGGATTGTTGGGTAGAAACCGAACCGGTGGCGCTGGCCATCGCCTTGCAAAACCTGGTGACCAACGCGCTTAACTTCTCTCCGCCAGGCAGTGAAGTGAAAGTGGTGATCGGCGCCCACTGCCTGAGCGTCGAGGACCAAGGCCCAGGGATTGATGAGGCCGAAATGGGGCGCCTGTTCGAACGCTTCTACAGCCGCGGCAATGCCAATGGCGCCGGGCTGGGCTTGGCGATTGTGCAGATGATCGTCGGCAAGATCGGCTGTCGGTTGGCGTTGCATAACCTGGCGCAGGGCGGGTTGCGCGCGCGATTGGTGTTTAACACCGCAGATTAAGTGTGGAAGCAGCCTTACGGTGAGCGCAAAACCCGTGACAAATCGACTCTCGTGGCGAGCGGGCTTGCCCGCGTTGGGCTGCGCAGCGGCCCCAAAACCAGGCAGTGGGTTCTATCAGGAAAATCTCAATGCCTTTATTGGGGCAGCTTCGCAGCCCAACGCGGGCAAGCCCGCTCGCCACAGGGGGGTGCTTCGGTGACCCTGCCGAAGCGCAGCCTAGCCACATGCTTAATTGCGGAACATTTTGTTTAAACTCGGGTCCAGTCATCACACTCCATCACACCGATAAGGACATCCCGTGAAGCGAATCGCGCTGCTCTCCCTCACCCTGGCCCTGTGCGCCTGCCAATCCAACGAACGTGACTCCTCGCCGACCCTGCTTAAAGACGGCATCCAGTTCCGCCAGAAAACCGTAACCGTCGACGCCGAACACGCCAAAGTCATCATGAAAGCCGTCGGCGGCAACAACCCCGTCAAATTCGCCATCAGCCGCGAAGGCGACCCCGACCAACGCCCGGAAACCCTCGGCACCGTGCTGTACAACGGCGAAGGCCAGGTCTTCAACTGGATCGCCAAAACTATCCAGACCGTCTCGAGCGCCGGGTTCAGGCGTTTTCCGCAGCTGGAAATCCAGGCTGACCCGGGTAAGAAACTCACCGTATTTGGCAGCGCTGGCAGCATCGGCAATGGGGATTTTTACAGCTGCGTGCCGCCGCAAAGCACGTTCGTTCCGCAGAAGGCCAAGGTGTATCTGGTGGAGTTCCAGTTCACGCCGAGTCGTTCGGCGTGCATGCAGCAGGTGTTTGATATTACCGACCCGGCGAATCGTGTGTTGATAGGTGGGGCGGGGGGCGAGACGAAGGCGGGTTAAGTGGGTGTTGTTGAGCGGTGGGCATTGCCCACCGATTACGGGAATACCACGCCGTTGAAGGTGTGGGTGCAGCAGTCGCAAACGGGTTTCATGCGTTCGGGTGTCAGTTGTGGGTTTACCTTTTGCAGCAGGCCGGCGTCGTCGACGTACAGGCCGCTGTAGTAGCTGTTGTCATCCGTTCTCACGTAATCCTGTTTGTCGCTTTCATGTAGCGCAACTATCCAGAACACGGGCTTCGGTTGATCCAGGCGAGCGTTGGCTTCGCTGAAAACCGCGTGCCATGGCTGACCGACCTTGGACAGTAGGAAGCGGAACAGCGGCGTGTAATCAAAGCCGTGTCGTTGATGGCTGTGCATCGAGCCACGGGTGGAGAGCGTGTTTTTTTCGGCTTTGGTGTGCCGTTCGTACCGGTAAGCGCCACAACTGCCGTGGCGCACGCCATGGGTTCGGGTGTTGACGGAACGGTAGAGGAGGGGCTTTTTCATTATTGGCCTCATGACGCGCTCTTGGGGTGTTTTGGAGGTGGCGGCCACGCACCTTGGTAGCGGAAGGAAATTTGGTAGTCGAGATTGGCGGGTTCGATCACGTGCTGAAAGTGCGGCTGAATGATCGGTATCCAGCTAGGCAGCACATTGAAAACGTCGGCATATATCGCGGTTTCTTCGGCTAGATCTAATGCATCAAAAACACTGTCTGCATCATCGACGTCGGCTGAATACTCATCCGCTTTCAAGTCATTGCTGTGCTTTTCGTACCAGCGCAATCTGATTTTCATAACCATTATTTGAATTACTGTTTATCTGTAAATTTGGCGATCTGGTTTCGCCTTGTCTTGGTGTAGTGAGTGTGACCGTCAGGCAGTTGGCAGGGTTTGACGAAAACGCAGCCGGGAGGTTTGGCGGGCGTGGGGATTGGGCCAGCGGGTGGGACGAATAAGTCGATAAACGGTGAATAGGCGGCGCGAGCTGGCTGCGGCGTCAGGATTCGCTGTTTGCGCAGGCTTTCCTCGGTGGGAGGGTGAAAGCGTTCTGACATGACCGACTCACTTCCATGTGTGGGGAAGTGAGCCTACGGGGCCGAATCACCGGTTGAAATTCGCCTACTTCGATACGTTGCGTGGGAAACGTCGCTACTGCACGGAAATCCGTACATACAAAACTGAGCTTTAAGGGCTGAAACTTTCAGAATATCTTTCTGGACGTCGTCTTTCATGGCGACCGGGCCTGGAAACCCGTGGAGCAAAGGGGCGCATAGGCGCCACCATTTATCACGACCGCTGGCGCCATTTTTGTGCCAGCATATTCGTGCTATGGCGGCTGTGCGTGGGAGACTTTCGAGTCTGCCGGGTTTTCCCTTTGTCCCGGTTTCCAGCCTGCGCACAGCTGCCACCCATTCGCCTGGAAACGAATGGAGCAGCTCTCATCGACAAACGGGAGTTATAGCAATGAGCGTTTCTAACAGGTTGTACCCTCGCTGCATCGCAATCTTCACCTGCGGCCACGCCGGAGGTGCCCAATGATCAACCCACCCCTCAACAAAACCCTCGGCGTCATCACCTTCTCCAACTGCGGCAAACAGCCCAACCGCCACCGTCTCTTCCGCGTCAATTCCGGCGTACCCATTCGCGATGCCCTGGAGCATGCCTCCGAGCTGTTGCATTGCTCAAAAATGCTGGCATTAGATGCCGCCATGGAAAAGGGCGCAGATCGCTACGCCTGGGCGGCGCATTATTTGGGGGAGATGGCTAAGGCTGTGGTGGATGACTTGGCGAACGGGATGTTGCCGAATGGGGGGGTGGAAGAGGCCAGTGTTTAAGACTTTGGTTTGATGGTGTGGGGGGGGCGCTATCGGGGGCAAGTCGAATCGTCGCACCGCCCCTCCCACATTTTGATCGGTGTATATCCGCTGATCAGCTCAGCAGATGCTTGGAGATAATCCGCGAAATCTCCACAATCGAAGTCTTCCCGGTGAATTCAAACTTCACCTTCCCCAGCGACGAAAAGTAAATCTCCAGTTCCGAATCCAGATCAAACGTCCCGGACGTTTCCACCGAATACGCCACAATATTTTTGTACGGCAGCGACGTGAAGTCCTTCTTGCTGCCGGTAATCCCCTGCACGTTCACCGCGATGATGCGTTTGGTAGTGAAGACCACGCCGTCGCGCATGGCTTTGTAGGCGTCGATGACTTCTTCGCCGTCCAGCAGCAGGGCCGAGACGCGTTCGGCGTATTCGTTGTTTTGTTTGAGCTTGAAGAAGCCTTTGTTGTTGAAGTCGATCATTTGACGGTCCTTGTGGTAGGTCAGTTAGAGCGCGTTATCGTTGACGTCCATCGGGGGCAAGCCCCCTCCCACAGGGATCGCGTCATTGGATGGCTTTTAGGTAATGCTTGAGTGCGTCGAGCGGTGAGTTTAGTTCCTCCAGCGTCGCGGCTTTCTGTACGTCGGCAGCCAACCTCCCCAACTCCCGCCCCAACACCGTCTCCACCCCACCCACCGCCACCAGCGCCTGCCCGACGCATTCATCAATCTTCAACAAAATCCCCGCCAACGCCCCCTGGCGCACCAACAACCCGAACACCTCCCGCTCATACCCACCCATTACCAGGTCGTCGCGCAAAAGCGGGCTGCCGTCCTCGGTCTCGTGCACCAGTTTCAGTGCAAACAGCGCAACCGCTTCCAGCGTCAATTCCATGGTCTCGGGTCCTCGGGTTTCTTGGGGGGAGGGCGATGATCACTGTTCTGCGGCAGAAAAAAAAGACCCTGGCCTTCAGCGCTCCAGGATCAGTTCGACGCGGCGGTTGCGGGCGCGGCCTTCGGTGGTGGTGTTGTCGGCCAGGGGGCGAGTGTCGGCGTAGCCGATGGCGGCCAGGCGCTCGGGGTGGATGCCGTTGGCTTGCAGGTAACGCACCACGCTGCCGGCGCGGGCGCCGGAGAGTTCCCAGTTGGAGGGGAAGCGCGCGCTGCGGATGTCTTGGGTGTCGGTGTGGCCGGCGACGATGACTTTGTGTGGCACGCTGTCGAGCACCGGAATCAGTTGGCGCAGCACGGCGAGGCCGCCGAGGTTGAGGTCGGATTGGCCGGAGGGGAAGAGGATTTCGCTGCTGATCCGAAAGCTTACGCTGCTTTCGTTGGTGACCACCTCGATGTCGTTGCCCAGTTTATCCAAGGGCAGTTCGTTGAGCAGGTCTTGGGTGGTCGGTTTGGCTGGCTCGGGCTCAACCACGGCGACAGGTTCAACCACGGGCTCAGGCTCCACCACCGGCGGCGCAGGCACCAACAGCAATGCGCCCGGCGCCTGCATCGAGGTCAGGCTTTTGGCGGTAAACACCGGCGGCACACGGTAGTCGCTGCTGTGCTGTGTGCGCGCATGGCCCTTGCCCGCCAACGCCAGCATGGCCATGGTCACTACCAGCAGCAGGGTCATCATGTCCAGGTAGGTCATCATCCAGGTCTCGCCGCCCGCGTCCTCAACCGGCGGCAGGCCGCTGGCAATCGCGGCGGCCTGGTTGCGGGTGCCAGGCCTCATGCGCGGGGTTTCCACTTCAGCGGGATCAGCGCGCGGGCCGGGCGAACGGGTTCGTCGCGCAGGTCGTTCTGGTAGTGGGCCACAAAAGACTTGAGTGTTTCGCGCATCAACCCCGGGCTGCGTTTGTTGGCCATCATCGCCACGCCTTGCAGCACCATGTTCATCACCACCACGCGCTGTTCGGTGCGGCGCTCCAGTTTCACCGCCACCGGCTTGCACAGCAGGTTGGCCAGCAGTACGCCGTAGAGTGTGGTCATCAAGCCCACGGCCATTTGCCGGCCGATGGTCACCATGTCGCCGTCGCCAAGCACGAACATCAGGTTCACCAGCCCCACCAATGTGCCGAGCATGCCGAACGCCGGGGCGTAGCTGGCCATGACGCGAAACAGTTGCGCCTCGGCGTGTTCCTTGGCGCGCAGGCGTGCGATGCGCCATTGCAGCAGGTCGAGGATGTCGTCCAGCGGGGTCTTGTCGATTACCAGTTGCACGCCGGAACGCAGGAAGGGGTTTTTCACCCGGTCGAGTACGTCCTCCACTGCGCGCAAGTCGCCGTCCAGCCACAGGCGCGACAGGCTCACCAGTTCGTCGATGTCTTCCTGGGTGTATTCGCGCTCGTGGCGCACCACGGTTTTGATCAGGCTGAAAATGCGCAGCACTTCGCGCAGCGGGTAGCTGATAAAGGTCGCCGCAAAGGTGCCGACCACCACAATGCCCAGCGCCGGCAGGTCGATGAACAAGCCGGGTTGTTGCGCGCTGAACACCAGCAGCACCACCAGCAAGAGCAGGCTGGCGAGCATGCCGATCAGGGTTGAGGGGTTCATGCAGCACTCCTGTTATGGGCCAAGGCAGGCTTTATAACGCGCAGGAGGCACATTCAAATCGGCTAATACAGGCACTTTCAGGGGCGAAATCGGGTGGCTGCACAAATTTTTTCGGGGGCTGCCTAAAGACGGCAGATCGGATCGCCGATGTTCGCTTTGTCTGTACGGCAACGGCGCTGGAGGTCATCCGCGCCGGGCCACGAATCTGTCCCAAGCGGCTCACCCACGAGAAGGAACTGCACCATGTCAGTTATCAATACCAACATCACGTCCATGATCGCTCAACAAAACCTGAACTCCTCGGAGAGCAGCCTGAGCACCTCGATCGAACGCCTGTCCTCGGGCCTGAAAATCAACAGCGCTTCCGATGACGCCGCAGGGCAAGCGATTGCCAACCGCATGACCTCGCAGATCACCGGCCTGTCACAAGCCAGCAGCAACGCCAGCGACGGTATCTCGCTGGCGCAGACCACCGAAGGCGCGCTGGACCAGGTGAACGACAACCTGCAGCGTATCCGTGAGCTGTCGGTACAGGCTGCCAACGGCACCAACTCCCAGTCCGACCTGCAATCGATCCAGGACGAGATCACCCAGCGTTTGGACGAGATCGACCGCATCTCCTCGCAAACCGCGTTCAACGGCGTGGACGTGCTGTCCAAAGACCAGACCATCACCATCCAGGTGGGCGCCAACGATGGCGAAACCATCGACATCAAACTCAGCGAGATCAACGCCGACACCCTGGGCCTCAGCAGCTTCAACGTGAATGGCTACGACACCACCCTCACCGCCAGCACCCTGTCGGACTCCTCGGGCACCGCGATCACCGCCACCAACACCAGCTATGTCGACAAGTCCGGCACCACCATCAGCGGCGGCACCCTGTCCACCGACGCCGACGGCGACTACTTCCTGACCGTCGACGGCAAGACCTACGCGGCCGAAGTCACCCTGACCACCGATGGCACCACCACCACGGCCAGCGTGAGCATCGACACCGACAACGCGGTGACCAAGAAATCCACCAACACCCTCACCACCCTCGACAACGCGCTGAACACCGTGGACTCCATGCGCTCGGACCTGGGTGCGGTGCAAAACCGGTTTGACTCGGCGATCACCAACATTTCCACCACCACCACCAACCTGACGTCTGCGCGTTCGGGCATCCAGGACGTGGACTACGCCACCGAAGTGTCGGCCATGACCAGCGCCCAGATCCTGCAACAAGCCGGTACCTCGGTATTGGCCCAGGCCAACTCCATGCCGCAACAGATGCTGTCGCTGCTGCAATAAGCGCATCGCTACACAAAGAAGGGGCCAGCGCATGCTGCGCCCCTTTTTTTCTGCGCGTTCGCCGCACAATCCTCGGTAATCGCCCCCTGCACAGGGGTTTATCCACGCTTTGCCGGAGCCGCCGGCGCGCTAGCATTTCGCCCAGAATTTTCCCGCACAAGGCTGCCTTTGAATGCCCAGATCCCCGCGCCCCGGCTCGCACAAAACCACTGCCACGCTGACGCTTGCCCAGGCGCGACGGCTCAGCGAGCAACGCCCCCGCGACCCGCACGTGTGGAAAGACCTCGGCCATCTGCAACTGGGCAGTGACCCCGAGCAGGCGCTGGCCAGTTACGAGCAGGCCTTGCAACTGGTGCCCGAAGAACCCCAGGCGCTGGAGCTGGTCGCCAAGGCCGCGCAAAAGCTCGGCCAGGCGGATCGCGCCGTGGAACTTATCCACAGGGCGCTGGCGATCAGCCCGGATTTCGCCGCCGGCCACCATCGCCTGGCCACGCTGTATTTCGAAAAAGGCCAGTTCGCCAAAGCCCTGCCGCACATCGACCAGGCGCTGGTTTTATCACCCGGCGACTGCCGCATGCTGTCGCGCAAAGGCTTGATCCTCAACCGCCTGGAACGCCACGGCGACGCCATCGCCGTATTCGACACCCTGATTGAGCGCGAACCCGGCGACTACAGCCACTGGAACAATGCCGCCAACCTCTACAAAGACATCGGCCAGTTGGCCACCGCCGACACGTACTACCAAAAGGCCGTGGCCCTGGCCAAGCGCAAGGACGTGCTGCCGTACTCCAACCGCCTGACTTCGCTGCACTACGACCCCGAGCGCAGCCGCGACTTCATTTTTGAAGTGTGCAAGGAATGGCAGTCACGCTTCGGCCCCAAGGCCGTGCCGCCACGCCCCGAGGTGGAGCGCACGCCCGACCGCTGCCTGTGCATCGGCCTGGTGTCCGACGGCCTGCGCCAGCACCCGGTGGGCAACATGATTGTCGGCGTGCTGGAAAAACTACCGCGCCATCAGTTCCAGCTCTACGCCTACAGCACCAGCCAGGTGTGCGACCACCTGACCCGGCGCATCCAGGCCTCGGTGCAGCAATGGCTGGCGATCAAGCATATGGACGACACCGCGCTGGCCCAGCGCATTCGCGACGACCGCATCGATATCCTTATCGACCTGTGCGGCCATAACGCTGGCAACCGCATGGGCGCCATGGCGCTGCAGCCGGCGCCACTGCTGGTGAAGTGGGTCGGCGGCTTGATCAACACCACCGGCCTGGACGCCATCGACTACCTGCTGACCGACCGCATTGAATCCCCCGCAGGCGAGGACGCGTTCTACACCGAAAAACTCATCCGCCTGCCCGACGACTACATCTGCTACGACCCGCCGCCCTACACGCCGGACATCCGCCCCTTGCCGGCGCTGGCCAACGGTTTTGTCACCTATGGCTGCTTCAACAACCCGACCAAGATCAACGATGTGCTGCTGGCGCGCTGGGCCGAACTGATGCGCGCTACGCCAGATTCGCGCCTGCTGCTCAAGGGCGGCGCCTTTGGTAATGCCGAGTTGCGCGCCCATGTGCAGGGTTTTATGGCGGCCCAAGGCATTGCCGAAGAACGCGTGCTGATCGAAGGTCCGGTGGGGCACAAGACCCTGCTCGAAACCTATAACCGCATCGACATCGCCCTGGACCCCTGGCCGTATTCCGGTGGGCTTACCACCTGCGAAGCCTTGTTGATGGGAGTGCCGGTGGTGACCTTTCCCGGCCCGACCTTCGCCGGGCGCCACTCGGCCACGCACCTGGTGAATGCCGGGCTGCCGGAACTGGTGGTACATAGCTGGGAGCATTACCAGCAGCGCGTGATCGAGTTGGCCAGTGACCTGCCTAGCCTGGCGCGCATCCGCAGCCACTTGCGCGAGGTGCTGATGGGCTCGCCGGTGTGTGACAGCCAGCGTTTTGCCAACCACTTCGGCACGGCGATGCGCGCCATCTGGCAGCGCCACTGTGAAGGCAAACCCGTAGCGGCGCTGACGCTGGACAACCATGGGCAAGCCCGGTTCGACGGCGAGGCCGCAGCGGTGGCGCTTCACCACCCCATGGCGCCGGTCAAGGACGCAGGTTTTCGCTTCCGCTTCCAGGGCAAGGTGGTGACCCTGGACCACGGCGGCACACTGATCGCGTCGGCGCAGTTTGTGGCGCTGCAAAAAATGGCGGCGTTCTCCACCGTGGCCTTCGACCCCGCCAGCCGCATCGACAATGCCCGGCACCTGGCCCAGCTCGGCGAGTTGCATTACTACCCTCACGCCGCGCTGGGCGATGGCCAGCCCGCCACGCTTTATGCCTGCCTCGACCCGGCCATGAGTGCCACCCTGGCCCCGCTGGCGGCGTCCGGCGTGTTGGCCAAACTCGCGTTGCCCACCCTTAAACTGGATGCGATCAATGGCCTGCCGGCGGTGGACTGGTTGCTGTTGGACAACCTCAACGACAGCCTGGCGGTGATCGAACACGGCCAGCGCAGCCTCGCCGATACCCTGCTGGTGCAGGCACGCGTCAACTTCACGCCGACCCATGACCAGCAGGCCGACGTGGGCTTGATCAGCCGCTGCCTGGCCCGGCGCGGCTTCAGTTTTTACCGCTTGAACAACCTGCAACATCAACAGCACGCTTCACACCTGGTGTGCGCCGACGCGCTGTTTTTACCGGACGCGACGCGCATGGCCGCGCTGTCGGATAACCAGCGTCTGAAGCTCGCCTTCCTGTTGCACACGGCCTACGGGGCCAGGGATGTGGCGGGCGAGTTGCTCACGGCCATCGACGCCGACCTGGCCGCGCAGTACCACAAGTATTGCCAGAGCCCGAGCGTCGCGCCGGAACCGGTCGAACTGCCCCGCGCGCCGATGCAGGAACCCCAGGTAACGTTCCCCGCTGAAGTCGCCGCCTACGTGAAAAACCTCTACACCCAGGCCACGGTGATCCTCGAATACGGCAGCGGCGGTTCCACCCTGCTGGCGGGCAATATGCCGGGCAAAACCGTGATCTCCGTGGAGAACGACGCGCGCTGGGCCGAGGACATGCGCGCCTGGATCGCCAACGCGACGCTGCCCTCCAAGCCGCGCATCTACCCGGTGGACGTGGGCGAGACCGGCAAATGGGCACGCCCGAAAAACGCCCGGCACTGGAAGAAATTCCACACCTATCCGCTCAAGGTCTGGGACGAGCCGTACTTCGAGCAGCCGGATGTGATCCTGATCGACGGGCGTTTTCGCATCGCCTGTTTTGTCACCGCCTACCTGCGTGCGACCAAACCGGTCATCGTGCTGTTTGACGACTATGTGGACCGCCCGCATTACCACGTGGTGGAACGGCTGCTGGCACCGACGGAGTGTGTGGGGCGCATGGCGCGGTTTGATCTGCAGCCGTTGACGCAGTTGCCGAGGGCGGAGCTGACTTGGTTGGTCGCCAGCTTCAACGAAGTCGCCTACGCCGAAGGCTGAAACACACCCTTCTGAATCGTCTGAGGTCAAATGTGGGAGGGGGCTTGCCCCCTCCCACATTTGATCTCCGGTGATTTTGAGAGGGGTGACTCACTCCTTCATGCTCACCCGCAACCGCGCAATCGCCTGGGCATGCAACTGGCACACCCGCGATTCACTCACCTCCAGCACCACACCAATCTCGCGCAGGTTGAGTTTTTCGTGGTGGCACAGCGCGAGCAGCAGGCGTTCGCGGGCGGGCAGGGCGTCGATGGCGCGGGTCAGGTTGGTGCGGTTGCGGTCGTTGAGCAGTTCGGCAAACGGCGTTTGCAGCCGCGAGCTGGTGCCTTCGCTGTGTTCTTCGTCGACATCGTCAAAGGGCAGCATCTGGCTGCCGTTGGTGTCATCCAGCACCTTCTGGTATTCGGCCAAGGTCAGGCCCATGGCCGACGCCACTTCGCGCTCCTTGGCCGGCCGGCCGAGGTTTTGCTCCACGCGGTGCATGGCATCCTCCACCGCCCGCGCGTTGCGCCGCACGCTGCGCGGCACCCAGTCGCGGGTGCGCAGTTCATCGATCATCGCGCCGCGAATGCGCTGCGAGGCGAAGGTGGCGAAGGTGGCGCCGACGCTCAAGTCATAACGCGTCATAGCGTCGAGCAGGCCGATGCTGCCGGCCTGGATCAAGTCGTCCAGTTCAATATTGGAGGGCAGTCGGGTCTTCAAGCCCAGTGCTTGGCGCCGGACCATGGGTAGGTACTGCTGGAGCACTTCCTGCTGGTTTATCTTGCCCTGTGCCGTATACATCGTGCGCGCCTGCGAAAGACAAAAAATCCACAGGATTATTACTGCTGGCCGAGGCGGCTTAAGCGCGGAACAGCCCTATGCCGGATGACGTGTTCCCTGCTTAATGCATATCCAATGTGGGAGCTGGCCTGGCTGTTCTGTTCATGGGCTGTTGTGGCGAGCGGGCTTGCCCGCGTTGGGCCGCGAAGCGGCCCCAAAACCTGAAACTGGGATCCACCAGGTAGAACGTGTTGAATAGGATGGGACTGCTTCGCAGCCCAACGCGGGCAAGCCCGCTCGCCACAGGGGTCAAGTGTGAGTTTCAGTTATCAGTAGCAAGCGCACTCCCAAATACCGCTGTACCGCCTCGCGCAGATTATTGAGTAGCCCCTGCTGCGCAAAACCCGCATGCAGCGCCAACACCTGCACCGGCCCGCCTTGTTCGCGTAACCGGCGCAAGGTGGTGAATGTTCGGCGGAACGCGTCCAGGTCACTGTCGATCCACACGCCCCAGCGCTCAGGCAAGTCGCTGCGATAGTTATCCACAGCCCGCACCTGCCAGCATGCCGGGTCGCCGACCCAGCGCTGGCCCTGGCGGTGCCAGCGCTCCAGGGTTTGCTCGGCCAGGGCGGCCTCTTTCGCCGAGCCAAACAGCATCAACGTAGGCTGCGCTACCCGTTGCTGCGCCCACTGGCGCAGGCCGGCGGCCTGGTCATGCTGGTTCAGAGGCTGCTCGTCACAGCGGACAGGTACAGCAAACCGTCGAGGATTTCACTGGCATGGCCCCTGGGTTTTTTCGGCAACAGCCCGAGCAGTTGCGCGCGGGCCTGGAAGGCCCAGTCTTCGCTGGCGTGGGTCAGGTGCACGGCGGTCGCGGCGAGGCCGGTGGCCAGGTGCTGACGCAGGTCGGCAGGCAGGTGCGGATGGAGGTCGAGCAGCAGCGCTGAACCGCGCTCGGTCAGGCTTTTTAGCGCTTCATGTTTGATGGCTTGCACCAGGTCAGCCGCCTGTTCATTCAGCGCCCCTTGGGCCTCGGCCAGCCAATAGCGCTGCCCCAGGCGTTGGCCGCTGTGGCTGTCTTGCAGCGTACCGAACCAGGCGCGCAGCGGGGTGCCTTTGTGCACCAGCGGCAGATGGCGCAAGGTCAGCCGCGCGTGGCGGTTACGGTAACGCAGTTCATGGCTGCCAAAGCCCTCGGCCTGCCCGGCCAGGCTGCTCAGGCGCTGTGGCGCGCCTTGATACACCACGCGCCGGCTGCCTCGGGTGGCGGGCGCAGCGCGGGATGTTGGCGCGTTCAAAGGCTGCTGGATGTGCACGGCCAGGCTGTCGCGCAAGGCCATCAGCGCCTTGCGCTGCCCCAGCAGCCCACGCACCAGTGCATTCAGGTGCAGGCCCGTCGACATGCCGGGGGCCTGGGCGAACCGCGATGGGCGGCCACTGTCCAGCGCCTGCTGCAAGAAATTCGACGCGCCCGGCAGTTGCAAGTCCTCCGGCACCTGCTGGCCGGTCGACAGGTAGTTCAGCCGCAAACCATGCCGAATCACCGTGTCCAGCACCGGCCCCAGCCGCGCGGCTTCGTCGCATTTGCTGATGATGCAATCGTCCAGGCGGCAACCGGCGGCGTGCGCGGCCTCACGATAGGTGTGCACCACCTCGTCGAGGGTGTCGCCGTGGCTGGCGGCGTTGAGCACCAGCATCAGGCGCAAGGCGCGGCCACCGTTGCCAAGCTGTTGGATCTGCGTGAGCAGGCGCTGGTCGCGCTGGCTCATGCCCGCGGTGTCGATGAGTACCAGGCGCTTGGCCGCCAACCCGCCCAGCAGCGGGCCGAGCGGCGCATCCGGCGCCAGGGCGTGCAGCTCTACACCCAACAGTTGCGCGTAAATATGCAGTTGTTCGTGGGCGCCAATACGGAAGCTGTCCGTGGTCACCAGCGCGACCTGGCCTGGGCCGTGGCGCATCACATAACGCGCTGCCAACTTGGCGGTGGTGGTGGTTTTACCGACGCCGGTGGGGCCGACCAAGGCAATCACCGTGGCGTCATCGAACAGCTCGGCCTCATTGGTTAACTGGTTCAATTGGCTGTCGAGCCGTTGCAGCAGCCAGGCCTTGAGCCGTGCCGGTGTGGCGTCGGGCAATTGGGTCGGCGCCGAGGCAACCAATGTTGCGCTGAAGCCCGCACTGAAGCCCGCCTCCAGTAGCCCGTCGAGCAACGAAGGCGGGTTCTGCGGGGCGTCGCCCAGCGCCATGATTTCCACCCCGGCGGCGGTCATGCGGCTCGACAAAATCAACGCCTCCTCACCCAGGGCCAGGCGCACCTGGTTCATGGCATCGCGGCTATTGGCGCCGATAAAGCGTTGCGCACTCACTTGGGTTTGCCTCCGATCACGTTAGTCATGCGCAGGGTGCGGTCGTCGGGGATCTCGCTCAGGGCGATCACCGTTAGCTGGCGCAGACGCCGGCGCAGGAAGCGCGACAGCACCGGCCGCAGTTTGTTGGGCACCACCAGCACCGGCGGTTCGGCGCTGTTTTCCTGGCGCTTGAGGGTCAGGGTGGTCTGTTGCATCAGGTTGTCCGCCAGGCTCGGTTCCAGCGCGCCGCCATTGCCCACGGCCTGCATCAGCACCTGTTCGAGGTTGAAGTCCAGGCCGATGACTTTCAGTTCGGTCTTGTTGCCGAACAGTTGGTTGACGATGGAACGCCCCAACGCCACGCGCGCCACGGCGGTCAGCTCCTGCACGTCGGGAGGCTGCTGCACACCGCCGTGCTCGGCGAGGGCATCGAGGATGGTGCGCATGTCGCGGATCGAGACGTTTTCTTCCAGCAGGTTCTGCAGTACACGCTGCAATACGGTCAGCGACACCAGCTTGGGCACCACTTCATCGATCAGGCCCTTGCTGTCGGGGCCGAGCTTGTCCAGCAGCTTCTGCACTTCGCCCCGGCCGAGCATGTCCTTGGCGTGCTGGTGCAGCAGGTGGTTAAGGTGGGTGGCGGTCACGGTGCTGGCGTCGACCACGGTGTAGCCATAAATCTGCCCGTGTTCGCGCAGGTTGGCCTCGATCCAGATCGCCGGCAGGCCGAACGCCGGGTCCACTGCCGCGGTGCCTTCCAGCTCATGGGTGACCTTGCCGGGGTTGATCGCCAGCCACTTGCCGGGGAACACCTCGCCACGGCCGATTTCCACGCCCTTGAGGCTGATGATGTAAGTGTTGGCGGCCAGTTCGAGCTTGTCGCGCACGTGCACCACCGGCGGCAGAAAACCCACGTCCTGGGCGAATTTTTTGCGCAGGCTCTTGATGCGCGTGATCAGTTCGCCTTGCTGGCGCGCGTCCACCAGCTGGATCAGGCGATGGCCGACGCGCAGGCTCAGGGTGTCGACCAACTGCACGTCGTCCCACGAGGCTTCGCTGCTTTGCGAGGCGGCCTTGGGCAGCAAGGTCTGGGTCGGCGAGCCTTCCGGAGCCAGCTCCTCCTGCTTGGAAAACCACCAGCCCAGCCCGGCCAGCAACCCGGTGAGGATCAGGAACACCAGGTTCGGCATGCCCGGCACCAGGCCGAGCAGGCCCATCACGCCGGCGGTCATCATCAGCACCTTGGGGCGGCTGAACAGCTGCCCCATCATCTGCTGGCCGACGTCCTGTTCGGTGTTGACGCGGGACACGGTGACGCCGGCGGCAATCGAAATCACCAGGCCGGGAATCTGCGCAACCAGGCCGTCGCCGATGGTCAGCATGGTGTAGGTGTGCGCCGCATCGGAAAAGGCCATGCCGTGCTGCAGGATACCGATGGCCAGGCCGCCGATGATGCACACGCCCATGATCACCAGGCCGGCCACGGCGTCACCGCGTACGAACTTGCTGGCACCGTCCATGGAACCGAAGAAGTCGGCTTCCTGGGCCACTTCCTTGCGGCGCTGGCGGGCTTGGGGTTCGCCGATCAGGCCGGCGTTGAGGTCGGCGTCGATCGCCATTTGCTTGCCGGGCATCGAGTCCAGGGTGAAGCGCGCGCCGACTTCGGCGATGCGCCCGGCACCCTTGGTGATCACCATGAAGTTGATGGTCACCAGGATCAGGAACAGCGCCAGGCCCACGGCAAAGTTGCCGCCCACCAGGAACTCGCCGAACGCCTCGATCACCTTGCCCGCCGCGTCGGGGCCGGTGTGGCCTTCCATCAGGATCACCCGCGTGGACGCCACGTTCAGCGACAAGCGCAGCAGCGTGGTAAACAGCAGCACCGAGGGAAACGCCGAGAAATCCAGGGGCTTTTCCGTGAGCATGCTGACCATCAACACCATGATCGCCAGGGCGATGTTGAAGGTGAACAACAGGTCGAGGATGAAGGTGGGCAGTGGCAGGATCATCATCGACAGGATGAGCACGATCAGCACCGGGCCGGTCATGACCTTGAGGTCGGTGGTGGCCAGCCAGGAATCGGGGCCGAATAAATCGGTCATGGCTTTCATGCGTTGGGTTCATCCTCAGGTGTCGGGGTGCGCGGGCCACGCTGGTCCATGCCGGGCGGTACGTTCAGGTTCACCGGGGTAGGCGGCAGGTCGCCGCCGTGTTCGCTGACACGCTTGAGGCGAATAGCCCAGGCGACGACTTCGGCGACCACGGTGTACAGCTCGATAGGAATTTCACGGTCGAGGTCGACGTGGAAATACAGGGCCCGCGCCAGTGGCGGGGCTTCAAGAATCGGCAGGCGGTGTTCCTCGGCAATCCCACGGATACGCAGCGCCACGTCGTCCGCGCCCTTGGCCACCACGCGCGGGGCGCCGTTCTTGTCTTTCTGGTACACCAGGGCCACCGCAAAGTGGCTGGGGTTGGTCACGATCACGTCGGCCTTGGGCACCTTGCTCATCATGCGGCGCCGCGCGCGGGCCTGTTGCACCTGGCGAATCTTGGCCTTGATATGCGGGTCGCCGTCGGAATTCTTGTGTTCCTGGCGCTGCTCTTCCTTGGACATGCGCAGGTTCTTGGCGTAGGTCCACAGCTGGTAGGGCACGTCCATGCCCACCACGATAATCAACGCGGCCACGCACATGGCGCAGGCGCTGGCGGTGAGGCTCATCATCGCCGCCAGGGCTTTGGGCGCAGGCATGTGCGGCAGGTTGAGCAACTGGTCGATATGGCTGCGCAAAAAGAAGTACATCACCGTGCCGATCAGGGTGGCCTTGGCAATGGCCTTGGCCAGCTCCACCAGTACCTGCACCGAAAACAGCCGCGCCAGCCCGCTCATGGGGTTGACCCGCGAGAACTGCGGCCGCGCCGCCGCCAGGGTGATCACCAACCCGCCAAGCAGGGCCGGCGCGGCGAGGGCGGCAAAGGTCATCAGGGCAAAAAACGGCGCCAGGGCCAGCAGCGCGGTTTGGCTGAGGGTCCATAGCGTGCTGAGCATGCGCGCGCTGTCGAACAGTTGCGCGCGGTCGAACAGCAGCGCTTGTTCCATCACCTGGCCGAGGTTGTCATACAGGCTGCCGCCCATCAGCCACAGCCCGCCGATGCCGGCCAGCAGCATGACGAAGGTGTTCATTTCGCGGGAACGCGCGACTTGGCCTTCTTCGCGGGCCTTCTCAATGCGTCGCGGCGTGGCCGCTTCGGTCTGGTCTTCTTTGCTGGTCTCGGCCATAGCCGCTATTTTGCGCAGCCGCGCAGGCTTGCGATTGCACAAATAGCACGCACAATCCCCCGCTATTCCCTGTACCCGTGGCGAGGGAGCTTGCTCCCGTTGGGTCGCGAAGCGGCCCCAAAAGATGGGCCTGCTGCGCAGTCCAACGGGAGCAAGCTCCCTCGCCACAGGTTACGGTGTGCCGTATTCGTCCTGGGACAAGATGCGTTCAGCGACACGGCGGTCCAGCACGATGATTTCGATGCGCCGGTTGGCCGCGTCATAAGGCCCGGCGCCGTGGAAGCGAATGCGGTCAGCCATGCCCGAGACGCGCAGCAGCTTGTCGGAGTCCAGGCCGCCGGCCACCAGTTCCTGGCGCGAGGCCTTGGCGCGGTCGGCGGACAGGTCCCAGTTGTTGTAGCCGGCATCGCCGCCGGGGTAGGGGTGGCTGTCGGTGTGGCCGCTGATCTGGATGCGGTTGGGCAGCTCGTTGAGTACCGGTGCGAAGGTCTTGAGCAGCTTGCTCAGGTACGGCGCGACGTTGGCGCTGCCCAGCTCGAACATCGGGCGTTTGTCGGTATCCAGCAGTTGCACGCGCAGGCCTTCGGGGCTCAGTTCAATCGCGATCTGCTGCTTGAGTTCGCGCAGTTGCGGGTCACGGTCCACCGCGTTGTTCAGGCGCTGCTTGAGCGATTCGAGGTGGCGCCGTTCTTCACCGGACAGGCGCGGCGTGTGTCGGGTTTTCTCACCTTGCGTGGTCCGTGGGTCGGGCCCGCCGCCCGGAATTGCGCTGGCGCTGTTGGCCGTGCGTTCGCCTTTGCTGATGGCTGCCAGCAGTGGCGTACTGAAATACTCGGCGATCGCCTCCTTGTCGTTTTTGCTGGCGTTGGACAGCACCCACAGCACCAGGAACAACGCCATCAAGGCGGTCATGAAGTCGGCGAAGGCGATCTTCCAGGCGCCGCCGTGGTGCCCATGCTTGGCGACTTTTTTGCGCCGGATGATGATCGGCCGGTCGCTCATGCGCCGCCGCCATTGCGTACGTAGGTCTCCAGCTCCAGCGCGCCGGGGCGTTCACTGGTGTGCAGGGCCTTGCGGCCGAACTCCACGGCCAATTGCGGCGGCAAGCCCTGCACGCTGGCCAGCAGCGTGACGCGGATGCACTGCAGCATCTTGGTCGACTCGGCGGCCTGCCGGTCGATGCGGCTGGCCAAGGGCGCCACCAGCCCGTAGGCCAGGTAAATGCCCAGGAAGGTGCCGACCAGGGCATGGGCGATCATCTGGCCCATCAAGTCCGGCCCCACGTTCACTGCGCTCAAGGCTTTGACCACACCCATCACCGCCGCAACGATGCCAAAGGCGGGCAGGGCATCGCTGACTTTATACAGCGCGTCGGAAGGCAAGCCTGCCTCGTGCTCGAAGCCTTCGATTTCGTGCAGCATCAGCTCGTCGAGTTCGTGGGCCTGCATGGCGCTGCTGACCAATAAGCGCAGGTAGTCAGTGATAAACAGGATGATCAGCGGGTCGGACAACAGCCGCGAGTACTGCGAGAAAATCGGGCTTTGCGTGGGGTCGTCGATATCCCGTTCGAGGGATAGCATGCCTTCGCGGCGGGCCTTGCTGAGCAAGGCGTAGAGCATGGCCATCAGCTCCAGGTAGAGGCTTTTGTCGTACTTGGCGCTGCGCTTGAAACGCGAGACAGCGGTGAGGGTGGCGCGGATCGCCTTGCCGTTGTTGGCGGCAATAAACGCGCCGACGCCGGCGCCGGCAATCATCAGCAATTCGGTGGGCTGATACAGCGGGCCAAGGCTGCCACCGGACAGGACAAAGCCACCGAACACGGATAACAGTACAACGATAAGCCCGGAGACGATGAGCACGTGGTCGTTCCTTAGATTCAAGCAATGGGTACTTGCTGACTATCGGCAACGGCACAGGGTGAATTGAGGGCTTTTCTTAGACGGTGAAATTGAAAACACCCTAGATCAAATGTGGGAGGGGGCTTGCCCCCGATAGCGGTGGGTCAGCTACAAATAAGTTAACTGACCCACCGCCATCGGGGGCAAGCCCCCTCCCACATTTGCCCTGTGTTCGGCTCAGGCTTTGCGTATTAACAACTGCGCATCAATATCCCTGCGCTTCAAGGTCTTCCCCGCCCGCGACGGTGGCTGGCAAATCCCGCACACATAATGCTGCGCCGGCGCATGGGAGTGGGCGACGAACTCGCCGGAGCAGCATGAGCAGCGAATCAGCTCGAGCATGTCGCTTTCAAAAAAACGCACCAGGGTCCAGGCGCGCGTGAGGCCCAGCACCAGCTCGCCTTCCTGGTCGCCAACCTGTTCCAGGTACAGGCGATAGGCTTTGACGAACGCATCGATGCGATGCCCGCCGATTTCCATCAGGCTGCGATAGATGCCGTAGAACAGCGACGAATGAATGTTCGGCAGCCACGTCACGAACCAGTCGGTGGAGAAGGGCAGCATGCCCTTGGGCGGGGAGGCGCCTCGCACTTCCTTGTAGAGACGGATCAGTCGACCTCGGCTCAGCGAGGTCTCCGTTTCCAGCACCTGCAGCCGCGCGCCGAGCTCAATCAGTTCGATTGCCAGCTGCACTTGCTGCATTTCGGTGACCAGGCTTTTGTCTGACATGGATCAGCCTTCCCCGATGCGCAAATCGCCCGTGCGGTCGGCGGCGGCCATCAGCAGTGCGGAGTGAATCTCCACCATGCCCAGTTCACGCGCGTTGCCCAGCACCCTGGACAAGCGGTCGGTCTCCTCGAACACCGGGCGACAGATCAACTGGTTGACCCGCGCCAGTTGGGTCATTTGCTTGCTGCTGAGTTTGGTCAGCAGGTCGGCCATGGGTTCGCTGAGTTTCAGTCGGAAAATGGCGATCTCGCGATCTTTGCGCAACAAGTTTTGGGCCAGTAGTAAATACGAAAGATTCAGGTCCTGGATGTCTTCAAGCTCAGTGTTGGTATTTGGCAACTTTCTACCCCTCCCGTTGGGTACTACAGTTCGGCACGCCTAATGGCGCGACCTCTGGCAGACAGTGCTGCAAATCGACAAGTACTAAAGTCAGGCATTTAGAGTTGTACAACGAGTGCCTGTTTGTAGCGTTATTCGGTTATTCATGCTCCCGACCATCCGCTAGCTGGCCGTGAATACCGATTTTTTTAATTTTTTCTAAAGTATCAAGTAAACCTTACGATAACAGACTGAGGGGTGTTATTTCTTGTCTGTTTTCAGTGATTTATCGTACCTCAAAGATAATTTCACACTTATATGTCGTGCGTAGGTGCAGCGTGTAAGTGCTTGTTATTTCTTTCGATACAAATAATGGCTTATTGGTATCACTTGATGGGATGATGCGCGATACGCGCTGTTCAAATTGCTCTTCTTGCGGTTGATCTGCATCAACTCGCCGAGGTCATTCTGGCGCGCGTGCAAAAAATAATTAACTTGCTCTTCCAGTGCCAGTATCTGGCTAAGAAGTTCAAGCTTGTATTGTTGGCCGCTGGCATCTAGATCAACTTGGTCTTGGGCGCGGCGCAAATAAGCAGCGTCGATCAAGCCTTGGGACTTGAGCGCAAATATCCCATCCCAGTCGGCCTTTTTTGCGCACTCGAGCAGGCGCTGGGATTGTTCGAGCAGTTGTTCGTAAGCGGCGATCAATTGTGTTTGCATCATGGCTACCGCTCTTCCTCGGTGTGCGACCCAATAGCCAGCCAGGCGGCGGCGACATTTTCCAGCAGCTCGGCGGCCGTGGTCAGTGCTGTGTCGTCGTTGTTCAGGTTGGCGCGCAGCAGCACACGCACCACGTAGTCGTAGAGTTGGTCCAGTTGCACGGCGATGTCACCTCCTTGTTCCAGGTCCAGCGAGGCCCGCAAACCCTGGCTGACGATGTTGATTGCCTTGGTAATGGCCTTGCCTTTTTCGGCAATGTGGCCGGCCTGCATATGCAGGCGCGCGATGCGGATCGAGGCTTGGTAACTGTCGAAGAGCATCACGATTCTTTGGTGGGGAGAGGCCGCCAGAATGCCGCTTTCCACGCCCACCTTGGCGTAGGCATTCGCGTCTCGAAGAGAATTCATCTGATTTGCTCCGCGTGTAGTCGTCAGCTGTCGCTGTTAAGGGCGTCGAACTGGGTGGTGAGGTAATCGGCCGTGGTGTTGAGCGACGAGATCAGGGTGTCGAGCTGGGTGAACTGCTCGGTCCAGCGCGCCATTTCGGAGTCGATCAGCGCTTGTTTTTCGTCGTAACGGTCTTCCAGCTGCTCCAGTTTGGAGGCCAGGCTGTCGGTGCGTGCGACGATCAGGCCATTGTCTTCGTCGAGGTAGTTGTCGAGGTCGTCGGTCATCTGGCCGATGAAGCCTGAGGTGCCGTCGGTGCCGATAAAAAACTCCGACACGGCGTCGATGTTGTCGGTGATGGCGCTGGTCAGGGTGTCTTCGTCAATCAGCAGGGTGCCGTCGACTTCCAGGGAAATACCCAGCTGCGACAGGTAGCTGAAGGTGCCGCTGCCGATAGCGGTGTAGAGGTCGCTGCTCAATTCCCGGCTGATGCGCCGGGTGGTCGAGTCGCCCAGCAGCTCGCCCGCCGTGTCGGCATCCGCGTCGTAGGAGGTGAGGGTGTCGACGCTGGAGACGTAGCTGTTGTAGGCCGAGACAAAGGTGGAAATGGCGTCGTAGATCGCGTCGGTGTCCTGGGCAATCGTCAGGGTTTGCGAGCTGCCGGTGGCGGACAGGCTCAAAGTCACGCCTTGCAGGGCGTCTTCCACGGTGTTGCTTTGGCTGGTGATGGCGATGCCGTTGATGGTCAGCTCGGCGTCCAGGGCTTCCACGGTTTCGGTCATGTTGCCGCTGCTGCCGTCGTAGCCGAACAGGCTGGAGGCCGTGTCGGTGCTGTCGGTGCCGCTGTAGGTCACGGTCATTTCCGACTCGGTGCCGGTGCTGTCCGAGGTCAGCACCAGGCGGTACGGCGTGTCGCTGCCATCGTTGACGATGGAGGCGGTGACGCCGGCGCCGGACGCATTGATCGCAGTACGAATGCCTTCCAGGGTGTTATTGCTGCTGTCGAGGGTGATCGACACCGCGTCCGCCGTGCCCACTTGAATGGTCAGCGTGCCGGTGCCCAGGGCCGTGGTTTTGCTGGCGATGCCGTCGGTGGTCAGGCTCTGTGCCTGGGCCAGTTGCGTCACTTCCAGCTTGTAGGTACCGGCTTCGGCTTCGCTGGTGGTGGCGGCCGTGACGCCGCTGCCGGAAAACGAGGTGGTCAACGACTCGTACAGGCTGGAGTCGGCCAGGGCTTCGGCGGCGGTTTGCAGTTTGGTGAGGGCGCTGGTCAGGGTGCCGTAGGCGGAAATTTCGGCGTTTACCGAGGTTTCCTGGTTGGTGATCGGCGTGAGCAGGCTGGCTTCCTTGGACTCTTCCAGGCTGGTCAGGATGCTGTCCAGGTCCAGCCCGGAGCCGACTCCCAGGGAAGTGATCGATGCCGTCGACGTAGTAGAGGTCGTGGTTGCCATGTGAATGCCTGTCCTGGTTTGTGTTCACCGAACATCGGCAAACGCTCAGCCCGTCTTTAGGAGCGCCGCGAGGTTTTTCACACCTGCATGGCCATCACGTCTTTGTAGGCGGTCAGCAGGCGGTTGCGCACCTGTACGCCCATCTGGAAGGCCACGCTGGCTTTTTGCGAATCGGCCATCACATCGCTCAACGACACCGACTCGCTGCCGGCCTGGAATGCATTGGACTGAGTGGTGGCGGTCTGTTGCAGGCGGTTGATGCGCTGCAACGACGACTGCAACTCACCGGCAAACCCGCTGGCGGGGGCCATGCGCTGGCTGCTTGCGCCTTCGGCCTGTTCGGCCAGCAGCGACAGTTGTTGCAGGGCATTGGTCAGGGCGGACGAATTCACGGCGCGGGCTCCATAGGTAGCGATCAGGCCAGCAGATTACCGCGCCCGGCCAGCGGCACATTCGCCCAATTGAGCACAAAAGCGGCGGCTTTTCCGGGGTTTAGCTTTTGGCATTTTCGCCAGAATGAAGCCCTTACTACTGTTACCGGACGCCGCAATGTCTTTCGCACAGGCCCTACCTTCGTGAGTACCGCAGTCCTGGCCAAAGGCGCGCAAAAGAACCTGGCAACCCCCTTGAAGGCCAAGCCCTTGGACGCGTTGGCCACGCTGTTTCGCAATCAGCCGCTGTTGCCATTGCTGCTGGCCGCCGCTGCCGCCATCGCGGTGGTGGTGGCGTTGCTGCTGTGGGCGCGCGAGCCGGAATACCGCGTGCTGTTTTCTGGGCTCAGCGAGGCCGATGGCGGGCAAATCATCAGTGAGCTGGACAAGCGCGCCATCCCTTATCGCCTGAGCGAGGGCGGCAACACCATCCTGGTGCCCGGCGACAAAATGAGCGCCCTGCGCCTGCAACTGGCCGAGCAAGGCTTGCCCAAGGGCGGCAGTGTCGGCTTCGAATTGCTCGACAAGCAGGCCTTCGGCGTCAGCCAGTTCGCCGAACAACTCAATTACCAGCGCGGCCTGGAAGGCGAGCTGGCGCGCACCATCGAATCCCTCGGCCCGGTGGCCAAGGCGCGGGTGCATCTGGTGATGGCCAAGCAATCGGTATTCGTGCGCGACCGCGAGGCGGCGCGCGCCTCGGTGGTGCTGACCCTGCAACCCGGCCGCGAACTCGGCCAAAGCCAGGCCAGCGCGATTGTGCACCTAGTCACCTCCAGTGTGCCGGAGCTGAGTGTGGATGCGGTCACCGTGGTCGACCAGAACGGCCGCCTGCTGTCCCAGGTCCACGGCGACACCACCGGCCCGGACGGCACCCAACTCGACTACGTGCATGAGATCGAGCGTTCCTACCAGCGTCGCATCGAAGACATCCTCACGCCGTTGCTCGGCAGCCAGAACGTGCATGCCCAGGTGGTCGCCCAGGTGGATTTTTCCACGCGTGAAAGCACCGCCGAACGCTACGCGCCGAACCAGGACGAAAACACCGCCGCCGTACGCAGCAAGCAAACCTCCGAGCATGTGGTGGAAGGCGATGACGCCGGCCGTGGCGTGCCTGGCGCGCTGACCAACTCGCCACCGAATACGCCGGCGCCGACCAAGGCCACCGCGCCGACACCGGCGGGCGCTGCTGCAACCACCGATACCAAAGCCGCCAAACCCGCCGGCGCCACCCAAAGCGAGCGGATGATCAATTACGAGGTCGACCGCAACGTCGAGCACGTCAAGTCGAGCCTGGGCACCATCCAGCGCCTGACCACCGCCGTGGTCGTCAACTACCGCACGGTGCTCAAGGACGGCGCGCCGAGCACCGAGCCGTTGAGCAAGGAAGAACTGGAGAACATCAACAACCTGGTGCGCCAGGCCATGGGCTTTACCGAAAGCCGTGGCGATGCGCTGCAGGTGATCAACAGCCCGTTCGTAAGCGAAGACACCTCGGTGGCCGAGCAACCGTGGTGGCGAACACCCGAGGCCTACAACCTGCTGATCAGCGGCTTGCGTTACGTGCTGGTGGCCTTTGCCGCATTCCTGTTGTGGTGGCTGGTGCTGCGTCCGATGCAAAAACGCAACGCCCGCCACACGGCGCAGATGCTTGCGACCAGCGCCGAACCGGGCACCGCGCTGGTGCCGACCAGCACTGACACCAGCCTGGTGGTTGCCGGCCAGGAAAGCGGCGCGCCGCATACCCTGCCGCGCAAGTCGGCGGTGTATGAACAGAACATGCAGAGCCTCAAAGAGATTGCCGCTGAAGACCCGCGGTTGGTCGCCATGATCGTGCGCGGATGGATGAAGAAAAATGACTAGCAAAATGACCGGCTCGCGCCGCAGCGCCATCCTGCTGCTGTCGCTGGACGCCGATAGCGCGGCGGAAGTGTTCAAGTTCCTGCCCAGCACCGATGTGGAAGCCATCAGCATGGAAATGGCGCGCCTGAGCCAGGTGTCCCACGAAGAAATGCGCCAGGTGCTCGAAGAGTTCATGGACGAGACCGACCAATATGCCGCCATCAATATCCAGACCAGCGACCATATCCGCGCCGTGCTTACCAAGGCCCTGGGCAGCGAGCGCGCCGCCAGCCTGATCGACGACATCCTGGAAAACACCAACACCGGCTCGGGTATCGACAAGCTCAACCTCATGGAGGCTTCGATGGTGGCCGAGATGATCCGCGACGAACACCCGCAGATCATCGCCACCATCCTCGTGCACCTGGAGCGCCACCAGGCTTCCGACATCCTGCAATTGCTGCCGGATCGGCTGCGCAACGACATCATCCTGCGCATCGCCACCTTCAGCGGCGTGCAGCCGGTAGCCTTGCAGGAACTGACCGAAGTGCTCGGCGTGATGCTCGACGGCCAGAGCCTCAAGCGCAGCAAAATGGGCGGTGTGCGCACGGCGGCGGAGATCCTCAACCTGATGAGTTCGGCCCACGAAGAGCTGGCCATCGGCACCGTGCGCGAGCACAGCGAGGACTTGGCGCAGAAGATCCTCGACGAGATGTTCCTGTTCGAAAACCTTATCGACGTGGACGACCGTGGCATTCAGACCCTGCTGCAACAGGTGGACCAGAACTCCCTGGCGATCGCCCTCAAAGGTTGCCCGCCGGCGCTGCTCGAACGCTTCCTGCACAACATGTCCCAGCGTGCCGGGCAGTTGTTCCGCGAAGACATGGAAGCGCGCGGGCCGATCCGCATGTCGCAGATCGAATCCGAACAGAAGGCCATTCTCGCGGTAGTGCGACGCCTGTCCGACAGCGGCGATATCGTCACCGCGCGCGGCAATGACACTTATGTCTGACTGGCAGCCCTGGCAGATGGACCCGTTGGGCAGCGCCGCCTCGCCCAGCGACGACCCCCACTCCAGCCACCGCGAGCGCCTGCGCAAGCAAGCCTTCCAGCACCGCCTGGAAATGCAGGTGTTGCGCGAAAAAACCATCGCCGAAGCCCAGCCCATCGGGCATGCCCAAGGCGTGGAGCAGGGCTATGCCCAAGGCTTGAACGAAGGGCGCCAGGCCGCTGCGGTGGAGTTGCAACAGCAGTTGGTGCACACCCTGCAACCGCTGCTGGAGTTATGCCGCAACTTTGACCAAGCGCTGAAGGCGATGGACGCGCAGATTGCCCGCCAACTAGTGCGCATTGCCCTGGAGGCCGCTGAGCAATTGGCCGGTGAGGCGCTGACCGCCCAGCCGGAGCAGGTGCTGACGTTGGTGCAAGGCATGCTCGACAGCGACCTGGAACTCACCGGCAAACCCAAGTTGTGGCTCCACCCCGAGGATGTGCAGCGCGTGCAGGCAGGCCTCGGCGAGCAGCTCGAATTGGCTGGTTGGGTGTTGCACGCCGACCCTTCGATGCTGCCCGGTGGTTGCCGCGTGGTCAGTGCCGGCGGCGAGCTGGATGCTACGCGGCCGTCGCGTTTGGGCCTGCTGCAATCGAATGTCGAGCGCAGCCTGGAATGAATGCCCATGTCGCACGCTGGAGCCTTGTGCTCGACGCCGTCCAAGGCCCAGCCTTGCAGGTTGCGCCGCACCTGCGCAGCGGGCGTATCACCCGCGCCACCGGCATGGTGCTGGAGGCCGTGGGCCTGCGCCTGCCGCTGGGTGGCGCGTGCCGCATCGAACTCACCGCCCATGAAGGCGTGTACGCCGAGGCTGAAGTCGTCGGCTTTGCCGGTGACACGCTGTACCTGATGCCGCTGGCGGAAATCCACGGCCTGCAGCCCGGCGCGCGGGTGTTTGCCGCCGATGAGGGCCAGACCGGCGCCGGTGGCAATCGTCATTTTCCCTTGGGCATGGCGCTGCTCGGCCGTGTGCTCGACAGCGGCGGCCAGCCCCTGGACGGCCGTGGCCCGCTGCTGGGCGCGCATCACGCCGGCTTGCACACGCAGCCACTCAACCCGCTCAAGCGTGCGCCGATTGATCGCCAGATCGACGTGGGCATCCGCGCCATCAATGCCTTGCTTTGCGTCGGGCGTGGTCAGCGCCTGGGCCTGTTTGCCGGCTCGGGCGTGGGCAAGTCGGTGCTGCTGGGCATGATGGCGCGCTACACCCAGGCCGATGTGATCGTGGTGGGGCTGATCGGCGAGCGCGGCCGCGAGGTGCAGGACTTTATCGACAATATCCTCGGCGAAGACGGCCTGCGCCGCTCCGTGGTAGTCGCCGCGCCGGCGGATACCTCGCCGTTGCAACGCTTGCAGGGCGCGCTCTATGCCACGCGGGTGGCCGAGGATTTTCGCGACCAGGGCAAGGACGTGCTGCTGATCATGGACTCCCTGACCCGTTACGCCATGGCCCAGCGCGAGATCGCCCTGGCCGTGGGCGAACCGCCGGCGACCAAGGGCTACCCGCCGTCGGTGTTCGCCAAGTTGCCCAAGCTGGTGGAGCGCACCGGTAATGGCCCGCCCGGTGGCGGCTCGATCACCGCGTTCTATACGGTGCTCAGTGAAGGCGACGACCAGCAGGACCCGATTGCCGACTCGGCGCGGGCGATCCTCGACGGGCACATCGTGCTGTCCCGGCACCTGGCCGAAAGCGGGCACTACCCGGCCATCGACATCGAAGCCTCGATCAGCCGCGCGATGACCGCCATCGCCAGCGATGCCCAGCAGCGCAAGGCCAATCAACTCAAGCAGGCGTTGTCGCGCTACCAGCGCAACCGCGACCTGATCAGCGTGGGCGCCTACACCCAGGGCCACGATGTGCAACTCGACCGCGCGGTGGGTTTGTACCCGCATATCGAACGTTTTTTGCAACAGCGTATCGACGATCGCGCCAGCGTCGACGAGACCCTGCACGGCCTTTCTTTATTATTCCCGGGGTGATGTTCCATGGCTGACCAATCCCTGCGCCTGCTGATCGAACTCACCGCCAAGGCCCGTGACGTGGCGGCTCGCGCCCTGGCGCAAAGCCGCAACGCCGAGCAGCAGGTCATCAAGCAGTTGCACACCCTCGACCAGTACCAGCAGGAATACCGCCAGAACCTGCAACTGGAACTGGCCAAGGACGGCATGAGCCCGTCGGCCCTCACCAACTACCGGGGCTTTTTGCAGTCGCTGGAAGAGGCCGTAGAGCGCGCGCAAAAAAGCCTCGAGCGCCACCGCAAACAAGTCGCGCACCACCAGCTCACCTGGATGGTGCAGTGGCGCAAGGTCAGCGCGATTGAAGCGTTGCTGAGCCGCCGCGCCGAGCAGGCGCAGGTCCGCGCGGGGCGTATCGAACAACGCCACACCGACGAAATGGCCAGCCAGTTGCGGCGCCGTGCGGCAGCGTTTCCCTCTTCTATCGACAGCAGCCTCTAAGGGACACCATGGATATTCTTGCGACGTTAGTGCCCGCCGTGCCCGTTGCGCCGAGTGCGCCAGCAGAGGCCCCGGCGGCACCGAGTGCGGCGTTTGCGGCGGTGTTGAGCCAGGTGACGGCCGCCGTGGCGGAGCCTGTGCCCGCGCTGCCGGTGGTGCAGCCAGAGGTGGCGCCGGTGCTACCGCAAGTGGCGCCAGTCGCCGAGCCCGTCGAGGTGCCCGCGCCGGTCGTTGTGCAACCGCTGGCGGTGGCCGAGCCGCAACCCCCGATGGTCGACGATGTGCTGAACCTGATGCCCGATGCCCCCGTGGCGCAGGCCGAAGCGGCCGAGCCCAGCACAGAGGCCGACACCACCCTGGACGATATTCGCCAGCGCATGGCGCTGATCGAAAATGCTGGCGAGCCCGATACGGCCGCAGTCATCGTGATCCCATCGATTGCGCTGAGTGTGCCGGTGCCGGTCAGCGTTACGCCAACGGCTCCAGTGGTCACCAGCAGCGCGCCGGTGCATACCCAAAGCCTGTCCCAAAGCCTGTCCGCCACGGATGACGACACCGACACCCCGGACCCCGTCGACCTGCCCGACGCCATGCCGGCGCTGGTCGCCAGCGTCGCCGACACGGTACCCACCGTGCGTGCGCACACCGAGGAGCGCCAGCCCGACAGCCAGCCCGACCCGCAAACCCTGGTCAGCTTCGCACCGAGCGCGTTCAGCCCAACGAGCGTGGCCGCCAACGACGCGGTTACCCGCACGGGCCTGGTCCTCAGCGCCGCCATTGGCAGCACCGATTGGGCGGCGGACCTCGGCCAGCAAATGGTCGACATGGTCACCCGTGGCGACCAACAGGTGGACTTGCGCCTGCACCCCGCCGAGCTTGGGCCGTTGTCCATCAGCCTCAACCTGAATGACGGCAGCACCCAGGCGCAGTTCCAGGCCGCGCATGCCTCCGTGCGCGCGGCGGTGGAGCAGGCGTTGCCGCAATTGCGCGAGGCGTTGGCCACCCAAGGCATCGCGCTGGGGCAGGCCTCGGTCAGCGACCAGTCGTCACGCCAGGCCGCAGGCGGGCAGGCGCAACGTGACCCGCAGGCCAACCCGGGCACCGCAACCGCCAGCAGTGTCGAGGTGCCGCCGGCTCCGGTGCAGCAGGTGGTGCTGAGCGGTTCGGGGGTCGACCTGTACGTCTGAATCCCAAATCAAAACAGCGAGATACCGCCGTTACGGCGGTCTTATCGCGCCATGGGCGGGGCAGGGCGATGGTCATACTTGAGCCCTGCCTTCATTCCACGGTTCCAGCCCATGCCCACCACCCGCAAAACCCCCTGGCTCTTGATTCTGCTGCTGGCGTTGGTCGTCATTGCGGGCAGCAGCGCCGGCACCTACGTCTACATCAGCCAGAACGCCACCGCCGGCGAAGCGAAGCAGGCCGCGCCCACCGAGCAAGCACCCCAGGCGCCACGGCTGGTGAACGTCGCGCCGATGACGGTCAACCTGGTGAACGAGCGTGATGAGCAAAACCTGCTGTACGTCGGTTTTGCCCTGGAAGTGGCGGACGACGCGACCCAGGCGCTGCTGCAGCAATACATGCCGCAAGTGCGCAGCCAACTGCTGACCCTGCTCAGCGGCCAGGACACCTCGCGGCTGATCACGCCCCAGGGCAAGGCGGCGCTGGCGGACACCATTCTGCAGGCCCTCAAGCAACCCCTGGCACCGCAGCAGCCAGCACCCTTGGTGCTGCGCGTGCTGTACACCGACTTTATCGTGCAGTAACCCATGGCTATCGACGATTTGCTCTCCCAGGACGAGATCGACATGCTGCTTCGCGGCGGCGACGAAACCGACGCCGTCCACGAAGAAGCCGGCACTCTCGACGCCTCGCGGGTGCGCCCGTACGACCCGGCGACCCAGCACCGGGTGATCCATGAGCGCCTGCATGCGCTGGACATCATCAACGAGCGCTTCGCCCGTTACTTTCGCATGGCGCTGTTCAACCTGATCCGGCGCAGCATCGACATCACCGTCAAAAGTGTGCGCTACCAGAGTTACAGCGAATTCTCGATGCACATGCCGATGCCCACCAACATCAACCTGCTGGCGATGAAACCGCTGCGCGGCACGGCCCTGGTGGTGTTCCCGCCGAGCGTGGTGTTCATGGTGGTGGACAACCTGTTCGGCGGCGACGGGCGCTTTGTCACCAAGTCCGAAGGCCGCGAGTTTACCCACACCGAGCAACGCATCATCCGGCGCCTGTTGGGCTTGTCGGTGGACGCCTACAAGGACGCGTGGAAGTCGGTGTACCCCCTGGAAATCGAATACCTGCGCTCCGAGATGCAGGCCAAGTTCGCCAACATCACCAGCTCGCCGAATGAAATCGTGGTGAATGCCACCTTCCACCTGGAGGTCGGCAACCTCTCCAGCGATTTCAACATCGTGATCCCGTACCTGATGATCGAGCCGATGCGCCAGCTGCTCAATGGCCCGCTGACGGACACCAATCCCGAGGAAGAGCGCCACTGGAACAAGCGCATGGCTGGCGAAATCGCGCATTCGGAGGTCGAGCTGATCGCCGATTTTGTCGAGATGGACGCGCGGGTCGGGCAGGTCATGGCACTCAAGGTCGGCGATGTATTGCCCATCGAACTGCCCGACATCATCAATGCGCGGGTCGATGGCGTGCCGGTCATGACCTGTGAATACGGCAGCCAGAACGGCCTGCGCGCATTACTCGTCAAGGACCTGGTCGACCACTCCCTGAGCCTTTCCTCTTCTTCTACCAGCCGATTCGTGAAGGGCCACGTGTCCACTGCCAAGGAATCCGACCATGACTGATGCAAACACCCTCGAACCCCAAGAGCCCGACGAGTGGGCCGATGCCCTGGCCGAGCAGGCCGCCGAGGCCGGTGACGACGACCCGTGGGCAATTGCCCTGGCCGAGCAGCAACAGGCTGATGCCGCTGCGGTTGCCGAGCCGGCGCCGAGCGTGGGGTCAAGCCTGTTCAAGCCGCTCTCGGCGCCGCAACCCACGGCCGCCGCGCGTGAGCTGGAAATGATCATGGATATTCCGGTGAAGCTCAGCGTCGAGCTGGGCCGCACGCGGATCACCATCAAGCAATTGCTGGAACTGGCCCAAGGCTCGGTGCTGGCCCTGGACGGCCTGGCGGGCGAACCGATGGATATCCTGATCAACAGCTACCTGATCGCCCAGGGCGAAGTGGTGGTGGTGGATGACAAGTACGGGATTCGCATCACCGAAATCATTACCCCGTCTGAACGCGTCCAAAAGCTCAACCGATGAGCCAGCCCCTCGGTGTGCCTTCCGACAATGTGATGAACCTGGCGCTGCTGGGTAAAACCGGCATGGCGCTGCTGATCGTGGTGGCTTGCGTGCTGGCCTGCGGTTGGCTCGCGCGGCGTATGGGCTCGCGGCCATTGGCCCCCGGCAAAATGCTGCGGGTAGTCAGCAGCACCGGCCTGGGCCAGCGCGAAAAAGTCGTGATTGTGGAGGTGCGCGGCCAGTGGCTGGTGCTGGGCGTGACCGCGCAACAGGTGACCGCGCTGGCGCAGATGGAAGCACCGGCACCTGAACCCGAGGTGGTCATTGCCGCTGGCGAGAGCTTTGCCGAGCGCCTGGCGCTGGCGTTGAAACACAACCTCAAGCGCAAGGGGCGCTCGTCATGACCGCCTTGGAGCCGGCGATGCAAGGCCTCAGTGCCTTCACCGGGCAAGCTGGCGGCCAACAATGGTCGCTGAGCCTGCAAACCCTGCTGCTGCTGAGTGCCATGGCGTTCCTGCCGGCGGTGCTGCTGATGATGACCGGTTTCACCCGCATCATCATCGTGCTTGGCCTGCTGCGCACCGCCATCGGCACCACCTCGGCACCGCCGAACCAGGTGTTGTTGGGGCTGGCGCTGTTCCTGACGTTTTTCGTGATGTCACCGACCCTGGACCAGGCTTACGAAACCGCCTGGAAACCGTTCTCCCAGGATGAGATCACGGTGGAGCAGTTTCTCGACAAGGGCAGCCTGCCGTTTCGCACCTTCATGCTGACCCAGACCCGCCAGGGCGACCTGGCGTTGTTCGCGCGCATCGCCCGCCTCGCCGACCTGCAAGGCCCCGAGGATGTGCCCATGCGCGTGCTGCTGCCGGCGTTTGTCACCAGCGAACTGAAAACCGCGTTCCAGGCCGGCTTCACCATCTTTATCCCGTTTTTGATCATCGACCTGGTGGTGGCGAGCGTGCTGATGGCGCTGGGCATGATGATGGTGCCGCCGTCGACCATTTCGCTGCCGTTCAAGCTGATGCTGTTTGTGCTGGTGGACGGCTGGCAATTGCTGCTCGGCTCCCTGGCGCAGAGTTTTTATACCTGATAAGGAGGTAGACGATGACCCCGGAAATGGTCATGGACCTGGCTTACAAAGGCATGCGCATGAGCATGATCGTGGCCGCGCCCGTGTTGTTCGTGACGCTGTTTATCGGCTTGCTGGTGAGCCTGTTCCAGGCCGCCACGCAGATCAACGAATCCACCTTGTCGTTTATCCCCAAGATCATCGGGGTGTGCGTGGTGCTGGTGCTTGCAGGGCCGTTGATCATGGAAATGCTGGTGGACTACACCCGCGCGCTGTTCACCAGCTTACCCACGCTGATTGGTTGACGCGCGGTGATCGAGGTCAGTTCGGCGCAGTTGCAAGTATGGCTCAGCAGCTTTTTCTGGCCGTTCTGCCGCGTGCTCGCGTACCTGATGAGCGACCCGATCCTGGGCCACAAAAATGTGTCGAGCCAGGTCAAAGTCGGCCTGGCGATGCTGTTGGCGTTTTTGCTGGCACCCAACCTGCCACCGCTGCCGGAGGTACCGGTGTTCTCCTGGGCCGGCCTTGGGGTGATGGTGGAACAGGTGATGATCGGCATGTCATTGGGCATGGTAATGCGCGTGACCCTGGCGGTGGTGGAGATGACGGGCGATATCTGCGGCATGCAGATGGGCCTGGCGTTTGCTACGTTTTTTTCCGCCGACACCGCCACCAACAGCCTGGTGCTGTCGCGCTACCTGGGCATGATTACGGTGCTGATGTTCCTCGCGCTGAATGGTCATTTGATGGTGCTGGAGTTGCTGGCCAACACCTTCAAGAGCCTGCCCATCGGCCACCTGCGCTTTGACCCGAATGCCTGGAACCTGATTGCCCGCTACGGCAGCACGATCTTCCTCACCGGGCTGTTGCTGGCGTTGCCGATGGTGGCCACGCTGCTGATCATCAACCTGGCCATGGGCATTCTCAATCGGGTGTCGCCACAGTTGACGGTGTTTTCGGTGGGCTTCCCGCTGACCCTGTCCGTGGGCCTGATACTGCTGATGGTGGTGATGGGGGATCTGGGGCAATTCCTGGCTAGTCTGCTGACCAATACCTTGCAGTTCATGCAGTACCTTGTCGAGAACATGACCCTGCCTTGATCTGTAAACCACAATCAAATGTGCTTTAGATGTATTTGAGCTGAGACATCTTTGCTGCACCGGTTCCACTGGCCTGCGAACCCAATCAAGTGTGGGAGGGGCGGTGCGACGATTCGACTTGCCCCCGATGGCGGTGGGTCAGTTGTAGATTCTTTGCCTGGCACACTGCAATCGGGGGCAAGTCGAATCGTCGCACCGCCCCTCCCACATTTTGATCCAGTTGTTCTTTAGATGTACTCGAACAAGGACATCTTCTGGATGCTCACAAACGTCTGTTGCGCCGCTTGCAATGCCACTTGCAGGGCGGTGTATTGGGTGACCGACTCGGTGTAGTCGGCATCCACCAGTCCTGACAGACGCTCGGTGTAGCTCAGTGCCAGGTCGTCGCCGATGGTGTCGAGCACGTCCAATTGATTCAGGCGTGAACCCACCGAGGTCTGCACCGTGAGTACGTTGTCCTGGGCATTGCTCAGTTGGCGGCTGGCGGTGGACAGGGTGTTGTTCAGGTTGGCCTGGTCGGCGTCGGTTTCCACCGGGGTTTGCAGCACCGAGATCAGGTTTTTCAGGGTGGCGAACAGGTCCGGGTCGGCGTCGGCGGCTTTGCTCACGGTAATAGTGTCGCCAGCCACCGGGGTACCGCTGAGGGTCAGGGACAGGCCGTTGATTTCCAGGGTGTCGCCTGAGGTGTAGGCCACCGGGTCGGCACCATCCACGCTGTATTGTGCGGTGCCGTCGGCGGCGGTGCTGAAGGTCAGGCTGAAACCGCTGCCGTAGTTGGCGTCCTGGGTGTCACTGATGCTGGGGCCGGTGTAGGTCACGCTGCCGCTGTTGTCGCCAGCCTCGGCGATAAACCCGGCCGAGCTGCTGACCGAAAGGAAAATCGTCGCCCCGGTGTCGCCGCTGGCCATGCTCTGGGTGGAGCTGACCAATTGCGTAACCGCATTGTCGTCGCCCTGGTACACCAGGTCGCCATTGGCATCGGTGGCAAACGCCGGACTTTGGCTCTGGTAGCCGGAGAACAGGTAGTTGCCGTTGCTGTCCGTGGCGTTGGCCAGGGTCACCAAGGTGTCGTATACCCCTTGCAACGAGGTGGCGATGGACTCGCGGTCGGCGTCGCTCAAGGTGCCGTTGTTGGCCTGAACGATCAGCGCGCGGGCGCTGGTGATCGCGTCGTTGATGCTGTCCAGGGTGCTTTCCTCTTGGGACAGCGAGGTGCTGATGGCGCTGCGCGAATCGGCGTATTGCGCGTTCGCGGCGATGGCCTGGCGCACATTGACGGCCTGGGCGGCGGCCAGGGAATCGTCTGAAGGGTTGACCACCCGGGTGCCGCTGGACACTTCCTGGGCCGCGTCCTGGTAGGCGCTTTCCTGGGCGAGCATGGCACTCAGGCTCTGGTTGTAAATCGTCGCACTGCTGAGGCGCATGGGGTCACTCCGCTCAGTTGATATCGAGAATGGTGTCGAGCAGGCTGGTGCCCACTTCGACCACCTTCGCGCAGGCCTGGTAGTACTGCTGGTAGACGATCAGGTTGGCCGCCTCTTCATCCAGGTTGACCCCCGATTCCGACTGCTGCAGCGCGGTCAGTTGGTCGGTCAGGCTGGTTTGGGTTTCCAGTTGGCCGGCGACTTTGCTGGCGGTGCTGCCCACGTCGCTGACCAGCGCCGAATAGGTTTGGGCCAGGGTTTTGCTGCCGCCGACGATGCTGTCGGTCTGCAGGTTGAGCATCAACAAGGCGTTGCTGTTGTCGCTGGCGCCGGTGGACGTGCCGGCGGCGATCAGGCTGCCGTCGCTGGTCAGGGTGGTGAAACTGCTGGCGGCGTTGCGCGTGGGCAGGACCAGGAAGCTGTCGCCATTGTCGGCGGTGCCGCTGATAGTCACGCTCATGCCGGCGAAGGTCAGCGTGTCGCTGTCGTAGGTGGCGTCCACGCTGGCGCCGGTGTCGTTGCGGGTGACGGTGTAGCCGTCGGTGTCGGAATACTTCACGGTGTAGTCGGTGGCGCTCAAGGCGCTGACATCGTCGGTGAAGGTCGCGCTCAATACCGCGTCGCCGCTGTTCTGGGTGTTGCCGTAGACGCTCGGGTCAGCCACCGAAAACAACGCGCTGCCGGTGTCGCCATTCAGGTCCACACCGGCGGCCTGCAAGGTGTTGAAGGCCTGGGTCAGGCTGACCGCAAGGATGCCCAGCTGGTTCTGCGCATCGCTCAGGCTGTTGTCGCGAAAGTCCATCAGGCCGCCGAGAGAGCCGCCTTCAAAGGTGGAATCGTCGAGGGTGGTGGTGTGGCCGGCGGCGTCCACGTAGGTCACCACGGTTTGCGTCGGGTCGCTGGCGGAGACCGCGGTTTGCAGCTCGAAGCTGTCGTTGCCCGAGACCAGCGCCAGGCCGTTGCTCAGGGACACGGTGTAGCTGCCGTTGGTTTGGGTGGTCACGTCCACGTCGACCAACTCGCTGAGCTGGCTGACCAGCAGGTCGTGCTGGTCCAGCAGGCTGTTGGCGGTGGAGCCCAGGGCATCGGACAGGCTGATCTTTTTGTTGAGGTCGGCGATCTGCTCGCTGAGGTCGTTAACCTGGCTGACCTGGTCGTCGATCTGGCTGTTCACGTCGTCGGCCATGTCGTCGAGGTAACTGCCCAGCTGCGTGAACTGCGAGGTCAGGGTTTGCGCGGCGCCGATCACTTCTTCGCGCGCGGCGGTGTCGCTGGCGTCGGAGGTGAGGGTCTGGATCGAGGAGAAAAAACTCTGCATCAGCGTGTCGAGGCTGGCATCACCGTCGGCGAGCAGGCTGTCGATCTGGTCGATTTCGGTCTGGTAGGTCGACAGCGCGCTTTCGGCGCTGGTGGAGCTATTGAGCTGGCTGGTGACGAACTGGTTGTACTGGCGGTCGACGCTGGAGACCTGCACGCCGCTGCCCGCCGTGGCCTCGGAGAAATTCGCGACCTGCAAGGTATAGCCCGCCGTGTAGGCGTTGGTGGTGTTGCTGCTGCTGGTGCTGAGGGCGATCTGCGCGGCGGTCAGGCCGCTGACGCCAATGGAAATAATGCTCATCGAGAAGCTCCTGGGCTACATGGTTGGCACTATCGGCCCGGCGCGAGGGCATCTTGACCCCGGCGCTATAAATCCTTTTGCAACTGCGCCATCGGCGTTACGCCGCGCAGCGGGCCGATGGTGGCCATGACCGAAATCAGCTTTTGCGCATAACGCGGGTCGGTGGCGTAACCACCCTGTTGCAGCGCGATGGCGGCTTGCGGCGCGTCATTGGCGTTGCGCACGGCGGCGTAGCCTGGGCGGCTGCGCATCAGCCGAGCGTAGTCGTTGAAGGCGGCGTCATCGGAGGGGTATACGCGGAATGCC
Source organism: Pseudomonas sp. S09G 359 (assembly GCF_002843605.1). Classification (NCBI taxonomy): domain Bacteria; kingdom Pseudomonadati; phylum Pseudomonadota; class Gammaproteobacteria; order Pseudomonadales; family Pseudomonadaceae; genus Pseudomonas; species Pseudomonas sp. S09G 359. The sequence continues at coordinate 5,630,201 of NZ_CP025263.1, read as the reverse complement.
TCCAGCTGTTTTTGCGCCTCGGCGTCGGTGTATTCGGTGGTCATCACCTGGGTGGTCGCGCCTTGCCATTGGCCGCCGGCCTTGATGCCGAACAGGTTGTGGCTGTCGGCGCCCTGGGCGGTAGTAATGGTGCGCCGGCCCCAGTCGGTTTCCAGGGCGGCCTGGGCCAGAATCAGCTCGGCCGGTACGCCACTGCTGCGCGCGGCTTTCTGGGCGGGTTCGCTGAGGCGGGCGATGAAGGCTTGCACGTGATCGGGCTGGTTGTTGTCCACGCCGCTGACTTCACGGCGCTTCCAGGCCTCGAATGGCGAGGGGCGGGTGGGCGGCAGGTCGAGGAACGTGCTGGTGGCGGCGTTCAATTCGGGCGGCTGTTGCGGCGTATGGCCGCCCAATTGCCGGGTCAGTTGCTCGGCCAGGCCGATGCCTTTGCCCGCCAGGCTCTGCGCCCACTGCTGGTCGAGCATCTCGGTGTACATCTCGGTTTGCGAGTTGCTCGACAGTTCGGACTTGGGCACCGCCGCGCGCATGCTCTTAAGCATCATCTGCAAGAACAGCGCCTCGAACTGCTTGCTGGCCTCCTTGAGGCCCGCGTGCGGGTCCAGGTGCGCGCTGTTGCGCAGGTGGTCCAGGCCCTGCACATCCAGGGCAAAATGGTCGGTGCTTTTCATCAGATGATTTCCAGCTCGGCGCGCAACGACCCGGCGGCCTTGAGTGCCTGCAGAATCACCATCAGGTCCTGGGGCGTGGCGCCCAGTGCGTTCAGCCCTTTGATCACATCCATCAGGTTCGCCGTGCCTTCGAGCAGATGCAGCGAGCCGCCCTGGGATTCGATCGAGATATTGCTCTGGGAGGTCACCGCCGTCTGCCCGCCACTGAACGCGCCGGGCTGGCTGGCGGTGTTGGTGGTGTCGATGATCACCGACAGATTGCCGTGGGCCACGGCGGCGCGGTACAGCTTGACCGAGCTGTTGAGCACGATGGAGCCGGTGCGCGAATCGAGGATCACCTTCGGCCGCGCCTGGATCGGCAGCACGTCGATGCTTTCAATGCGCGCCATGAAGTTGGTGCGCTCGTTGGGCGCCACCGGCCCCTGGATCTCAATCAGCCCGCCGTCCACCGCCGACGCCACGGTACGGCGCAGCTCCAGGTTGATCGCCGAGACCACACGCTGCGCCGTGGCCGAGTCCGGCTCATGCAAGGCCAGCCCGAGCAGGCCGTGCTCGTTGTTGAGGTTCAGCGGCACGCTACGCTCGATAATTGCGCCGCGGCTGATGCGCCCGCCGGCCAACTGGTTGACCGTCACGCTACTGCCGTTGGCCGACGCGCCGGCACCGCCCACCAGCAGGTTGCCCTGGGCCACGGCGTAGACCTCGCCGTCGGCGCCCTTCATTGGCGTCATCAGCAGCGTACCGCCACGCAGGCTCTTGGCGTTGCCGATGGACGACACCACCACATCGATCTGCTGCCCCGGCCGCGACAGGGCGGGCAGGTTGGCGGTGACGATTACCGCGGCAATATTGCGCATCTGCATGTTCGCCCCGGCCGGTAGGGTCACGCCCAGTTGCGAGAGCATGTTGGTCAGGCCCTGTTCGGTGAACGGGCTTTGGGTGGTCTGGTCGCCGCTGCCGTCCAGGCCGACCACCAGGCCATAGCCCACCAGGTTGTTGGGGCGGATACCGGCAAAGTCGGCGATGTCGCGGATTTGCTCGGCGTGCACCGTTGCGCCCAGCCACAGCGGGCAGCTCAGCAGCAGGGTTCTGGCGGCTCTCATGAACATGGCGTCAGTACTCAGAAAGGTGAAACGTTCAGAAGGATGCGATGGAGCCAGCCCATCCGCTGCGCTTCATTGATGTAGCCGTCGCCCACGTACTCGATGCGCGCCTGGGACACCTGGGTCGACGACACGGTGTTCTCGCCGGTGATGCTGCGCGGGTTGACCAGCCCGGAAAAGCGGATGAACTCAGTGCCCTGGTTGATCGCGATCTGTTTGTCACCGCGTACCCGCAGGTGCCCGTTGGGCATCACTTGCATCACCGTCACCGAGATGGTGCCGGTGAACGAGTTGTTCGCCTGGGAACCGCCGGCGCCGATAAAGTCGTGGGTGGTAGACGCGTCCATGCCGAACGAGCCAACCTGGCTCGCGCGCGCTGAGGTAGTGGCGAACTTCAAGCCCATCGACCCGGCACGGCTGGCATTGGATGACGAGTTCTTGCTCGCGCTGACTTGTTCTTCCAACTGGATGGTCAAGGTGTCACCGACCCGGCGTGGGCGGCGGTCCTCGAACAGCGGCTGCGAGCCCAGGCTGCCCTGGTAGATCGAGCCGTTGGCCTGGCGCAGCGGGTACACCGGCGCCGGCAGGTCTTCTTCCGGCACCACCGGTTTGTGCGGCAGTTGATCGCAGCCGGCGAGGGCCAGCAGGCAGGCCAATAGGTACTGTCTAGCCATGGGCATCACAGCTGGGTCAGACGCTGGAGCATTTCGTCTGAACTCTCGACCGCTTTGCTGTTGATCTCATAGGCGCGCTGGGTCTGGATCATGCCGACCATCTCTTCCACCACGTTGACGTTGGAGGTTTCCACGTAGCCCTGGGACAAGGTGCCGCCGCCGTTGAGGCCTGGTGTGGTTTCGGTGGGCGCGCCCGAGGCGTCGGTTTCCAGGTAGAGGTTTTGGCCGATGCTTTCCAGGCCTGCCGGGTTGATGAACAGCGCCAGGTTCAACTGGCCGACCTGGGTCGAGGTGGACGCGGCGGGGGTGGTGACTGAGACAATGCCGTCGCTGCTGATGGTGATCGCGGTGGCGTTGGCCGGGATGGTCACGCCGGCCGAGAGTTTGTAGCCGTTGGAGGTGACCATCTCGCCATTGGCGTCGAGCTGGAAGCTGCCGTCACGGGTGTAGCCGGTGCTGCCGTCGGGCATGTCCACCTGGAAAAACCCCAGGCCGTTGATGGCCAGGTCCTTGGAACTGCTGGTCTGCTCGAGGTTGCCCTGGGTGTGCAGGCGCTCGGTGGCGACTTCACGCACCCCGGTGCCGACCTGCAAGCCGGACGGCAAGCGCGTGTCGGTGCTGCTCTGGGCGCCGGGCTGGCGCACGTTCTGGTACACCAGGTCTTCGAACACTGCGCGCGAGCGCTTGAAGCCGTTGGTGCTGACGTTCGCCAGGTTGTTGGCGATCACGTCCATTTGCCCCTGCTGGGCTTCCAGGCCGGTTTTTGCCGTCCACAGTGATCGGATCATGGTTGGGTTCCTTGTCGGTGCAACGGTGCGGTCAGCTCAGGGAAAGCAGGCTGTTGGCGCTCTTGGCGTTTTCGTCGGCGGTGCTGATGGCTTTCATCTGCATGTCGTAGCGCCGCGAGTTGTCGATCATCGCGACCATGGCGCTGGTGGGGCTGACGTTGCTGCCCTCCAACGCGCCGGGGGCCACGCGCAGGCTGTCGTCGGCTGGCAAGGGTTGGCTGTTGGCGGTGCGAAACAACCCGTCGGTGCCGGCCTGCAAGGTGCCGGGCAGGGCCGACACCAGCTTGAGCTTGCCCACCGGGCTCAGGCCGCGCGGGCTCATGCCCAGCTCGCGCACGCTGATGGTGCCGTCGCTGCCGAGGGTGACTTCGCTGCCCAGCGGCACCGTGACCGGCCCGCCATCGCCGATCACCGGGCGGCCGCCGACGCTCATGGCGCCGGTGCCGTCCACCTGCAAGTCGCCACGCCGGGTGTAGGCCTCGGTGCCGTCGCCGGCCTGCACCGCGAGCATCACGTTATTGCCCAGGGCCACGTCCAGCGCGCGGTCGGTGTGCACGATCGGCCCTTCGCTCCAGTCCACGCCGATGCCGTTGGCGGCCACCGACACACGGGTGGGCAGGCCTTCGCCCGCCACCGGTGAAGACTGCATTTCCACCAGTTGCGCGCGAAACCCCGGGGTCACGATATTGGCCAGGTTGTTGGCCACGACGGCCTGCTGTTCGAGCGCCTGGTTGGCCCCGCTCATGGCCGTGAAAAGCATGCGATCCATAGGTTCAGGAACCGATGTTCACGGCTTGCTGCAGCACTTCGCTCTGGGCCGTCACCGACTTGGCGTTGGCCTGGAAGTTGCGCTGGGCAATGATCAGGTTCACCAGCTCAGCGGTCAGGTCGACGTTAGAGTCCTCGGTGGTGCCGCTCAGGATCGAGCCCAGCGAACCGCTGCCGGCCACGCCGAGCAGGGCCTGGCCCGATGAGGTGGTGGCCAGCCAGGTGTTGTCGCCATTGGCCTTCAAGCCGTTTTCATTGCTGAAGGTGGCGAGCTGGATCTGGTCGATGTTCTTGGTCTGGTCGTTGGAGTAGGTGGCGACCACGGTGCCGGTTTCATCGATGGTGAAGCTCACCAGGCTGCCGGAGGTGTAGCCGTTCTGGGTGATGTCGGACACCGCCGAGTCATTGCCGAACTGGGTGGTGCCGGTCAGGTCCAGGGTCAGGCTGATGGATTCGGCGCCGTTGGCCGGGTCGTAGGTGTAGGTGCCGGTGGCGCCGCTGTCGATCAGGCCGCTGGCGCTGAAACTGACGGTTTGGGTGTCGGTGAGCAGGTTGCCGTCGATGGCGGTGTGCACGTCCCAGGTGTTGGCGGCGGTCTTGGTGAAGTACAGGGTGCTGGTGTGGCTGATGCCCAGGGAATCGTAGAGCGTGGCGCTGGTGGAGTAGGAATAGGTGGACGAGTCGGTCTGGTCGAAGGTGCTGGTGATGATGTCGTCGCTGGCGTCCAGGTTCAGCTCGGCGTCCAGCTCGGTGCTGGCGCTGGCTTGCATGCCGGTGGTGGGGATCTGGATCACCCCGTTCACGCCCAGCAGTTGGTCGCCGGCGGCGTTTTCCAGGTAGCCGTCGGCGGTCAGGGTCAATTGGCCGTTGCGCGAGTACACGGTTTGCGTGCCGTCGGTGAAGGTGAAAAAACCGTCGCCGTTGATCGCCAGGTCCAGTGAGTTATCGGTGGTGGTCAGGCTGCCGGATTCGAAGTTCTGCACCACCCCCGACACCTGGGTGCCCAGGCCCACGTCGGCGCCGGAGTACACATCGGCGAACTGCGTGGTGGAGCTTTTGAAGCCCACGGTCTGGGAGTTGGAAATGTTGTTGCTGACCACGTTGAGGTCGGTAGACGCCGCCGACAGACCACTGAGCGCTTGGGAAAAAGCCATGGTGTTTCTCCTTCTTTATAGGACGAGGCTGATGTCGCTCAGGGCGACGTTTTCGTTGACGCCGCCGAGGTCCAGCGCGACGGCATTGCTGCTGTCGGTGGTGACGCCGGTGACCAGCGCGTATTTCAGGGCGGTGCTGGCCACGGCGACGTCGTCGGTGGTGGCGCTGATGGAGAAGGTGTAGGCGCCGTCGGCGGCGGTGCTGCCGTCGTCTTGCAGGCCGTCCCATGAAATCGTTTGGGTGCCGGCGCTCATGTCGCCCTCATCCAGGGTGCGCACCACGGTGCCGCTGCTGTCCTTGATGGTGACCGTGACGCTGTCGGCATCACTGCCCAGGGTGACGCCGAAGGGGGTGGTCACGCCGTCTTCGACCTGGATGGTATTGCCGTCGATCAACACGCCATTGCCCACCAGCGCCGAGGCTTGCAGGGTTTCGGCGGCGCTGATCTGGCTGGAAATGCCTTCGAGGGTGGAGGTGACAGTTTCGATGCTGCTGATGGTGCTGATCTGCGCCAGCTGGGTGACCATCTCGCTATTGTCCATCGGGTCGGTAGGGTCCTGGTTCTGCAGCTGCGTGGTCAGCAACGTGAGGAACTGGTCCTGCAAATCATCCGCCGCCGAGGTGCTGCTGTCGGTGGTGGAACTGGTGCTGTTCATGGTCGACAGCACCGAGCTGGCAATCGTACTGGTCATGGTTTACGCCTCACCCAGGGTTAAAGTTTTGAGCATCATTTCCTTGCTGGTGGACATGACTTCGACGTTGGCCTGGTAGGAGCGCGAGGCGGAAATCATGTTGACCATCTCGCCCACCGGCTCGACGTTGGGCATGGTCACGTAGCCCGACTCGTCGGCCAGCGGGTCGCCGGGGCGGTACTCCTGGCGCATCGGTGAACCGTCCTCGACCACCTGGCTCACGCGCACGCCACCGATGCTGCTGCCGGCCTGGTATTGCGACTCGAACACCACCTGCCGGGCGCGGTAGGCCTCGTTGTCGGGGCCGCTGGTGGTGTCGGCGTTGGCCAGGTTGCTGGCGGTTACGTTCATGCGCTGGGACTGGGCGCTGAGCGCGGAGCCGGCGATATCGAAAATGCTGAACATCGACATGGTGGTTTCTCTGGGTTATTCGGACTGCATGGCGGTCTTGAGCGACTGCAGGCGGCTGCTCAGAAAGGTCAGGCTGGCCTGGTAGCGCACGGCGTTATCGGTGAACTGCGCGCGCTCGCGGTCCATGTCCACGGTGTTGCCGTCCAGGCTCGGCTGGTCGGGGATGCGGTAGAGCAGGTCTCTGTTGGCGATGCTGCTGGAAGCGGCATGCAGGTGGCGGTCCGAGGTGGTGGAAAGGCGCATGCCGCTGCCCTGGGTGTGCTGTTTTTGCAGGGAGCTGGCCAGCTCGGCGCTGAAGTCGAAATCCCGCGCGCGGAAGTTGGGTGTGTCGGCGTTGGCGATGTTATTGGCCAAAACCTGCTGGCGCTCAGCGCGCAAACTCATTGCGTCCTGCTGAAAGCGCAGCTCGTTGTCGAGCTTGTCGATCATGGGTGCGGACCTGTGCATCAAATAAATGAACGGCTCGCAGGTTAGTCCCAAGGAGGCAACGGCAAAGGCCGAAACAGGCGGGTATTTGGCGACCAATTCCGGCCTTGCCGCGTGCATGGGGCGACTAGAATTCTGCGCTGGCTACCTAGGAGGGCTCTGGTGATGACTGGGCGATTGGCGGGCGTTTTGTTTTTGCTGTGCAGCACTGTGGCTCAAGCCGATGGCTTGCAGGACCGGGTGCGCGAGGTGATTGCGCCGCGCTTGCCGGCGCGCGCGCAACTGTTGGCGGTGGACATCGGCCAGCCGGCGGCGCGCATTGACGCGTGCGCGAACCCACGGCCGTATCTGGTGCACCCGGAGCAAAGCGTGGTTGGTCGCGTGGCTGTTGGCGTGCGCTGTGGCAGCGAGGTCGCCGGTTACCTGCAAGTCAGCGTGCGAGTGGTGGGCGACTATATAGTCAGCCGCCAGCGCATCGCCGCCGGTGACGTGATCAAGGCGCCCATGCTGGAAACCAAACGCGGCCCTCTGGAGCGGCTGCCTAAAGGAAGCGTGTTGGAGGCTTCGCAAATTATCGGTCGACAAGCCAGCCGCAGTCTCAGCCGCGGCATGGTGATCACCCTCAACCACGTGCGCGAGCGCTGGCTGGTAGAACGCAACGCTCGCGTGGTGCTACAGGCCCAAGGCGCCGGCTTTACCATCAGCCGCGACGGCAAGGCCCTGGACAATGGCGGCCTGGGCAGCACCGTGCGAGTCATGGGCAACGACGGCAAAATGCTCAGCGCCCAAGTGGTGGGCCAGAACGAATTGCTGCTGCGCTATTAATTTTTATCCCAGGTCAAAGTTTGCCGTCGCGCTTGCCGATAGTGACTTCAACCACAGCCAATCGAAGCCTCTAACGTGAAAATCATCAGCGCAAACCTCACCAACACCCTGGCCCCCACCGACGGCAAAGCGGCCAGCAACCCACGCGTGGACCTGCAGCCGCTGGAAGCCACCGTCGACGACAGCGTGCAAATCTCCACCGGTACCGCCAGCGCAGAAGTGGCGACGTCGGCGGATGTGGATATGGAAAAAGTCGCCGCCGTGCGCCAGGCCATTGATAGCGGGACTTACCAGGTCAGCGCGGATTCAATCTTCGACGGCCTGGCCGCGAGTGTGCGTGAAACTGAATGAGCGCTTGTCGATGAGCCGCAGGTACCTATGAGTCTGGGTAAACACTTGGCATTGCAGCAGCAGGCCATCGAACAGTTGGTGCAATTGCTGGAGCAGGAGCGATTGGCGTTGGCGCAGGCCAAGGTCGACGGTGAACGCTTGCAGGAACTGACCGCGAGCAAGCAGGCGGCGTTGTTCAGGTTGGAGCAATTGGAGGCGATCCGGTCTGGGGCGCAGCTGAAGCTTGGGTATGGGGCCGGGCGGAAGGGCGCGTTGAAGGCGGCGGCGGATGCTGATTGTTTGGAGGTTTGGCGCGAGGTGCAGGGGGTGGCGCGCAGGGCTCGGGAGCTGAATACCGCGAATGGGGAGGCGTTGGGGATGCGGATGGCGTGTAATCAGCGGATTGTTGGGTTTTTGAATAGTGTTAGCGGTAATAAGTTATATGGTCCGGATGGGCGGGCTCAGCGGGATGACCGCTGAGCCGGCCTTTTTATTTAGCTCGTGTGGCAAGGGTTGCAGCAGTAGAAGCAGCCATTGATCCGTTCATTGGGCCAATTGGACCGAGCTGCTGAGACAGCACCTATACATGTAAGATGACTCCCTAACGCGATTTGATTCTCTGCTAAGGGCATATAGCTGCAACCTGTGGTGGTGTTGTGTACCTCATGGTCGCCGTTGGCTTGCATATTCTTATTGATTACAAATGACTGCATTGCTAAGTCCTCGCTTCCGTGTGACGGATAAGTAGTGGCGCAAAGTCCGCTCTTCAGCTTCCCCCATTGCGGTTATTCCGGGAGCTTCAGGTGCGGCAGGAAGGAGGTTAGCCTAGGCTTGAAGTAGTTCAATTCGTATCGGCCCTCGCCTAGCTTCGACCGAGCTGTTGCATTGCTCAAAAATGCTGGCATTGGATGCTGCCATGGAGAAGGGCGCAGATCGCTACGCCTGGGCGGCGCATTATTTGGGGGAGATGGCGAAGGCGGTGGTGGATGATTTGGCGAATGGGATGTTGCCGAATGGGGTGACGGAGGAGGCGGGTGTATAAGCAGGATGGGGTATGGGGTTGTAGTGGCGAGCGGGCTTGTCGAATCGTCACACCGCCGCGTTGGGTCGCGTAGCGGCCCCAAAACCAGGCGCTGAGTTTTTTCAGGAGAGCATGGGGTGGCTTTACTGGGGCTGCTGCGCAGCCCAACGCGGGCAAGCCCGCTCGCCACGGGGTAGGGGGCTTTCAATGACGCCTTCTAGGCAGCGACCTGGCAATTGCGAGGCGCACCGGTTCAAAGCTACACTTGCTAATCATTCTTATTAGCAAACAAGGCCGGCTCTCCATGAACGTTCCGCCGGGTGCCCCTGCGCCCAGTTCCAACCTGGAGTCTCTGTACCGCTCGCACCACGGCTGGATGCAGCAGTGGTTGCAGCGCCAGCTGGGCAATGCCAGCGATGCGGCGGAGCTGGCGCATGACGTGTTTTTGCGGTTGCTGGCTACGCCGCGGGCGTTCAATGATGACGAGCATGCGCGCGCCTACCTGGGGCGCATGTCGCGGCATATGTGTGTGGATTTCTGGCGCCGTCGGCGCATCGAGCGGGCTTACCTGGAGGTGCTGGCGGCGCAGCCTGAGCATCAGGTGCCGTCGCTGGAGTATCAAGCGATCATCCTGGAAACCCTGGGGCAGTTGCAGGCGATGCTGGAGCGCATGCCCAAGCGGGTCGCCGAGGCGTTTCTGCTGATCCAGTTGCAAGGCCTGACCCAGCGCGAAACGGCGCTGCGGCTGGGGGTCAGTGAGCGAAGTGTGAATAGCTACCTGGCCCAGGCGATGTATCAGTGCCTGTTGCTGGAAGTCGAGCTGGCGCAGTCGCTGACATGAGCCAGCCCGCTCCCGATCACCGTGTGTTGCAGGCCGCCGCTCAGTGGTTTGCGCGTTTGCATGCCATGCCGGATGACATTGGCACGCGCAACCAATGGGCGACCTGGCTCGCGGAAGACGCCCAGCACCGCCAGGCCTGGCAGTACGTTGAAGGCATCAACCAGCGCTTCGGCAACCTCGGCGGCAACGCAGACCAGGCGCATCAGGTACTCACCACCTTGCGCCGCAATCCGGTTTCACGCCGTACCCTGCTCGGCAGTTTGTGTGTGGCCGGTGTCGGTGGCCTGCTGGCGGCGGCGAGCTGGCGAAATGGTTGGGTGGATTCGCCGCGTGCCTGGTTTGCCACCTACCGTACCGGGCCGGGCGAGGTGCGCCCGGTCCGGCTGGCGGACGGCAGCCAGGTATGGCTGAACGGTGCCACGGCGCTGGACGTGCAGTTTGATCAACACGTACGGCAGTTGCGCTTGTATCGCGGCGAGTTGCTCATCGAAACCGGTAAAGACTTACGCCCCTTGCAGGTGGTGACGCGGGCCGGTCGCATGCAACCGCTAGGCACAGTGTTCAGCGCGCGCGCCGAGGGGCTGCAAACCACCTTGAGCGTATTTGGCGGCGCTGTGCAGGCGACGTGTGCCGAGAGTGGCCGACAGGCGCGGGTCGAGGCGAGGAAGTCGATGATTTTCGATGCGCAGAGCAACGGCGCGCTGTTGCCTGCGCAAGCCCAGCGCCAGGATTGGAGCCGGGGAGTGTTGGTGGCTGAGGACATGCCGCTCGGCGAGGTGGTACGGATTCTGGGGGATTATCGCCACGGTCATCTCGGTATTGACCCGGCGCTTGCCGGCTTGCGGGCGGTGGGAACTTATCCGCTGCTCGACACCGATCGGGCCTTGGTGATGCTGGAGCGCGCGTTACCTATAAAGGTGGTGCGCACGTTGCCGTGGTGGGTCTCGATCGAGGCGCTGTGAAAATAATTCGAACATCGCTTTCCGGTTTTGCGCGGCTCGTTCGCTTGGTTGGATAACGCTCCTCAATTCGACCTGCGAAAGGATTCAGTCATGCTTGTTCGCGCTACCGCTTTCTCGCGCCGCCATCCACTTGCCCTGGCCGTCGTCATGGCTTTTGCCGGCGACGTCGCCGCCGTCCAGGCCGCCAGCCCCGATACCTCTCAGCGGCAGACTCTGGAAATCCCCGCCGGCCCACTGGCCCGCCAACTGAACCTGCTGGCCAACCAGGCAGGCATCCTGATCGGTGGCGATGCGACGCTCACGGCCAACAAGCAGAGCCAGGCAGTGCACGCCCCCAGTGTGGAGCAGGCGCTGGCGCAAATGCTGGCGGGCACCGGCGTACAGGCGGTGCAAACCGGTGAGCGTGAGTTTCGACTGGTCGCAAAAGCCACCTCGGGTTTGACCTTGGGCGCGACCACCATCACTGGCCAAGGCCTGGGCGCAGTGACCGAGGGCAGCGGTTCGTATGCGCCTGGGCGTTCCGCGACCGCCACCAAGCTGGCGATGTCCCTGCGCGAAACGCCGCAGTCGGTAACCGTCGTCACCCGCCAGCGCATGGACGACCAGAGCATGAAGAACCTCGATGACGTGATGCAAAGCGCCACGGGCATCATGGTGGTCAAGAACGGCGGCGAGCGCTCCCTGTACCAGGCACGCGGCCAGTTGGTCGACAGCCTGCAGATCGACGGCGTACCGACCAATATCAGCAATGCCTATTCGATGGATGCCATTTCCAAGCCCACCACCGATATTTACGACCGGGTCGAGATCGTGCGCGGTGCCACCGGTTTGATGGAGGGCGCGGGCACGCCATCGGCGTCCATCAACCTGATCCGCAAGCGGCCCACGGCCGAGCCGCAGGCGCTGATCGAAACCTCGGTTGGCTCCTGGGATGACTACAAGACCATGGTCGACCTGTCCTCGCCGCTTAATGAAGAGGGCACCTTGCGTGGGCGTTCGGTCATTTCCTATAACAACGCCAACAGCTATCTGGACACCGCCCAGAAGGAAAACCAGCTGTTCTACGGCATCCTCGAAGCGGACGTGAGCGAGTCGACCCTGGTGACGCTCGGCTACAGCTACCAGAAGGAACGTAACTCCGGCTACGACTGGTCGGGCCTGCCGATCCACACCAACGGCGCGTTCTACCCGTTGTCGCGCTCCACTTCGCTGACCGGTGACTGGAACCACCTCGACAAGCGCAACACCACGGTCTTCACCGATATCCAGCACACCTTCGCCAATGACTGGAAAGCTGTGGTGGCCGTCAATCAGATGTGGTCCAAGTCGGATTTCCTCGGCAACTACACCTGGCCGGCGGGCACCACTGACCAGTTCACCCTGAACCCGCGTCACTTCCGCTATGACGACACCCAGACCAGCATCGATGGCTACGCCTCCGGCCCGTTCCAACTGTTGGGTCGCGAGCACGAGCTGATCATCGGCGGCAACTGGCGCAAGGATGACTTCGACTATCACGGCGGCCGCGATGCCACGTACCGTTATGTGGTCGATATGAACAATGTCGGTGCCTTCGATCCGCCCAAGCCCGCGGCCTTGAACGTCAACCAGTGGAGCTATAACCGCACGCAGGAACAGAAGGGCGTCTATATAGCAGGCCGCTTCAGCCTCACGGACTCTACCAAGTTCATCCTCGGCAGCCGCTTGAGCTGGGTCAGCTACGACAACCTGGACGTGGTCAGCAGGCCGGTAAGCACCCATTACTCCAAAAGTGGCGAACTCACTCCGTACGCGGGCCTGGTCCAGGACCTGAACGAGAACCTGACGGCGTACGCCAGCTACACCGAGATTTTCAAACCGCAGAACAACCAGGATGACAGTGGCTCGGTGCTGGAGCCCATGACCGGCAGTAATTACGAGATCGGGCTCAAGGGCGAATTCTTCGACAAACGCCTGCAGGGTTCTATCGCCGTGTACCAGGCCGACCAGACCGGCCGCCCGGAACTGGTGACCTGCGATCGTGACTGGGCGTGCTACCGCGCCTCCGACAAAGTGCGCAATCGTGGTTTCGAGTTGGAGCTGAACGGCGAGATCACTTCGGATTGGAACCTGTCGGCGGGCTATACCTACAATCAATCCAAATACGTTGGTGGCGAACAGAAGGGCGAGAACTTCAATAGTGCAGCGCCGCGCCATCTATTCAAGCTTGCCACGGACTATCGCCTGCCGGGTGGCCTCAACCACCTGCGCGTGGGTGGCAGCTTCTATGCGCAGAGCACCATGGTGCAGAGCGAGTATGGCAAGACCTACAAAATCCAGCAGGACGCTTACCACCTGACCAACCTGCACGCAGTCTACGAGATCAACAAGAACCTTGAGCTGCAGTACAACCTGGATAACGTGTTCGACAAGAAGTACTACCAGACCCTGGGTAACCCGAACTACTGGAACTTCTATGGCGAGCCGCGCAATTTCAATATGGCGCTGCGGGCGAAATTCTGAGGCCCGGGTGCGCTGCCCGCGCAGGCGGGCAGCGTTGTGGGCTGTTTATTACCTTAGGAAAATAATTTCAAGGCAGGGGTTGACCATGCATTTTAATACTGTACTATTCGCCTCCCGCTAACGAGCAACGCGAAGTTGCCGTTAACGCAAGTGATTGAAATTGTTGAAATAATCACTTGACAGCAAATGAGGCTGCTGTAGAATGCGCGCCTCGGTTGAGACGAAAGATCTTAACCAACCGCTCTTTAACAACTGAATCAAGCAATTCGTGTGGGTGCTTGTGGAGTCAGACTGATAGTCAACAAGATTATCAGCATCACAAGTTACTCCGCGAGAAATCAAAGATGTAACCAACGATTGCTGAGCCAAGTTTAGGGTTTCTTAAAAACCCAAAGATGTTTGAACTGAAGAGTTTGATCATGGCTCAGATTGAACGCTGGCGGCAGGCCTAACACATGCAAGTCGAGCGGTAGAGAGAAGCTTGCTTCTCTTGAGAGCGGCGGACGGGTGAGTAATGCCTAGGAATCTGCCTGGTAGTGGGGGATAACGTTCGGAAACGGACGCTAATACCGCATACGTCCTACGGGAGAAAGCAGGGGACCTTCGGGCCTTGCGCTATCAGATGAGCCTAGGTCGGATTAGCTAGTTGGTGAGGTAATGGCTCACCAAGGCGACGATCCGTAACTGGTCTGAGAGGATGATCAGTCACACTGGAACTGAGACACGGTCCAGACTCCTACGGGAGGCAGCAGTGGGGAATATTGGACAATGGGCGAAAGCCTGATCCAGCCATGCCGCGTGTGTGAAGAAGGTCTTCGGATTGTAAAGCACTTTAAGTTGGGAGGAAGGGCAGTTACCTAATACGTGATTGTTTTGACGTTACCGACAGAATAAGCACCGGCTAACTCTGTGCCAGCAGCCGCGGTAATACAGAGGGTGCAAGCGTTAATCGGAATTACTGGGCGTAAAGCGCGCGTAGGTGGTTTGTTAAGTTGGATGTGAAATCCCCGGGCTCAACCTGGGAACTGCATTCAAAACTGACTGACTAGAGTATGGTAGAGGGTGGTGGAATTTCCTGTGTAGCGGTGAAATGCGTAGATATAGGAAGGAACACCAGTGGCGAAGGCGACCACCTGGACTAATACTGACACTGAGGTGCGAAAGCGTGGGGAGCAAACAGGATTAGATACCCTGGTAGTCCACGCCGTAAACGATGTCAACTAGCCGTTGGAAGCCTTGAGCTTTTAGTGGCGCAGCTAACGCATTAAGTTGACCGCCTGGGGAGTACGGCCGCAAGGTTAAAACTCAAATGAATTGACGGGGGCCCGCACAAGCGGTGGAGCATGTGGTTTAATTCGAAGCAACGCGAAGAACCTTACCAGGCCTTGACATCCAATGAACTTTCTAGAGATAGATTGGTGCCTTCGGGAACATTGAGACAGGTGCTGCATGGCTGTCGTCAGCTCGTGTCGTGAGATGTTGGGTTAAGTCCCGTAACGAGCGCAACCCTTGTCCTTAGTTACCAGCACGTAATGGTGGGCACTCTAAGGAGACTGCCGGTGACAAACCGGAGGAAGGTGGGGATGACGTCAAGTCATCATGGCCCTTACGGCCTGGGCTACACACGTGCTACAATGGTCGGTACAGAGGGTTGCCAAGCTGCGAGGTGGAGCTAATCCCATAAAACCGATCGTAGTCCGGATCGCAGTCTGCAACTCGACTGCGTGAAGTCGGAATCGCTAGTAATCGCGAATCAGAATGTCGCGGTGAATACGTTCCCGGGCCTTGTACACACCGCCCGTCACACCATGGGAGTGGGTTGCACCAGAAGTAGCTAGTCTAACCTTCGGGAGGACGGTTACCACGGTGTGATTCATGACTGGGGTGAAGTCGTAACAAGGTAGCCGTAGGGGAACCTGCGGCTGGATCACCTCCTTAATCGACGACATCAGCTGCTCCATAAGTTCCCACACGAATTGCTTGATTCATTGAAGAAGACGATATAGAAGCAGCCCGAAATTGGGTCTGTAGCTCAGTTGGTTAGAGCGCACCCCTGATAAGGGTGAGGTCGGCAGTTCGAATCTGCCCAGACCCACCAATTTTGTGTGGGAAACGCCTGTAGAAATACGGGGCCATAGCTCAGCTGGGAGAGCGCCTGCCTTGCACGCAGGAGGTCAACGGTTCGATCCCGTTTGGCTCCACCACTACTGCTTCTAGACGTTAAGAAAGCTTAGAAATGAGCATTCCATCAAATTGATGGTGAATGTTGATTTCTAGTCTTTGATTAGATCGTTCTTTAAAAATTTGGGTATGTGATAGAAAGATAGACTGAACGTTAATTTCACTGGTAACGGATCAGGCTAAGGTAAAATTTGTGAGTTACTCAGTTTTGAGTATTATCGAATTTTCGGCGAATGTTGTCTTCACAGTATAACCAGATTGCTTGGGGTTATATGGTCAAGTGAAGAAGCGCATACGGTGGATGCCTTGGCAGTCAGAGGCGATGAAAGACGTGGTAGCCTGCGAAAAGCTTCGGGGAGTCGGCAAACAGACTTTGATCCGGAGATGTCTGAATGGGGGAACCCAGCCATCATAAGATGGTTATCTTAAGCTGAATACATAGGCTTAAGAGGCGAACCAGGGGAACTGAAACATCTAAGTACCCTGAGGAAAAGAAATCAACCGAGATTCCCTTAGTAGTGGCGAGCGAACGGGGACTAGCCCTTAAGTGGCTTTGAGATTAGCGGAACGCTCTGGAAAGTGCGGCCATAGTGGGTGATAGCCCTGTACGCGAAAATCTCTTAGTCATGAAATCGAGTAGGACGGAGCACGAGAAACTTTGTCTGAATATGGGGGGACCATCCTCCAAGGCTAAATACTACTGACTGACCGATAGTGAACTAGTACCGTGAGGGAAAGGCGAAAAGAACCCCGGAGAGGGGAGTGAAATAGATCCTGAAACCGTATGCGTACAAGCAGTGGGAGCCCACTTTGTTGGGTGACTGCGTACCTTTTGTATAATGGGTCAGCGACTTATTTTCAGTGGCGAGCTTAACCGAATAGGGGAGGCGTAGCGAAAGCGAGTCTTAATAGGGCGTCTAGTCGCTGGGAATAGACCCGAAACCGGGCGATCTATCCATGGGCAGGTTGAAGGTTGGGTAACACTAACTGGAGGACCGAACCGACTACCGTTGAAAAGTTAGCGGATGACCTGTGGATCGGAGTGAAAGGCTAATCAAGCTCGGAGATAGCTGGTTCTCCTCGAAAGCTATTTAGGTAGCGCCTCATGTATCACTGTAGGGGGTAGAGCACTGTTTCGGCTAGGGGGTCATCCCGACTTACCAAACCGATGCAAACTCCGAATACCTACAAGTGCCGAGCATGGGAGACACACGGCGGGTGCTAACGTCCGTCGTGAAAAGGGAAACAACCCAGACCGTCAGCTAAGGTCCCAAAGTTATGGTTAAGTGGGAAACGATGTGGGAAGGCTTAGACAGCTAGGAGGTTGGCTTAGAAGCAGCCACCCTTTAAAGAAAGCGTAATAGCTCACTAGTCGAGTCGGCCTGCGCGGAAGATGTAACGGGGCTCAAACCATACACCGAAGCTACGGGTATCACGTAAGTGATGCGGTAGAGGAGCGTTCTGTAAGCCTGTGAAGGTGAGTTGAGAAGCTTGCTGGAGGTATCAGAAGTGCGAATGCTGACATGAGTAACGACAATGGGTGTGAAAAACACCCACGCCGAAAGACCAAGGTTTCCTGCGCAACGTTAATCGACGCAGGGTTAGTCGGTCCCTAAGGCGAGGCTGAAAAGCGTAGTCGATGGAAAACAGGTTAATATTCCTGTACTTCTGGTTATTGCGATGGAGGGACGGAGAAGGCTAGGCCAGCTTGGCGTTGGTTGTCCAAGTTTAAGGTGGTAGGCTGGAATCTTAGGTAAATCCGGGATTCTAAGGCCGAGAGCTGATGACGAGTTAACTTTTAGTTAACGAAGTGGTTGATGCCATGCTTCCAAGAAAAGCTTCTAAGCTTCAGGTAACCAGGAACCGTACCCCAAACCGACACAGGTGGTTGGGTAGAGAATACCAAGGCGCTTGAGAGAACTCGGGTGAAGGAACTAGGCAAAATGGCACCGTAACTTCGGGAGAAGGTGCGCCGGTGAGGGTGAAGGACTTGCTCCGTAAGCTCATGCCGGTCGAAGATACCAGGCCGCTGCGACTGTTTATTAAAAACACAGCACTCTGCAAACACGAAAGTGGACGTATAGGGTGTGACGCCTGCCCGGTGCCGGAAGGTTAATTGATGGGGTTAGCTAACGCGAAGCTCTTGATCGAAGCCCCGGTAAACGGCGGCCGTAACTATAACGGTCCTAAGGTAGCGAAATTCCTTGTCGGGTAAGTTCCGACCTGCACGAATGGCGTAACGATGGCGGCGCTGTCTCCACCCGAGACTCAGTGAAATTGAAATCGCTGTGAAGATGCAGTGTATCCGCGGCTAGACGGAAAGACCCCGTGAACCTTTACTATAGCTTTGCACTGGACTTTGAATTTGCTTGTGTAGGATAGGTGGGAGGCTTTGAAGCGTGGACGCCAGTCTGCGTGGAGCCAACCTTGAAATACCACCCTGGCAACTTTGAGGTTCTAACTCAGGTCCGTTATCCGGATCGAGGACAGTGTATGGTGGGTAGTTTGACTGGGGCGGTCTCCTCCTAAAGAGTAACGGAGGAGTACGAAGGTGCGCTCAGACCGGTCGGAAATCGGTCGTAGAGTATAAAGGCAAAAGCGCGCTTGACTGCGAGACAGACACGTCGAGCAGGTACGAAAGTAGGTCTTAGTGATCCGGTGGTTCTGTATGGAAGGGCCATCGCTCAACGGATAAAAGGTACTCCGGGGATAACAGGCTGATACCGCCCAAGAGTTCATATCGACGGCGGTGTTTGGCACCTCGATGTCGGCTCATCACATCCTGGGGCTGAAGCCGGTCCCAAGGGTATGGCTGTTCGCCATTTAAAGTGGTACGCGAGCTGGGTTTAGAACGTCGTGAGACAGTTCGGTCCCTATCTGCCGTGGACGTTTGAGATTTGAGAGGGGCTGCTCCTAGTACGAGAGGACCGGAGTGGACGAACCTCTGGTGTTCCGGTTGTCACGCCAGTGGCATTGCCGGGTAGCTATGTTCGGAATAGATAACCGCTGAAAGCATCTAAGCGGGAAACTAGCCTCAAGATGAGATCTCACTGGAACCTTGAGTTCCCTGAAGGGCCGTCGAAGACTACGACGTTGATAGGTTGGGTGTGTAAGCGCTGTGAGGCGTTGAGCTAACCAATACTAATTGCCCGTGAGGCTTGACCATATAACACCCAAGCAATTTGCTTCTCCTGATTTGGAAACAAAGAGGAGCATCAGATTGCGGTGTGTGAAGACGAAATGAACCGAAAGTTCGATCTCGCAAAAACACCGAAAGCTGTCACATACCCAATTTGCTGAAGCGAAGCCGTTTGGCTACGACTCAGTACCCGAATTTCTTGACGACCATAGAGCATTGGAACCACCTGATCCCATCCCGAACTCAGTAGTGAAACGATGCATCGCCGATGGTAGTGTGGGGTTTCCCCATGTGAGAGTAGGTCATCGTCAAGATTAAATTCCAGAACCCCTGTTTGCTAACGCAAACAGGGGTTTTGTTTTGGGCGGTCGAAAAGGGCGCGCACGTCATCTCACCAAAACGTCAACGCTAACGCGCATCGCCAGGTGCGCGGTGCACGTCAGAAGTTGCCTCCTTTCCCTTGCAAAAATGGGCATGCCTACAATGGCTGCCGGCACGCTGCCGCAGGCCCAAATCGTCCAATCGATGAGGAGCGTTATTCAGTTCGAGGGTTGAGTGTTAATCGCGGAGCTCTGGCAGCCTCTGAGCGCTCTCGCTGGGCTTTAAAGGGTGTCACTGCCTTGCCGGCTTGGTTTGTCACGATTTTGCCTTCTAGGTGCCATTGCGGCCTCCAGAGGTTGATGCTTACTTTTCTGCAGACGAAAAAAAAGACCTTGAAATTCAAGGTCTTTCTTTAAGATGGTGCCCGAGGGAGACCATCGGGGTCCATATAATATAGGGCCTTGAGCGTTATTTTTAAGCTAGGGATACATGCAGGGATACAAGGCCCTGCGGCCTAGCGGTGCTCACTGTACAGGATGTGTGAGCAACTGTTCGATTTCGACGCGTTGCAATGCCCCAGTCCCTCCGCCGTCCACAACCTTCTGCGTGAGAGCATCAGCGATAGCGCAAATCGGTTTGGCGTTCAACTCTACCAACGCGAGAGTGGTTCCAAGGAGATTGTTCAGCAAATCTACTGAGGAGTGATCCTGTCCCGTTTCTACGTGGACTCCTGCCTGGGAGGAGTTGTGTAGCAAATTGACCAGCTCCCTCGCGACTGCAAAATCTTGACTAGCTCCCGTCGCCCCTTCGTTGAGAATTTTGTAAGCAGTCACGGCATTTACTTTCAAGGTCGAACGATCAATTGCCTCCCCCATAGCCCCCGATAAGGCAATTATCACCCTGTTGGTCATCAGCTTATGCAACTCGATAAGTGACTCACAGCGTACGTTGTAGTCACCTCGGGCATTGCCTCGATGCGCATATGGCTCTATTTGGTAATGCAGGCTGATTTCGCGTCCTTCGAATCCCAATGCTGAAGCAGTCACGTAGTGTGCGGCCTCATGCTGGGCTATAGCTCCAATGTTGAGGAGCATTTGGTGGATCTTTGGCGTTTCCATACGTGACTATCTCTGGAAGGATCTGTGGCCGACAGTCTAGGCATCTCAAGAACGTAACGTCGAACCTCTAGATCGCGTTCGAAGCGTCGGGGCCCCTGGAGAAATCTTTTGCACACGGGGCATGAAACCCGCGGGATCGAGTTAGTGGGAGGCATTGGAAGTTACTGAAATTTCAATCGTTGAGATTGAAAGGATCTTGAAGAAAAAGGGCCATCGTTACAGCTTCGGCAAAGGTTGCTGTATCTGTTGCTGATAGTGAACACCTGCGAAGCGTCAACCACGGTAATGGGTGTCAACCACGTTAACCTGTCAACCAACTTAAAAAATCCAGCCGCTAACACGAACGCGCGGGTTTCATTCCCCGTACCTAGAAGAACTCTCCAGGGTCCCCCACCATCGAACCAAAGCCAAGACCTTGACCCATCTCGCTCGCTGAAGGTGCAATACTAAAGGGGCTAGGGGGCTACCCTAATAAAAACCGTGTTACTGGTGTTACGCGTGTTACATAAGTATATAACTATATGATTTTAATGGATTTATATTGCGTTACACAGCTGGGGCTGGTTTGCCGATATGTGTGTTACATGGCGAAGAGGTGTTACATCAAACAATGCCTTGTCATGAGCTGTTAGTTAGGATTGCAGCGGGTGCCGTCGACCTAAGGGCTTCGTTCAGAAGGGCCGCTACCGGCCAAATGCATTCATTCAGCCATATGGTGAGTAGCGGATCTGAGATTGTGCGAAACCTCTGCCCACCGAAGGCGCCCGCGCAAAAATGCCGTTACGAGCTAGGTTCACAGGCAATCGTGAGCTGGTATAACTGTTTGGTATACAGGCTGCGAAGGTAGGGAAACCATGGCTCTCATTGATGACGTTGAAGGCTTGCAATCGATCTACATCAATCGTGCGACGGGGAATGGAAACGACGATGATGAGCGGGATTACCCTCTTTACCGGCAGAGCGTGCTCGATGACCCTCGTGTGGCCTCACTGGTGCCCGCGTGGGTGCGTCGTTACAGGAACTTGGATCAGTTTTGGGGGTTCATCCAGCCGAAATTCCCAAGCTACGCAGAGCGCAGGAAGTTCATCTGGGATGATTTTAGGGAGCTCGTCGATTTCGCTGAATCGGGTGCGGAGCACCCTTCGGATATCGCTGTCTCGGAGGCGCTGGACCGCATTGACGCTGAGCACGTTCGGATAGCTTGGACAAAAGCGCTTGAAAGGCGCTCAACTGACCCCGAGGGAGCTATCACCATGGCTCGTACGCTCCTAGAATCGGTATGCAAACACATTCTTGACGAAGCCGGAACGAGCGACCATGAGTCGACTCCTGATCTGAACAAGCTCTACAAACAAACAGCCACGCTTTTAAATCTGACGAAGGCACAGCATGAAGAGGTCGTGTTCAAGCAAATCCTTGGAGGGTGTACAGCAGTTATAGAAGGGTTAGGAGCGCTTCGGAATCGTCTAAGCGATGCTCACGGAAAAGGAAAAGGCGGGGTGAAGGCTGCTCCACGGCATGCAGAACTGGCAGTGAATCTGGCGGGCTCAACTGCGCTTTTCCTGCTGCCACATGGGAGGCGAAGAACGGGGATTGAGAGTGGTATCGCTCAATAAGGAGTGAATCAAATTCAGTACCGATGCATGGTCAACTCAATCTAGTACCGACAACTCAAAGCGTCCGCTCCCGGCCTGTAGCGGCCCTTCGTGGCCGGGAGTTCCCGACCGACTGCTGCCGTCGGCGACCGGCGGCTTTCGGCCATTAGCGGACTTTCCGCACTGACTATCCCCTAAGGGCATAAACAGAGTGGTTTGGTGATCGGCGATACATAGGTGAAAGAGATACTTTGTCTATAGCCTGAGAACTCAGCGTTCTGGTCTCGCCAAAAACACCTTCTTTAACAGTCGAGAAAGGCCCGGACACCCTGGATGGAATGTTCCGGGCCTTTGCAAGCGTGCTTACTCGCCAAAGGCTTCCATAAGCACTTGAACCAGTTCACCGCCTTCCGGTGTTGCCCAACTGCCAGCCAGTTCAGCAATCAACTGGTTAGTGGTGGTCAGTGTTACACCAGCTTTGTCCATGCGGCGCAGAGCAATGTCATCGGCCATGGCGGTGGGCGAAGCGCCACCATCTGCTACGACTTGGACTTCATAGCCTTCACGGACCAGCGAGAGCGCTGGATAGACGGTGCACACATCATTGGTTACACCCGCAATGATCAGTTTCTTGCGGCCTGTCGCTTTTACTGCTGCTGCGAAGTTCTCATCGTCCATGGCGTTGACGATGCCCATACGTTTGATTCGACCGGCAAACTCAGTTGGAAGAATCTCTTCCAGTTCGCTCAACAGCGGGCCTTGGGCATACTCTTCCATGCTGGAGGTCAGTACCACCGGGAGCTTCAGGATGCGGGCTGCTTTGGCCAGCATCAGAGCGTTGCGCTTCAGTTCTTCAAAGGGCATGGATTTAGCCCAGCCCATGGTTCCGACCTGATGGTCAATTAGCAGCAGAGCAGCATTATCAGCATTGAAGTTTTCGAATGACATGGTGATTCTCCTGGCAACTACGATGGGGCACTTACCCCGGTTTTTGGGTATATAAATCGCTTAACGCGCTTGCAGTGTTCCGAACTCACCGCGCCGGTAGCCATTGACTGCTGCGGCCAGTGCGTCCATCGAAGCGAGGGCCATGGACCCTTGCCAATACACGGGTTGATTTAACGGAGTTCCGGAGAGCAGCACGGCCTTGGCATCTCCATTCTTCGCTTGCAGGGTGATAACTCGATCCGTGCCCTGAGGAAGATTGACTGGTGCCTTCGGGTCGATCAGGTTGAAGGCCCTACCGTCGACGTAAACCTCGCCGTCAATTGGCATAACGAATGCCACGTGTCCTTCTGGCACTGGAATTTTCACTTCGCTTGCGGCTTCAAGGGATATGTCCAGAAGCCTTACGTCCGTAGGCAGTAATAGCGGAGAGGCCAGTCCTTCGAAGTTGCCCACGGGGACTCTGATTTTTACACCCGCCAAATAAACAGTAGGGACATCCTGAGCCTCAACACTGAAGACAAAGGGTGCATCAGCTTGCTTGTCTTCGGGCAGGTTGATGAAGATTTGCAGCATGTGAACGGTCTTGCCTGGCTGGGCTGGAACCTCTTCATGAACGATGCCTTCACCCGCCGCCGTCCAGTGCAAACCACCGGGTTGAATCACGTTGCGGTTGCCCAGCGAGTCACGGTTGTCGATGCCTGTTTCCGAATCCAAAAATAGATAAGAGACTGCTGAAAAACCTGCATGAGGATGAGGGGGAAACGTCGGTCCGCTGATCCATGCATGGTCTACGCCGAGAAACGGGTCGATGGGTTTCGCATTCTGATCACCACGCAGACTGAGTGCCCGAAACTGGCTGCCGTGGTTCATGCGCTGTAAGCGTGCGGTGGGTTGCATGACGAAGCTCCTCAGGCCCCTTGGGACATAGTTGGATAATCGACATAGCCTTCTGCACCTGGAGCGTAAAAAGTGTCTTTATTCGGCATATTCAACTCTGCGTCGGCGCGGAACCGCTCAGGCAAATCAGGGTTGGCCAGGAAGGTGCTGCCAAACACTACCGCGTCTGCTTTGCCTTCATTGATCAATGACTCGGCGCTGTCTTTGGTCTGGCCGCTGCCGATCAGGTAGCTGCCATCGAACAGTGGGCGCAGCGCCGCGTGGTAATCGAACTTGGCCCCGAAAAGCGCGACGTGCAGGTAAGCGAGCTTGAGGTCGCGAAGCTGCTTGACGAGGTACTTGTAGGTTTCCTGCGGATTTGCATCGACGATGTCGTTGAAGTTCATCTCCGGGGAAATCTTGATGCCGATACGGTCACTGCCCACTTCACTCACCATGGCGGCGAGCACTTCTTGTACGAAGCGAGTGCGGTTTTCAACCGAGCCACCGTACTGGTCGTTGCGCTGGTTGCTGCCGGTGGAGAGAAACTGCTCAGGCAGATAGCCCGAGGCAGCGTGCAATTCAACGCCGTCGAAACCGGCTTCAATGGCCCGGCGAGCAGACTGACGATAGCCTTCAACCACCTCGGCGATTTCAGAGACGGTCAGGGCGTGCGGTGTCACGAAATCCTGCAAGCCGGTGGCGGTGTAGGTCTGGCCTGCGGCCTTGATTGCAGAAGGTGCTTGCGGTTGGGCGCCTTCGGGTAGCAAAGAAGGGTGAGACACCCGTCCGCAATGCATCAGTTGCATGAAGATGCGACCACCACGGGCATGCACGGCATCAGTGATTTTCTTCCAGGCCGCGATTTGTTCGGCGGTTTCAATACCAGGGGTGCGAACGTAACCTTTGCCCAGCGCGACCGGAAACACGCCCTCGCTGATGATCAGCCCGGCAGTGGCGCGCTGTGCGTAGTAGGTGGCAACCAAATCGCTGGGTACACCTGCATCATCGGAGCGCGAGCGGGTCATCGGTGCCATGACCATACGGTTAGACAGGGTGAAGCGTCCTATCTGGACTTCGGCAAAAAGAGAGTTCATTTCGGTGCTCCTCAGAAGTGATGTGGCTATGATTCATCAAGCCGAAGTTGGGATAAATGCCGTAAAATCGAAATAACTAATCCATAAATGGGATAATGCTGTGGATTTTCTCAACGACATGGCTCTGTTTGTCGAGGTGGTGAAGGCGCGCAGTTTCACGCGTGCGGCGGAAACGCTGGGGATACCCAATTCGACGTTGTCGCGACGTATCAGTGAGCTGGAGAAAGGGATTGGCTTGCGGCTGCTGCACCGCACGACTCGCAAGATTGAGCTGACCGAAGCGGGCCAGTTGTACTTTGAACGCTGTAAACGACTCGTCGATGAAGCCCGTCTGGCGCATGAACAGCTGGGAGAAATGCTGGCCCGGCCCAGCGGGCTGTTGCGAGCTTCGCTACCGGTTGACTTCGCAACGGTCTACCTAGCCCCACTGATTGCAGACTTCGCCAGGTTCTATCCCGGTATCAGTTTCGAGTTTGACCTGAGCCCGCGTCAGGTCGATCTGATCAGCGATCCGGTGGATGTAGTAATCCGTATGGGCGAGCCGCCAAACTCGAACCTGATCGCTCGCAAACTCGCGAGTTTAGGGCGCGGACTGTATGCATCTCCACGATACCTCGAGGTTTCCGGCGAGCCTGAGCACCCAGCCGACCTGGTTAATCATGAATGCCTGCGAATGCGTAGCGCAGGTGCCGACCGTTGGACGCTGTCACGCGCCTCCGAGAGCGTGGATATCGATGTAGGAGGACGGTTCGAACTCAATAGCGTAGGCATGCTCAGGCGTTTGGCATCGTTGGATCTTGGTATTGCATTGCTGCCTGAGGGCATCGCGGGGCAGGACGTCGCAGACGGAACGCTTTGTAAAGTCCTGTCGCAATGGCAGGCATCACCAGTGTCGGTCTATGCACTGACCGAAACGCGCCTGCTTCCGGCGAAAACCCAAAGGTTTATTGAGTTTCTAAGAGATAAGCTAGAAGGTGCGTAGTGTCGAGTGCGAATGGCCGCTTTTGGCTGGTTGCTGCCCGTCACGAACGGCAGGAATCGGCCAGAAGCTGACAGAGGCTACAGGCAGAAATCGACCCAGAGCTACCTGTCGTAGACGACTGCAGTGGGCACTAGGTTTTCATTCCTATTTCGTTTGATGTTCCCATGCTGCTACTGATTGAATAAAGCCGTTGAGTATATCTGCTATACAAGAGTGGAGAGCGGCAGTCTTATCGCTGATTGTTTTGGCAAGCACCATTGTTTCTGTACTTGAGCTTTGGTCAAAATTTAAGTTTTCACCTCCGCCAACAAGAATGGCTCCGTCCGCTCTAATGTTTAGAGTGCCGGCGGGAACGAATTCAAAATGCGCGATACGGTCTCTTATTGACGGCGCACCGCCTTCGGACATTACAAATTCGAATGTTGAAATATGTTTGCTATGTATGTCTGTGATAGCTTTTACAACCTCTGAAGGGCGTTTGCGAGCGAGTTTTTTAGGTAGTGTTCGAAACGAGCTGATACGTTCTTTGAAGAATGCACTAATGGCAGTGGAAAGTTGGTCAAGGCAGCGGCGATAAGCCATCACATACGCTTGATATTCGAAGTCCAGAATCTGCGTTCCACCGATTCCGAGCGTTGAATTTTTCGAAGCGGCTGGTATCCCGCCGAGAGATGCCAGCCGTCTCATTAGCTCTGCCTCTACACCCAGCAATCTACCTTGGTGATACAGTACGCATAAAAAAGATTGCTGGACATTTCCGAGAACTCCGTTCACAAGCTGGTGATACCAATAGTCAGCTTTGTTTTCATTATTGCGAAGCCGAGTTATGAAGTCAGGCTGAGGATCGGTCACATAACGATGAAATTTTAAAAAAGGCTCTTTTAGATCAGCGCCCATTTCAAATCCAGTGACTTCTCGCGCAACTTGAAAACAAGCTTGTGTTTCAACGGAAAAAATAGCTTTAAGTGCATCTAC
This sequence comes from Pseudomonas sp. S09G 359, assembly GCF_002843605.1. Classification (NCBI taxonomy): domain Bacteria; kingdom Pseudomonadati; phylum Pseudomonadota; class Gammaproteobacteria; order Pseudomonadales; family Pseudomonadaceae; genus Pseudomonas; species Pseudomonas sp. S09G 359. Next base: position 5,603,803 of record NZ_CP025263.1, on the reverse strand, counting down.
GTGTTCTGCTGTTACACTATCTCCAAGCGTCGCAAGCGCCTCCAGTAGGGCAGCGTTTAGTAGTATGTTCTGATTATTGTTCACGCATGCTCCTGTGCTCTATGAATGATATTCAGTCGGATTCTACACCTCCGGATAGCGGAAGGCTGTCACAAAAAGTCGCAGAAATCCCTCTGTTACAAGTGGGTAAAAGGAAGCACGGAGCGAAATGTTGAGGACTAAAAACCGTCAAGAGATAGTCCGCGTCTGGCCGACTGTATTCATCCGAGAGGGGCGGTTATTGGCCGATTTCTGCCGTTCGTGACTGGCAGCAACCGTCCAAATTCGGACATCTACCTTCGCTAGCACACCTGCCACAAGGCACTTCAGCAGGCTCACTGAGCAGACTCCCTCTATGTCTGATAATGTCTTCAATAACACAAGATTGGAGGCTTTAGATGAAACTCGATAAAGACCTAGTCCGCGAGATCATGTTGGCCATCGAAGCCAGCGACAAAACCCCTGATTCCTGGATCGATCTCACCATCGAAGGCCACAGCGAGGATGAAGTTTCCTACCACGTCATGCTGCTGCACGAGGCAGGATTCATAGTGGCGCAGGATCTCTGCTCGATGAGTGATTTTGATTGGCGGCCAAAACGGTTGACCGTAAGAGGGCACGAGTTCCTGGACACCATTCGAGATCGTGAAGTTTGGCGTCTGACCAAAGCAGGTGCAGAGAAAGCGGGCGGCGTGAGCTTGATGGTCATGCTCGAGATCGGCAAAGCCTATGGCAAACAGGTGCTCAAAGATCGATTAGGGATTGAGCTACCATGAATGGATACTTACTGCACGCCAGGGCTAGGCAGCTCCCGAAAAAATTGGCCAGGAGAAAATATATTGCGGACGAATTATCGCGAAAAAATATCTTGCTGGCTGCACGCTGGCAGAAGCAGCCACCTGTTGAAAGTTGGTATCAACAGTGATGTATAACAGTGCGGAACGAGAGACGATTGGCCTATGCATATGCCTTGAAGCAATTGGAGATATTGTAAATCACGCACTCCTACTTTTTCGCGATGTATCGAGTTTTCCCGGAGAAGCAGAAGTACTCTTTCATTCGCCGATTCACCGTGATTTATTCCTAATTCGCCTTTTGGATTTCGTAAAAGAAGGTGTTGATAAAAATCTAACAGGGGTTTCTGGTTCGTGCCTGGAAGTTCTACGGGCGGCATGCAGTACCAGACACTTCGATAGAGGGGAAAGCGTCGTTGCGATGAAAGAAGCTCTTGAGGAGCTTGAGTCTTGGCTAAACCATAAGAAGGAAATAACGCTATGGTTACCAACCCTCAATACCAATGCAAAAATATCCATATCAAGACTTGAGTTCTTGAAAATTTCCGGCAATCAATCGAAGCACAATCTTTCACGTCTTACAGGGGTGTCAAGGGGCGTAGCCAAGATACTCACTGAACATGGCTACTCGATTTCAGAAGAACAAATCCCTCTAGCACTTGACGATTTTCGAGAGCATCTTTCAGAAAATTACTTTATATACTATGGCACTTGGCTTTCCGAATTGCTGAATAATATTCGCTGGGCACTCCAAAGCTATCTTATGCCAACCTTTGTTCGCGCGTACAAAATAGAAGACTACGATAGCGGAATGTATCGGTATGAGTACCCTTCTGATATTCAATCAGAAATTCCAAGGCAATGGTTTTGGAGGCTAATGAATAATGTCAGAGCCCGTCCATATTTAAAGAAGTTCAAAGGGGCACATTACTTGAAGCAGGAGAGTTCACTTGAGTGGAACGAGTAAGCTTGGTAGCCGCACAGCCTAACTCCGTCGAGATGAATGCCCACAAACTTCCCATATGGGTTCCCTTCCCAGCTTCGGCGATACGATGGTCTCTCACGTCAAGCGTTAGCGTCCATGCGGACGCCGACTGAACGTCCGCAATTGGCCGGAAGCGGTCATAAGCTCGCAGCCGCCACAGACTGAAAGCCAAAAAATCTGGGGTATTTTTTTGTAATGGAAGGATACAGCGAGGCGGAAGCTGTTTTAGGCTTCCGCTTCTTCATCACCCTCCTTTTCTTTTAAGTTGGACGTCAATGAAATCAAGCTCTGCCTTGATTGCATCAATCGTGAGCGTCTCAACCTTGGTGCTTTCGTTTGCTCTTCCGTTGAGCTTTTTCACTCCAGCCATGCCGACGATTATCCCGTTCAAATGCAGCTGTCGGGCCTTCAGGTCATCAGGCATCTGAGCGCTGTTCTTTGGTGTTTGATTCATGGTTAGACCGATGGTAGGCCCGAAGCAACCGGCCCTCGCCGGTTGTTTCGGGGAGGGTTTAGGTTAGGCCGCCAACAGGTCAAGCAGGCTGTGTTGGTGTGAGCGTTCTGCAAGCTCTCGGAAGGTCCAGCTTCCGAAGTTTTCACCTTGCTCAGGGATGTCCAGATTCAGCAGCGCAACCGGATCACGATTAATCAGTCTGCGCGCAGCCCACAACTTGCCACCGGTCTCCAGCAGTGCTTTCGCGGCCTCATTCCATTGTTCTTCCAGCACAGTGTTCGCCAGGTGAGCCGCGTTGTTCTCGATCTTGGCGCATTCTTTTTGTGCCTCAGTGATGTGCAGATCAATCGTCACTAACTCTTGCTCCAGCGCGTTGATGATCAGTTGTTGGCGACGGTGATGCTCAGCCGCAGCCGTGAGGTTTTTTGCAGCCTTTTGAGCTTCCGCGTTAGCGGCTTTCTCGCCCTCCACGTCGCCCCAGGCGACAGCCTGAGCATAAGCGGTGGCTGCGTCCGTTTCAGCTTGTCGAGCCTTTGCCATGTCTTCCTGATCGCTCTGGCGGACCTGCTGCAACCGTGTCTCAATGCTGTTGCGCTTTTCGTTGAGCTCCATCTCGTCGGCTTTCCAAGTCGCCATCGCGCTGATGTAGCCCGCAGCCAAGCTCTCACGGTTTGCCAATGTCTCAAGGCGATGAATCTTTTGATTCAGCTTGCTGATCTCCAGATTTCGCGAGTCGATGCGTCTTTTGTGATCGTTGATTTCATCCTGGACGGCCCTTTGGCGGCCCTCCTGGATAACCTCGGGATTTTCCAATGCCGCTTCAAAGGGCGCTAGATCGCGCTGAATGCTCTCCATTTCGAGGGTCAGTGTGTCGCGGCGGTCTTTCAGTTCTTGGATAGTGTTCATCTGTATTGTCTCTGTGTACTGCGGTTGATAGGGATGGTCGTCGAACGGCTGGCGAGGCCGGGAATGAGCCGGCGCTACCTCGATCAGCAGACATGCCGTCAAGCGGCCTTGGCCTCGCCTTCATCCGTTCCTGGAACGGTCTTCACTACGTAGCAGCGTTGAGGCCCCAGTCCAGGTAGCCGAATCAAGCTGTACGCTTTTCCGTCGGTTCCCGGTTCGAGCACGCCCCGTTGAAGCAGCTCCTTGTTCACCGCACTAATATTCATGCCCTTGAAGATCTCGGCCCTCCAGGCTTCCGGGAGTACGTAGTAGGTGTTGGTGGTGTGCAGGGCATCACCCATGCCGTGTTCCATCGTCTTGCGAAAGCCGAGTCGATCAATCGTGCGTGGGCCGTGTTCATCGATCTTGGCAGCCGCAGATTCCCAGCGGGTGAAGCGGCTTTCTCCAAAGCGTTCGATGACCTGGTGCAGTCGAGCCACAATCGCATCACCCTCGAAGTTACCGGCGCCGCCACGCTCGGCTAGCCATGCATGCAGGCAAACCCGTGCAGCCGTCGTGGCCGTACCATCAGGCCAACCGGTGACTCCAAAGGCGGTAGCCAACTCTCCGGCCGCTGCGGCGAGGCCAAAGCGAAGGGCGGCACGCTGGGCCTGACCACTGGCCGAGGCGGGTAGGTTTTGGGTGATAAACTGTTCCACCGTGCGGCGAACGATCACCGACCACCTGAGCATTTCTTCGGGCGCACACAGTGCGTGCAGGAAGGCGGTGAGGGGTGTGCCGTAGTATTTGGCTACACGGGCCTTGAGCGCATCGGAGAGGGCAGCAGCATCCTCAAAACCATTCAGCACATCGAACATGCCGAGGCCCTTGCTGGCATCCGCTGGCACCGCAAGCATGCGCACCTCCATACCGGCTTTCAGCTCCTTGTTTGCATCCGCCATGTGCTGCGCCAATGTCTTTTCTCCGGTCGAGAGAAACAGTAAGCGCCACTCCTGTACCTGTCGGCCCGCTTGTCCTCGATCATTCGCCCGGGCTTTACCGGTGCCATTGCCGAGCATGTACACCGTCTCGCCAATAATGCGTGGGTCACACATGCCAATTTCATCTAGCACCAGGAGGCCGTCCGAGTGAGCGGCTGCGATGGACTCCAGGGCGTTGTCTGTCGAACGCCACGAACGCACTAGGCGCGGTCCGCCATAAACCGAGGCGGCAACTTGTAGGTGAGTGGTCTTGCCACCGGAGCTGTCGCCGTACAGGTGGAAGCCGCCCGACTCATGCCCCAGCAGGTTCAGCAAAGGCCCTGCAAACGCCACAGAGACGACAAACGCCAAGCGGTGGTTACCAACGCACAGCGCACCGATTTGCTGCTGCCACTGCTCCAGAGAGCCCGTCTCGCTGATCGGTGGCAACTGGGCACCGGCCTCATAAAAATGCAGGTGTTCGGCGTGCGAGCCAATCTGTTGTTCGGGCAAAAGGAAAGCGTTGTCGTGCCAGCCCAAGCGCGTCACCAAACGTGCGCGCTGAGCACTGTCGAAGCCGCCGAGATAGCTCTGCAGGTCATTACGGGCGTTGCGCCCTGACCGACTTCCGGCAAGGCGTAGGCCCATGTCGACCAGTGGCCCAAGTACGTCCTTGCCGAAGTCACCAGTCATGGTTCGGGCCGGAATGTTCCAGCGCTTTTTGGCGCCGTCCGGGTCGTCGAATTCGACCAATAAACCCCAGTTGTGGCCCTTGTCGTCGCGAGTACGGGCGATGATTTCGAGAGGCGAACACACAGGACGCGCCTCGCCATCATCGCCGGAATAAAACACCCCTTCAGACGTCAGGCGAAAGCCGCCCGGCAATAGGTCGTTTTTCGATTTCGCGGGGCGTTTGGCGGGCGCCTTGGCCTTTTGTTCTTGAGGTTCAGTAGGCTCAGCGGCACTGCCGAAAAACTCACCGCTGCGCACCAGCTCGGCGACGTGGGCAGCGGTCCAGCCTTTGGCTAACGCATCCGCTGCATCGTCGCCGTCTGCCCATTTTCCACCCTTGAAGAGCGTGGGCTCTCCGCCTTTGCTGCTGGGCTTGAGCTTTAGCACGTCGAGCGAGATTCGTTGCACTGAAGCGGAGCCCAGCTCAATCAGCTTGAGCTCGATGGCGTCCATGCATGTCTTGCCGCTGGCATCGTTATCCGGCCATAGCACCACCGTGCGCCCTTTGAGTGGCGTCAGGTCGGCCTTGTGCCAAGAGTTGGAGCCGTTCGGCCAGCACGTGGCTACATGGTCGGGCATCAGTTCAGCGGCGGCATCAGCAGCCTTCTCGCCTTCACATAGCACCACGGGTGCGTCGGCGCGCTGTGCCAGTTCATCCAGGCGCATCAATGGCCTAGGCTCAGGCAGGCCTTGCCAGCGCCATTGTGTGGTTTGCCCATCGGAGCGTTTGCACCAGGTCAACGGCGCAAAGACCTTTCGTGGCTTGCCATCTTCATCGGGGCTCAGGTCGAAGCGATACAGCGTCATGACTGGGTGGCCCTGAGCATCGCGATAGATCCACACCTTGGACGGAACACCGTGTTGCGGGTGCTTGGCAGGACACTTGTTCATAGCCTCGACCGGGATCGGCTGAATCACGATCCACTCGGGCGCTGTGGGTTTGGTCGGTGCGCTTTTGGCAGTCGCAGAGCCAGCGGTAACATTGAGCAGATCCGCCAGCTTTTTGCAGGCCTCAACGTCCGTGCCGCCGTCGATGTAGCGCACTAGGTCGATCAGGTCACCGCCCTTATCGCCGGTGGCGAAATCCGCCCAAGTGCCTTTGCTCAAATTGACCTTGAGTGAGCCTGCACGTTTGTCCGTGCGCGTGGGGTTTGGTGCTGTGTATTCCTTGCCGCCGTCGACGCGTTTGCCGTTCGGCAGCCATTGAGCAAGCACGCGGTCGATGTTCTTCAGGGCAGCGATTTTTACGTCGGCAAAGCTGGGACGTTTTGAGGTGTTGCCGGTGCGCTGAATCATGGCGTTGTCCTCGTTGCATACAGCGCATCGTTGACGTCATCGATCAGCGCTTTTGCCATTTCGCCTAGGTAGAGAGCAGGCCAGCTGAACCGCTCGCCCTCATTACTCATGGCTGCGTCGAGGGTCAGTTGATTGGCGTAGTACTGAAACAGCGATATGGCCTCAAGTGCGTCCTCGATTGGCACGCCTGCATTGACCCTAAACAGCTTTTGAGTACCGCTGGCAACGCATGAGAATTCGGCACGCCCGAGAGTGTTGGCAGTGTTCACAGCGCACCGCCTTTCTGGCCCATTGGCACAGAGGTGGCATCACCGTACAAGGCGAGTGTTTTGATCAAACCCAAGGTGCCGCGCACGTCCCAGATAACGGAAGACAGCACGCGGTTGGAGAGCACAGGTTTATCGCCGTCGAAGTGATCTTCCAGCAGCATGAGAACTGAGTCGGCACGGTCGAGGGCGCAGGTGATGGCATCAATGGGAATACCGGCTTCGGCGTCCTGGCTGACGCAGAGCAAATCCTCGGGTAGTGAAAAGCCTGGGAGCATGCTCATTGGGCGCCCCCTGCGGCTTCCAAGGCTCGCGCTTTGGACATATGGGCGTTGTAACGGGAGAGACGTGTAGCGAGGCTGGAGTTGGCGTGTAAAGCGGCGAGAGCCATTGCTCGATGAGCAGCAGCGCGAATTTTGGACGGATTGAGGGCAGGCATAGGTGACGCTCCAAGTTTGAAGATGGAGCTGCCACGGATCGTCGCCAAACGATTTATGGTGGCAGCTGTGCGCAGGTTGGCGAACCGGGAACTTGGAACCCGGCAGACCCGAAGGTCTCCCACGCACAGCTGCCATAACACGAAGCGGCAGGCACAAAAAAAGCGCCTGCTGTCGGATGGGGCGCCTGTGCGCCAAGTATCTCGGGTCGCCAAACCCGGTCGCTGAATTTGCAGCGACGACCAAAGAGTAACGTCCGTTTTTTGAAAGTGCAACTGTGCAGATCACTTGCAGATTTTTTCGATGCGGCATAAATTGCTCAGGCATGTAGATTTACCTCAACGCCTCCGGTTGCCGCCGGGGGCGTTTTCGTTTCAGGCATGGACGTCCCAGCGCAGGGAGACAAAGGGCAGCAGGTCGCCTTCGAGGCAGGCGCGTGCATCCTCGTAGGCGTCTATCTGTTGGCCTTCGTCGACGATGATTGCTTGCGGGGCTTGGCAAGGAACTGACAATGCGCACCAGATGCCATCTCTCCATCGCATCACCATGACGTCCCGGTTCAGGCGTTTTTGCTCTGTACGGTAGCGCTCAAAACGTTGCATCCAGCGTGAAGAGAAACCGACTTTTCTGAGTACAGAGAAGGGCTGCAAAATGGCCCTATTGGCAGTTCGAATTTTCATGCTGCCACCTGATCGCGGGCAGCGATGCGTGCGCGAGTCCATGCCTGAACTTCTCCCAATACCCACGCAACCGGAGCGCTTCGGGCATTGCTGTTACTCAGCTTTACCGGCAACGGGAACCCGCTTTCAGGTTGACGCATCAGCTTGTAGATAGTCGGGCGTGCGAGCCCTACGATTGAAATGACCTCGGGCATGCGGATGAGCGTCATCGAGGGATCGTGCGAGGGAATTGCTTTTAATACGGTAGTCATAGCGAGCTAACCCTTTGTTAATTGAGACAACGGGTCATACGCTACGCAGGGGAGGAAGAGTGGACTGTGTCCGCTCCCTTTTTTATTTCAGAGGTCTAAGGCCCAGAGCGGTTAAATGCTCTCGAATGGTTTTTTTTGTGCCGTGGCTCTTCCGTTCGGAAAGAATATTGGTCAGTTCAGCATCGGACAGGCTTCGCATTTCAATTTTCCGACCATTAATGATTTGCTCGGCAGCAGCCTTGATTTTTGCTCGTCTATCCATTGTGTCGGTCTGTATTTTTGAGCTGGGATCACGGTTCCCCTTACCGGCTTCCTGGCCTCGTCTCGTCGCCTTTGTTGAAAATGCGTCGTTGAGAACTCTATGCATCAGGCTTGATGTATTGAAGCCTTTTTTAAACACATCCATCTGCTCCACCTGGCGATAAAGACTCGCCATCATCAACGCTTGATTCGCCTCACCTAACAACGTAGCGAAGTCTTCTCGTGCTCGGATTTCGTTTCCGCTACTACGGTCACGCTCTTTTTCGATTAGAGCAAGGTACTGGCGGGGTGAGTCGTGTCTCAGTTGCTCTATCAGGTCTGCATCAATGTCGTAGGTCACGAGTTCAAGGTCTAATAGCCAATTTGCGAGCGTCTCAACGGCCTGCGTTCCAAGTACCAGGGCGTAGGTAGCCACGAGCTGTGAGTCTGCTGCGGAACGGCTGACCCGAAGGAGTCCTCGAATCACGCTTGGCAACGAGCCTGCTTCCGCAGAGTCGGCATGGTCGTAGATGGCATCACGTAAGGAGTAAAGGGTTCGTGTGATCGACTCTGCACCTGGGGAGTAGGAACCCTCCTCAAGCCAGAACGATGTGGCTGTGTTGATCAGATCGAAGGCACTTTTGAAGTGTTCGTTGAACTGCGGAAACAGCGCAAGACTGTGAACGGCTGCCTCGACATCGTCCCGATCCCACACCAGGCACGTTACGTCGAAACCTGCGATTTCGAGTTCGAGCTCTTCTGCCTCGATGCCCCGTTCAAAGTCCATTTAGATCTCCCCGCCGCCCCGAAGCCGATAGGCTGTTACAGCGATTTGCAGGTGGAGGCGCCACTGCCAGCAGGGTTGATGGCGTGGCTTTTCTGTAACACGACTGCTCGATGTAACACGTGGCGCTCAGAAGCTTTGCAGTGCGTGTAACGCTAAATATATTCAATAAATACAATGGGTTATTGGTGGTCGTAACACGCGTAACACGCGTAACGCCGTTTTTGGAGGGATATAGGGTTGACGGCTTCACACGGCCTTCCCAAGTTGACCTTGCACTACATTTCCGGCCTCTAGGGAATCAAGGTGATCGGCGTACCATTGCATCATTTTTACTCGTTGCTCAAAGTATTGGGCCTTGTTGTATACCCCCGAAATGCCTTCCTCTTTGTGAGCCAACTGCGCTTCAACGTGTTCCTTCGGCCAGCCATGTTCTCGAAGTAACGTGCTCGCGGTGTGTCGAGTGCCGTGTCCTACTAGACGCCCTTTGTAGCCAATGGTAGCGAAGACTTTGTTGATCGTGTTTTCGCTGATGGTTGGGTTCTTTGCTCCGACGCCGGGGAAAAGCCAGCGACTCCGTCCCGTTAAACAGTGCAGGTCCCTCAGTGCCGTAACGGCTTGGTGGGGAAGGGGGCATACAAAATCTCGGCGCATCTTCATCTTGGCAGCAGGCGTCGTCCAAATGGCCTTCTCAAGGTCGAACTCTTTCCATTCAGCCAAGCGGACCATGCCTGGGCGGGACGCCGTCCAGATACAAAGCCATGCGGCGGTACGTGCCGTCAGTCTGCTGGGAGTGTTTTTGAGTGATTGGAGAAACTCAGCGAGTTCAGGCTCCAGCAAGTGTGGATGCTGCTGAGTCTTGGCTGCCTGGGCGGCAATGTCGCGAAGGCGGCTGCCCGGATCGTTTTCGGTGAGTCCTAAACCAATCGCTCGGCCGAAGATTTGGTTGATCCAGGTGCGGCACTTTTCTGCCACGTTGTGAGCGTTTCTAGCTTCGAGGGATGCCTGGAGATCTGCACAGTCGGTGCGGGTGATTTCGTCGAGGGGCTTATCTCCCAATGCCGGGAGTATGTCCTTGTCGAGGTAGGTGCGGATTTTGTGAAGGGTAGAGGGTGCGAGGCCCTTTTCTTCTTTGACCTTGAGCCAAGCCTCAGCAGCCGTTCGAAACGTTCGAGCCTTGGCCGCATCGATTGCAGCTTTAGCAGATCGTTTCAGCTCAAGGGGATCGGCGCCGCTACTCACTACTTTGCGTAGATCGGCAGCTTTCTCTCTTGCCAGCGCACCACTGACCTCTGGGTAACCCCCTAGCCCCATCCAAGCCCAATTGCCCGCAGGACGTTTGTAGCGTAGCTGCCAGGATTTACCACCATCAGGTTTGACCCTGAAGTAGAGGCCGTTTCCGTCTAGCTCCCGGTATTCCTTTGACTCCGGCTCCAGCCCTGCAAGCGTCGTGTCTGCGAGAGGGCGGCGCTTTATATCTGCGCGCTTCATCCTTGTATCCCAAAGTTCGGTATTTTTCTCAGGATACAAGCAGGGATACAGGGATACAACGGATAAGGGGATACAGAGGTAGATAGCCAGACACAAAAAAACCGGCTCAAGTGGCCGGTTTCTTTGGGTCTTAAAGCCTGGTAGAGACTTTCAGATACTGCTATATGGTGCCCCGAGGGAGACTCGAACTCCCACTCCTTTCGAAAACGGATTTTGAATCCGCCGCGTCTACCAATTCCGCCATCAGGGCTCAATGGCGGCGAAGTATAGAGATGAGATTACCGTTGGTCAATCACGTTTCATGGTCAATTTTAACTATTTCCGCTAGACTTCCCGGCCCTGCTAGACGAACCCCATCATGCGCGTTGCTGACTTTACTTTTGAGCTCCCTGATTCGCTGATCGCTCGCCACCCTTTGGCCGAGCGTCGCGCCAGTCGACTGCTGACCCTGGACGGGGTGAGCGGTGCCCTTGCACACCGTCAATTCACTGATTTGCTTGAGCATTTGCGCCCAGGCGACTTGATGGTATTCAACAATACCCGGGTGATTCCGGCGCGGCTGTTTGGCCAGAAAGCTTCCGGCGGCAAGCTGGAAATTCTGGTGGAGCGGGTGCTGGACAGCCATCGCGTGCTGGCCCATGTGCGCTCCAGCAAGTCGCCGAAACCTGGGTCGAGCATCCTCATCGACGGCGGTGGCGAAGCCGAGATGGTCGCGCGTCATGACGCGTTGTTCGAGCTCAAGTTTGCCGAGGAAGTGTTGCCGCTGCTGGAGCGCGTCGGCCATATGCCGTTGCCTCCTTATATAGACCGCCCCGACGAAGACTCGGACCGCGAGCGCTATCAGACCGTGTACTCCCAGCGCCTGGGTGCTGTAGCCGCGCCAACTGCCGGCTTGCACTTTGACCAGCCGTTGCTGGATGCAATCGCCGCCAAGGGCGTCGAGAGCGCCTATGTGACCCTGCACGTGGGGGCCGGCACGTTTCAGCCGGTGCGTGTGGATAATATCGAAGACCACCACATGCACAGCGAATGGCTGGAAGTCAGCCAGGAAGTCGTGGATGCCGTGGCGGCGTGCAAGGCACGTGGCGGTCGCGTAGTGGCCGTGGGCACCACCAGCGTGCGCTCCCTGGAAAGTGCGGCGCGCGATGGCGTGTTAAAGCCGTTCAGTGGCGACACCGATATCTTCATCTACCCAGGCCGGCCGTTCCATGTGGTCGATTGCCTGGTCACCAACTTCCATTTGCCGGAATCCACCCTGTTGATGCTGGTGTCGGCATTTGCCGGTTATCCCGAGACCATGGCCGCTTATCAAGCCGCCATCGATAATGGGTACCGTTTTTTCAGCTACGGTGATGCGATGTTTATCACCCGTAATCCGGCGCCGACTGCACCTGAGACAGTTGCCCCAGAGGAACAACTATGAGTCGTATGTCGTTTGAATTGTTGGCCACAGATGGCAAGGCTCGTCGTGGTCGCCTGACCTTCCCGCGTGGCACCGTCGAGACCCCGGCCTTCATGCCGGTGGGCACCTACGGCACTGTAAAAGGCATGTTGCCGCGCGATATCGTCGCCACCGGCGCCGAGATCATCCTCGGCAACACCTTCCACCTGTGGCTGCGCCCAGGCACGGAAGTGATCAAGAAGCACGGCGACCTGCATGATTTCATGAAATGGCAAGGTCCGATCCTCACTGACTCCGGTGGTTTCCAGGTGTTCAGCCTGGGCGCCATGCGCAAGATCAAGGAAGAGGGCGTGACCTTCGCCTCGCCGGTGGACGGTTCCAAAGTGTTCATGGGCCCGGAGGAGTCGATGCAGGTGCAGCGCGACCTGGGCTCCGACATCGTGATGATTTTTGACGAGTGCACGCCGTACCCGGCCGACGAAGAGGTTGCGCGGATCTCCATGGAGCTGTCGCTGCGCTGGGCCCAGCGTTCGAAGAATGCTCACGGCGACAACACCGCTGCTTTGTTCGGTATCGTCCAGGGCGGCATGCACGAAAGCCTGCGTAAGCGCTCGCTGGAAGGGCTCGACAAGATCGGCTTCGACGGCCTGGCCATCGGCGGTCTGTCGGTGGGCGAGCCCAAGCACGAGATGATCAAGGTGCTGGATTATCTGCCGGGCCTGATGCCGGCTGACAAACCTCGTTACCTTATGGGCGTTGGCAAACCGGAGGATCTCGTAGAGGGTGTGCGCCGCGGTGTGGACATGTTCGATTGCGTGATGCCAACCCGTAATGCCCGCAATGGGCATCTGTTCATCGATACAGGCGTGCTGAAGATCCGTAACGCGTTCCATCGCCATGATGATTCGCCGCTGGATCCCACCTGTGATTGCTACACCTGCCAGAACTTCTCCCGTGCTTATCTGCACCATCTGGACAAATGCGGGGAAATGCTGGGTAGCATGTTGAATACCATCCACAATTTGCGTCACTACCAAGTCCTGATGGCTGGTTTGCGCGAGGCTATTCAACAGGGTACATTGGCCGCCTTCGTCGATGCCTTCTATGCCAAGCGCGGGCTTCCTGTGCCGCCCTTGGACTGAGTTTTCCGACCCTAAGATTCACTATTTGCAACTGGAGTGCTAAATGAGCTTTTTTATCTCTAACGCCATGGCTGACGCCGCTGCGCCTGCTGCTGCCGGCCCTATGGGCGGTGGTTTCGAGTGGATTTTCCTGGTCGGCTTCCTGGTCATCTTCTACCTGATGATCTGGCGTCCACAGGCCAAGCGCGCCAAAGAGCAGAAAAACCTGCTGGGCAGCCTGCAGAAAGGTGACGAAGTTGTAACCACCGGCGGTATCGCTGGCAAGATCACCAAGGTTTCCGACGCTTTCGTGGTTCTGGAAGTTTCCGACACCGTAGAAATGAAGTTCCAGAAGGGCGCCATCGCCGCCACGCTGCCAAAAGGCACGCTGAAAGCGATCTAAGTAACAACCTTTACCAATCGACGGGGCGCGCAAGGCGCCCCGCGTTATAAGCGGGCGGCGTGATGCTGAACAAATACCCTCTGTGGAAATACGTACTGATCCTGGCGGTGCTGGCGATCGGATTTATTTATTCCGCTCCCAATCTTTATCCTGATGACCCTGCGATCCAGATCACTGGCGCCAGCACTTCGCTGCAGGTCAATCAGGCTGATCTGGAACGCGCGAGCAAAGCGCTCACCGACGCGGGTATCCAGGTTAAAGCGGCAACGTTGGCGGCTGGTGCGAAGGGCGGCTTGTTGCGCCTGACCAAGCAAGAAGACCAATTGCCGGCCAAGGATGTCGTGCGCAAGGCCCTGGGTGACGACTACGTTGTCGCGCTCAACCTGGCACAGACCACGCCACAGTGGCTGCGCAGCATTGGCGCGCACCCGATGAAGCTGGGTCTGGACTTGTCCGGTGGTGTGCACTTCCTGCTGGAAGTCGACATGGACAAAGCCCTCGACGCGCGCCTGAAAGTCTACGAAGGCGATGTGAAGAGCCTGCTGCGTAAAGAGAAGCTGCGCTATCGCAGCCTGCCGCAGCTCAACGGTGCCATCCAGCTGGGCTTCTCTGATGAAGCTTCCCGCGAACAGGCCCGTGCGCTGATCCGCAAGAATTTCAACGATTTCGACATCGTGCCGGCCGACCTCAATGGCCAGGCGGTACTGCGTCTGGCGATGAGCCCGGCGAAAATCGCGGAAATCCGCGAGTACTCCATCAAGCAGAACTTGACCACGGTACGTAACCGCGTCAACGAGCTGGGTGTAGCCGAGCCGATCGTGCAGCGCCAGGGTGCCAACCGCATCGTGGTTGAACTGCCGGGCGTACAGGACACCGCTGAAGCCAAGCGTATCCTGGGTAAAACCGCCAACCTGGAGTTCCGCCTGGCGGCTGAGCCAGGTGCTTCGCGTGCCACTTCCGAAGAGTTCGAGTTCCGCGAAGGCAACCGCCCACCGGCGCAGATCGAGCGTAGCTTGATCATCACCGGCGACCAGGTAACCGACGCCAAGGCCGGTTTCGGCGAGCACGGTACCCCTGAAGTGAACATCCGCCTGGATGGCCACGGCGGCGAGTTGATGAGCCGCGCCACGCGCAGCAACGTCGGCCGCAGCATGGCGGTGATCTTCATCGAGCAACGCCCTGTTACTACCTACACCAAGCAAACGGTCAACGGCGTCGAAAAAGACGTGCCGGTACAGACCTTCAAGGAAGAGAAGAAGATCATCAGCCTGGCGACCATCCAGTCGCCGCTGGGTGCTCAATTCCGCATCACTGGCCTGAACGGCCAGGGCGAATCCTCGGAGCTGGCCCTGCTGCTGCGTGCGGGTGGTCTGGCGGCGCCGATGTACTTCGCTGAAGAACGCACTATTGGCCCGAGCCTGGGTGCCGACAACATCACCAAGGGTGTCGACGCGGCCTTGTGGGGCATGCTGTTCGTATCCCTGTTCATCATCGCCATCTACCGCTTCTTCGGCATCATCGCCACCGTGGCCCTTGCGGGCAACATGGTGATGCTGCTGGCCCTGATGTCGCTGCTGGGTGCTACGCTGACACTGCCAGGTATCGCCGGTATCGTACTCACCATGGGTATGGCGGTAGACGCCAACGTACTGATCTTCTCGCGTATTCGTGAAGAGATCGCCAACGGCATGACCGTACAGCGTGCAATCAACGAAGGCTTCGGCCGGGCATTTACCGCAATTCTCGACTCCAACCTGACCACCCTGTTGGTCGGCGGGATTCTCTTTGCCATGGGCACTGGCCCGGTCAAAGGTTTTGCGGTGACCATGTCCCTCGGTATCTTTACCTCGATGTTCACGGCCATCATGGTGACCCGCGCAATGGTCAACCTGATCTATGGCGGGCGTGACTTCAAGAAGTTGTGGATTTAAGGGGCTGCCATGTTACGTACAATCAACTTCATGGGCGTTCGCAACGTTGCGTTCGGCGTCACTGTGCTCCTTACAGTTCTGGCGTTGTTCAGCTGGTTCCATAAGGGCCTGAACTACGGTCTGGACTTCACCGGCGGTACGCTCATCGAGCTGACCTACGAGAAGCCGGCCGACGTTACCCTGGTGCGCAATGAGCTGGTCAAGGCCGGCTATCACGAAGCCATCGTGCAGAGCTTTGGTGCAACCACCGACCTGCTGGTGCGTATGCCTGGCGAAGACCCGCAATTGGGTCACCAGGTAGCCGAGGCCTTGCAGAAGGTGGGCGGCGACAACCCGGCAGCGGTCAAGCGGGTCGAGTTCGTGGGCCCGCAGGTGGGTGAAGAGCTGCGCGACCAGGGCGGCCTCGGCATGCTGATGGCGCTGGTCGGCATCATGATCTACCTGGCGTTCCGCTTTCAGTGGAAGTTCGGTGTCGGCGCCATTGTGTCGCTGATCCACGACGTGGTCGTGACCGTGGGCATCCTGGCGTACTTCCAGATCACTTTCGACCTGACGGTATTGGCGGCGGTGTTGGCGATCATTGGTTACTCGCTGAACGACACCATCGTGGTATTCGACCGGGTGCGTGAGAACTTCCGTGTACTGCGCAAGGCGACGTTGATCGAAAACATCAACATCTCCACCACCCAGACCCTGCTGCGGACCATGGCGACGTCGATCTCCACCTTGCTGGCGATCGCTGCGCTGATGATCTTCGGTGGCGACAACCTGTGGGGCTTCTCCCTGGCGCTGTTCATTGGCGTGCTGGCGGGTACCTACTCGTCGATCTACATCGCCAACGTGGTGCTGATCTGGCTGAACCTCAACAGCGAAGACCTGATCCCTCCGGCCGCTACTGGCAAGGAGGTCGACGACCGCCCTTGATGGGTATTCGTTGATATGCTGTTACAAAGAAGGCACGAGTATTGAACTCGTGCCTTTTTTTTTGCTCCAAGGCTGGGTATAGCGCGGATCTTTCGGTCCGTTTGTGATGGTCAGGAGGTTCACGTGAACAAGTCGTTGCTGGTTGGTGCGGTATTGGGTGCTGTCGGTGTGACTGCCGGGGGTGCTGTTGCCACCTACAGCTTGGTGAAAAGCGGCCCTGAGTATGCGCAAGTGCTGGCAGTGCAGCCGGTAAAAACCCAGATAAAAACCCCGCGCGAGGTCTGCAAGGACGTCGCAGTGACCCGGCAGAAGCCGGTGCAGGATCAACATCAGATCGTCGGTACCGTGGTCGGTGCGCTGGCCGGTGGCCTGTTGGGCAATCAGGTTGGTGGCGGTAATGGCAAGAAGCTGGCTACTGTAGCCGGTGCGGTCGGTGGTGGTTACGCCGGTAACAAGGTTCAGGAAGGCATGCAGAACCGCGATACCTACACCACGACCCAGACCCGCTGTAACACCGTTAACGACATCAGCGACAAGGTTGTCGGTTACGACGTGCGTTACACCCTGGATGGCAAGGAAGGTTCGGTGCGGATGGATCGTGACCCAGGCGGCCAGATTCCGGTCGACAAGGAAGGGCGCTTGGTTCTGGGCCAGAACCAGCAGTAATTCCAGGGCCTAGTGCAATTTAAAATGTGGGAGGGGGCTTGCCCCCGATAGCGGTGCATCAGTTAATGAGTTTTTAACTGAGCCACTGCCATCGGGGGCAAGCCCCCTCCCACATTTGATTGGTATTGTTGCTGATGCCTGGGTCTGGCTCAAAACCCAGGCATAAAAAAAGCACCCCTAGGGGTGCTTTTTTGTGCTCGCTCGCTTAACGCTTCAGCGAGGCCGGCAGGTGCGGCTGGATCGCCGTCAGTACTGCCTTGAAGCATTTGGTGTTGCCGGCAACCACGTGGCCTTTCTCAAGGAAGTCGTGACCACCGGTGAAGTCGCTCACCAGGCCGCCGGCCTCTTGAATCAGCAGGGCGCCTGCAGCCATGTCCCACTCGGACAGGCCCGACTCCCAGAACGCGTCAAAACGACCGGCGGCCACGTAGGCCAGGTCCAGGCTGGCTGCACCGGCGCGACGGATGCCGGCGGTCTGGCCAACCAGGGCGCGGAACATACCCAGGTAGTTTTCCAGGTTGTCCATCTGGTCGTCACGGAACGGGAAGCCGGTGCCCAGCAGGGCGCCGTCCAGGCTGGTACGGCCGCTGACGCGCAGGCGACGGCCATTCAGCTGGGCGCCACGGCCACGGCTGGCGGTGAATTCTTCCTGGCGAACCGGGTCGAGAACAACGGCGTGTTCCAGGCGGCCACGGTATTTGCACGCGATGCTCACGGCAAAGTGCGGGATACCGCGCAGGAAGTTAGTGGTGCCATCCAGTGGGTCGATGATCCACAGGTAGTCTTCGCCTTCGCCGCTGCCTTTGTGCAGGCCGGTTTCTTCACCGAGGATGCCGTGGGTAGGGTAGGCCTTGCGCAGAGCGTCGATGATTTTCTGTTCGGCGGCGCGATCCACCTCGGATACATAATCCTTGGCGTCTTTTTCGTCGACCTTGATGGTATCCAGGCGCTCGATGGAGCGGAAGATCAATTCACTGGCGCTGCGGGCGGCGCGCAGCGCGATATTCAGCATGGGCTGCATGGATGTGTCACCTAAGGTTGTTAAAGAAAGCCGGGCATTCTAGCAGAAACTTTCTTCAGGTGAAGGACGACGTTAGCTTTCATGGCATAACCTTAGGCTGTTCTGTAAGATTTGCTCCCCTTTCCCGTGTCCGAGAGCGCCTCCCTTGCTGCAAAACATTCGTGTCGTCTTGGTCAATACCAGTCATCCCGGCAATATCGGCGGGGTGGCGCGAGCCATGAAAAACATGGGGCTGACGCGCCTGGTGCTGGTTGAGCCGCGTGTGTTCCCGCACCACGAGGCTGATGCCCGTGCCTCTGGCGCCAATGACATCCTGGAAAAAGCCCAGGTCGTCGCCACCTTGGAAGATGCCTTGGTCGGCTGCAACCTGGTGCTTGGCACCAGCGCCCGCGACCGTCGCATCCCCTGGCCACTGCTGGATCCGCGCGAGTGTGGGACCAAAGTGGTGGAAGAGGCGGCCGGCGGCGCTGAAATCGCCCTGGTGTTCGGTCGTGAAGATTCCGGCCTCACCAATGAAGAGCTGCAGCGATGTCATTATCACGTGCACATTCCATCAGACCCTGAGTTCAGTTCGCTGAACCTTGGGGCGGCGGTGCAGGTGTTGAGTTACGAAGTGCGCATGGCCTGGCTGGCCGCTGAAGGTCAGCCGAGCAAGGTAGAGAAGGATGAAGTCGCATCGACCAAAAGTGGCGAGTTGGCCACCATGGACGAGCTGGAGCGATTCTACGAGCACCTGGAGCAAACCCTGGTGGCCATCGAATTCCTTGATCCTGAGAAACCACGGCACTTGATGGCGCGCCTGCGCCGCCTGTACGGGCGCAGCTCGGTCAGCCGAGCCGAAATGAATATATTGCGTGGCATCCTCACGGAAACCCAGAAAGCGGCCCGTGGCGAGCTTCTTAAGCGGAAGGATTAAAAATGTTCGAGCGTTTGCGAGAAGATATCCAGAGTGTTTTCCACCGTGACCCGGCGGCGCGCAACGCCTTTGAAGTGCTGACCTGCTACCCGGGCATGCATGCGATCTGGATTCACCGCCTGTCCGGTGCCTTGTGGGGCATGGGCTGGAAATGGTTGGCGCGGCTGGTGTCGAACTTTGGCCGCTGGTTGACCGGGATCGAGATTCATCCGGGCGCCAAGGTCGGGCGTCGGTTCTTTATCGACCACGGCATGGGCATCGTCATTGGCGAGACCGCTGAGATCGGCGATGACGTGACGCTGTATCAGGGTGTGACCCTGGGTGGCACCAGCTGGAATAAAGGCAAGCGCCATCCCACGTTGGAAAACGGTGTGGTGGTGGGCGCGGGCGCCAAGGTGCTCGGCCCGTTCACGGTTGGCGCAGGCGCCAAGGTCGGCTCCAATGCCGTGGTGACCAAGGCCGTGCCGCCTGGCGCGACCGTGGTGGGTATTCCGGGCCGAATCATCGTCAAGCCGGAAGTCGGCGACGAGCAGGAAGCCAAGCGCAAGGCCATGGCCGAGAAGATCGGCTTCGATGCCTATGGCGTCAGCGAAGACATGCCCGACCCGGTGGCGCGCGCCATTGGCCAATTGCTCGACCATTTGCAGGCGGTAGATGGCAAGTTGGACGGCATGTGCGGCGCGCTCAAAGAGCTGGGCAGCAGCTATTGCGCCAAGGACCTGCCTGAGCTGCGCGAAGAAGACTTCGCCGAGATCAAGAGCGAAACCGCCACCAAGGCAGGCTAACGTCTCGAGCTCAGCGCAAATCCCTGTGGGAGGGGGCTTGCCCCCGATGGCAATGTGTCAGCCACTATATTTATTGACTGATCCACCGCTATCGGGGGCAAGCCCCCTCCCACATTTGATCTCCATTGGTCTTGAGATTCAGCATTGAGCCCGCCGCCGCTGGTCCATCCGGCCCCACCCTGCTATGATTCGCGCGCCCTTTTTACGGGTAATCCTGACTAAAGTACTAGGTCTTATAGTTGACTTAAATACTCGGGAATCGCATACTTGCCCCCATTCTGAAACACCTTGGTACTTGTCCATGAGACTGACTACAAAAGGCCGATACGCGGTGACCGCCATGCTTGACCTGGCCTTGCACGCGCAAACTGGGCCGGTGTCCCTGGCCGATATCTCCGAGCGCCAAGGCATTTCCCTGTCCTACCTCGAGCAGCTGTTTGCCAAGTTGCGCCGTAGCAATCTGGTTTCCAGCGTGCGTGGGCCAGGCGGCGGCTATCAACTGTCCCGCGACATGCAGGGCATTCAGGTAGCGCAGGTCATCGATGCGGTCAACGAATCCGTCGATGCCACCAAATGCCAGGGTTTGGGTGACTGCCACGCCGGCGACACCTGCCTGACCCACCACTTGTGGTGTGACTTGAGCCTGCAGATCCATGAGTTTTTGAGTGGTATCAGCTTGGCTGATCTTGTGACTCGCCGTGAGGTACAAGAAGTAGCCCAGCGTCAGGACCAGCGCCGTTGCAACACCAAGGCGCCGCGTCTGGACAAGATTGAAGCGTCCGCCGTCGAGTGACAGCCGAAGAGCTAACGGCACGCCAGCCAGCCTGATTTAGGAGAAAGTCCATGAAATTGCCGATTTACCTTGATTACTCAGCGACCACCCCGGTTGATCCGCGTGTCGCGCAAAAGATGAGCGAATGCCTGCTGGTTGACGGAAACTTCGGCAACCCAGCCTCCCGTTCCCACGTATTCGGCTGGAAAGCCGAGGAAGCGGTCGAGAACGCTCGTCGCCAAGTTGCTGACCTGGTTGGCGCAGACCCGCGCGAAATCGTCTGGACCTCCGGTGCTACCGAGTCCGACAACCTGGCTATCAAGGGCGCGGCGCATTTCTACGCGACCAAAGGCAAACACCTGATCACCACCAAGATTGAGCACAAGGCTGTCCTCGACACCATGCGCCAACTGGAGCGTGAAGGTTTCGAGGTCACCTACCTTGAGCCAACCACCGACGGTATCGTCACCCCGGCCATGATCGAAGCCGCGCTGCGTGAAGACACCATCCTGGTTTCCGTGATCCACGTGAACAACGAAATCGGCACCATCAACGACATCGCCGCCATTGGCGAGCTGACTCGCTCCAAAGGCATTCTGCTGCACGTCGACGCTGCTCAGTCCACCGGCAAGGTCGACATCGACCTGTCCAAGCTGAAAGTCGACCTGATGTCGTTCTCTGCCCACAAGACCTACGGCCCTAAAGGCATCGGTGCCCTCTACGTCAGCCGCAAGCCGCGCGTACGTATCGAAGCGACCATGCACGGTGGCGGTCACGAACGTGGCATGCGTTCCGGCACCCTGGCGACCCACCAGATCGTTGGCATGGGCGAAGCATTCCGTGTAGCCAAGGAAGACATGGCTGCCGAAAACATCCGCATCAAGGCCCTGAGCGATCGCTTCTACAAGCAGGTCGAGAACCTTGAAGAGCTGTACATCAACGGCAGCATGACCGCCCGTGTACCGCACAACCTGAATTTGAGCTTCAACTACGTCGAAGGCGAGTCGCTGATCATGGCGCTCAAGGACCTGGCGGTTTCGTCCGGTTCGGCCTGCACCTCGGCGTCCCTTGAGCCTTCGTACGTGCTGCGCGCCCTGGGCCGCAACGACGAATTGGCACACAGCTCGATCCGCTTTACCTTCGGCCGCTTCACCACTGAAGAGCAAGTCGACTACGCCGCGCAGAAAGTCTGCGAAGCCGTCAACAAGCTGCGCGTTCTGTCGCCGCTGTGGGACATGTTCAAAGACGGTGTCGACATTTCCAAGATCGAGTGGGCGGCACACTAAATATAGAAGCCGCCACCCAAGCTCTGTAGGAACGTGGCGGAAAACGCAGGCGTTTTTACAGGGTTCCAGAGCGGCCCTGATGAGTGAGGATTCAGTACCATGGCTTACAGCGAAAAGGTCATCGACCACTACGAAAACCCGCGCAACGTCGGCAAGATGAACGCGGAAGACCCAGATGTCGGCACCGGCATGGTCGGCGCTCCGGCGTGCGGCGATGTGATGCGCCTGCAGATCAAGGTCAACGACGCTGGCGTTATCGAAGACGCCAAGTTCAAGACTTACGGCTGCGGTTCGGCCATCGCCTCCAGCTCGCTGGCGACCGAATGGATGAAAGGCAAGACCCTGGATGAGGCTGTCACCATCAGCAACACCCAGCTGGCCGAAGAACTGGCCCTGCCGCCAGTGAAAATCCACTGCTCCGTACTCGCAGAAGACGCCATCAAGGCGGCCGTTCGCGACTACAAGCAGAAGAAAGGCTTGATCTAAGCATTTGGCGACGAGTAAGGAGTCAACGATGGCTATCAGCATGACAGAAGCGGCTGCGCAGCACATTCGCCGCTCCCTGAATGGGCGCGGTAAAGGTGAGGGGATTCGTCTGGGTGTTCGCACCACGGGCTGTTCCGGCCTTGCCTACGTGCTGGAGTTTGTCGACGAGGTGGTTGAAGACGACCAGGTGTTCGAAAGTCACGGCGAGAAAGTGATCATCGACCCTAAGAGCCTGACCTACCTAGACGGCACCGAACTCGATTTCGTCAAGGAAGGGTTGAACGAAGGCTTCAAGTTCAACAACCCCAACGTACGCGGTGAATGTGGCTGCGGCGAAAGCTTCAACATCTGAGGCTATTCGTGGGTACTCCTTGTCATTTCGCTTTATTCGAGCTGCAGCCGAGTTTTCGGCTGGATCTCGAGCAGCTTGCCACGCGCTACCGAGAATTGGCGCGTGGGGTGCATCCGGACCGCTTTGCCGACGCTTCCGAGCGTGAGCAACGCCTGGCCCTGGAGCAATCGGCCAGCCTCAACGAAGCCTATCAGACGCTCAAAAGCCCTCCGAAACGCGCGCGCTACTTGCTCGCGATGAACGGTGGTGAGTTGCCGTTGGAAGTCACGGTGCACGATCCGGACTTCCTGATGCAGCAGATGCAGTGGCGCGAAGAACTCGAAGACTTGCAGGACGAAGCCGATGTGGCGGGTGTCGCAGTCTTCAAGCGCCGTCTGAAAGTGGCCCAGGATGAGCTGAACGAAAGCTTCGCCGCCTGCTGGAGCGATGCCGCGCAACGCGAGCAGGCCGAGCGCCTGATGCGGCGCATGCAGTTCCTCGACAAGCTCACCTACGAAGTGCGCCAGCTAGAAGAGCGCCTCGACGATTAACCCAGTGCTGCCCGTGATGCACGCCTGATAGACAGATAAGACCTGATTACCATGGCTCTACTGCAAATCGCCGAACCCGGCCAAAGCCCACAACCGCACCAGCGTCGCCTGGCGGTGGGGATTGACCTGGGCACCACCAATTCCCTGGTTGCTGCCTTGCGCAGCGGCCTGTCCGAACCGCTGCCCGACGCTGATGGCCAGGTGATCCTGCCGTCCGCCGTGCGTTATCACGCGGACCGCACCGAAGTGGGCGAGTCGGCCAAGCTGGCCGCGTCTACCGACCCGTTGAACACCGTGCTGTCGGTCAAGCGCTTGATGGGTCGTGGTCTGTCCGACGTCAAGCAATTGGGTGACCAGCTGCCGTACCGCTTTGTCGGCGGTGAATCCCATATGCCGTTCATCGACACCGTCCAGGGCCCGAAAAGCCCCGTGGAAGTGTCGGCCGATATCCTCAAGGTGCTGCGCCAGCGCGCAGAAAAAACCTTGGGCGGTGAACTGGTCGGTGCGGTGATCACGGTTCCGGCCTATTTCGATGACGCTCAGCGCCAGGCCACCAAGGATGCGGCGAAACTTGCGGGCCTGAACGTGCTGCGCCTGCTCAACGAACCGACTGCGGCGGCCGTGGCCTATGGCCTGGACCAGCACGCCGAAGGCCTGGTCGCCATTTACGACCTGGGCGGTGGCACCTTTGATATTTCGATCCTGCGCCTGACCGGCGGTGTGTTTGAAGTACTGGCCACCGGTGGCGACAGCGCCCTGGGCGGCGATGACTTTGACCACGCCATTGCGGGCTGGATCATCACCAGCGCCGGTTTGTCAGCCGACCTGGACCCGGGCGCGCAACGTAATCTGTTGCAAACCGCCTGCGCGGCCAAGGAAGCCCTGACTGACGCAGCTTCTGTTGAAGTTTCCTACGGTAACTGGTCGGCCCAACTGACTCGTGAAGCCTTCGATGCGTTGATCGAGCCGATGGTCGCCCGCAGCCTCAAGGCCTGTCGCCGTGCTGTGCGTGATTCCGGTATCGAGCTGGAAGAAGTCGGCGCGGTGGTCATGGTTGGCGGTTCCACCCGCGTACCGCGTGTTCGGGAAGCAGTGGCCGAAGCCTTTGGTCGTCAGCCGCTGACTGAAATCGACCCGGATCAAGTGGTCGCCATCGGCGCCGCCATCCAGGCTGATACCCTGGCCGGCAACAAGCGCGATGGCGGCGAACTGCTGCTGCTCGACGTGATTCCGTTGTCGCTGGGCCTGGAAACCATGGGCGGCTTGATGGAGAAGGTGATTCCACGCAACACCACCATCCCCGTCGCCCGCGCCCAGGACTTCACCACGTACAAAGATGGCCAGACGGCCATGATGATTCATGTGCTGCAAGGTGAGCGCGAGCTGATCAGCGACTGCCGCTCCCTGGCGCGCTTTGAATTGCGCGGCATCCCGGCCATGGTTGCCGGTGCGGCGAAGATTCGCGTGACCTACCAGGTCGACGCCGATGGCCTGCTCAGTGTCGCTGCGCGCGAACTGGCCTCGGGCGTTGAAGCCAGCATCCAGGTCAAGCCGTCCTACGGCCTTACCGACGGCGAAATCGCCAAGATGCTCAAGGATTCGTTCCAATATGCCGGTGACGACAAGGTCGCTCGCGTGCTGCGTGAGCAGCAAGTGGATGCCCAGCGCCTGCTCGAAGCGGTGCAGGGCGCCCTTGAAGCCGATGGTGAGCGCCTGCTGGATGCCGAGGAGCGCATGGTCATCGACCTGCAGATGCAGGAACTGGCCGAACTGATGAAAGGCAACGATGGCTACGCCATCGAGCAGCAGACCAAGCGCTTGTCGCAGGTGACTGACGCCTTTGCCGCCCGGCGCATGGATCAGACGGTGAAAGCCGCACTGGCCGGGCGCAACCTGAATGAAATCGAGGAATAATTAATGCCGCAGGTCATTTTTCTGCCACACGCCGAGCATTGCCCGGACGGTATGGTTGTGGAGGCTGAGACCGGCAAGTCCATCCTCGAAGTTGCCCATGACAACCATATCGAGATCGAAAGCGCCTGCGGCGGTGTGTGCGCCTGCACTACCTGCCACTGCATCATCCGTGAAGGCTTCAACAGCCTGGAAGAAGCGGACGAGCTGGAAGAGGACTTTCTTGATCGCGCCTGGGGCCTGGAGGCGCAATCGCGTCTAAGCTGTCAGGCAAAGGTCGGAACTGAAGACATCACCGTCGAAATTCCGAAATATTCGCTCAACCATGCGGCCGAAGCGCCGCATTGATTCAAGGAAATGTCATGAGCCTGAAATGGGTTGATGTACAAGAAATCGCTATACAACTTGCTGAAAGACACCCGGATGTCGATCCTCTGTCGGTGAACTTCGTCAAGTTGCGCAACCTCGTGATGGAGCTGCCGGAATTCGACGACATCCCTGATCGGGGTGGCGAAAAGGTTCTGGAGGCGATTCAAGGCATGTGGATCGAAGAAGCAGACTGAGCCGCCTTTTTACGCAGTTAGGCAATACCCAATAACCCGCGTATAATTCGCGGGTTTAATTTTTCGTAAATTACCGTTTCTGGAGTTACACCATGGCTGTTCAACGTACTTTCTCCATCATCAAGCCTGACGCTGTTGCAAAAAACGTCATCGGCGAGATCACCACTCGTTTCGAAAAAGCCGGCCTGAAGGTTGTAGCTTCGAAACTCAAGCAACTGTCCAAAGCTGAAGCTGAAGGCTTCTACGCTGAGCACAGCGCTCGTGGCTTCTTCGGCGACCTGGTCTCCTTCATGATCTCCGGCCCTGTTGTTGTTCAGGTTCTGGAAGGCGAAAACGCTATCGCTCTGAACCGTGAGCTGATGGGCGCTACCAACCCTAAAGAAGCTGCTGCCGGCACCATCCGTGCTGATTTCGCTGAGTCCATCGACGCCAACGCTGTTCACGGTTCGGACTCCGAAGCCGCTGCTGCTCGCGAAATTTCGTACTTTTTCGCTGCTACTGAAGTAACCGCTCGCTAAGCATCGGCTTAAAGAGTGAGGGTGAATCCATGACTACATCGACTGTTAAAACCAACCTGCTGGGGCTGACCCAGCCGGAAATGGAGAAATTCTTCGACTCAATCGGGGAGAAGCGTTTCCGTGCCGGTCAGGTAATGAAGTGGATTCACCACTTTGGTGTCGACGATTTCGACGCCATGACGAACGTCAGCAAGGCCCTGCGCGACAAGCTCAAGGCCATTGCTGAGGTCCGTGGTCCCGAAGTGGTCAGCGAGGACATCTCCAGCGACGGCACCCGTAAGTGGGTGGTGCGCGTGGCGTCCGGCAGCTGCGTCGAGACTGTATACATTCCCCAGGGCAAGCGCGGCACCTTGTGCGTTTCGTCCCAGGCAGGCTGTGCCCTGGACTGCAGTTTCTGCTCCACCGGCAAGCAAGGCTTCAACAGCAACCTCACCGCCGCCGAAGTCATCGGCCAGGTGTGGATTGCGAATAAATCCTTTGGCAGCGTCCCGGCAACCGTCGACCGTGCCATCACCAACGTGGTGATGATGGGCATGGGTGAACCGCTGCTGAACTTCGACAACGTGATTGCGGCCATGCATCTGATGATGGACGACCTGGGCTACGGCATCTCCAAGCGCCGTGTGACCCTGTCGACCTCCGGCGTGGTACCGATGATCGATGAGCTGGCCAAGCACATCGACGTCTCCCTGGCGTTGTCGCTGCACGCACCCAATGACGCATTGCGTAACCAATTGGTGCCGATCAACAAGAAGTATCCGCTTAAGATGCTGCTCGAATCTTGCCAGCGTTACATGGCGACCTTGGGTGAGAAGCGTGTGCTGACCATTGAGTACACCATGCTCAAGGACATCAACGACAAGGTCGAGCACGCGGTCGAGATGATCGAGTTGCTCAAGAACACCCCGTGCAAGATCAACCTGATTCCGTTTAACCCGTTTCCACATTCTGGCTACGAGCGGCCGAGCAACAACGCCATCCGCCGTTTCCAGGATCAACTGCACCAGGCCGGGTACAACGTCACCGTCCGCACCACCCGTGGTGAAGACATCGACGCCGCCTGTGGCCAATTGGTAGGACAGGTGCTGGATCGCACCCGTCGCAGCGAACGTTATATTGCCGTGCGCGAACTGAACGCCGCCGAAGATATGCCGCAGATCGCTGTGAATCGAATCTGAGAGAGGATCTCTATGCCCTTGCGCCTTGCGCTGCTTTTGCTTGTTACCGGCCTTGCGGCCGGATGTGTTTCATCGGGCTATGACGGCCCTTTGCAAACCGGTAAAGGCCGTGACGAGGCGCGAGCTGCCTATGTGCAGTTGGGCTTGGGTTACCTGCAGCAAGGGATGAGCGAACAGGCCAAGGTGCCGTTGCAAAAGGCCCTGGCGCTGGACAGCGGCGATGCCGACGCCAATGCCGCACTGGCCTTGGTGTTCCAGGCCCAGGCCGAGCCTGAGCTGGCCGAGCAATATTTCCACAAGGCCCTGGCTTCCCGTCCTGCCGACCCAAGGATGCTGAACAATTACGGCAGCTTCCTGTTCGGGCAGAAACGTTATGACCAGGCCGCCCGTTATTTCCAGCAGGCCAGTGCCGATACCCTCTATCCTGAGCGCTCGCGCGTTTTTGAGAACCTTGGCGTGACGTCGGTGCACCTCGGCCAGCGCGACAGCGCGCGCCAGCAACTGGAAAAAGCCCTGCACCTCAACAGTCGCCAGCCACGGGCCTTGCTCGAAATGGCTGAGTTGTCTTACGAAGACAGGCATTATGTGCCGGCACGTGACTATTACGAGCGTTTTAGCCTGCTCAGCGGGCAAAATGCACGTAGTCTATTGCTCGGTGTGCGGCTGGCGATGGTTCATGAAGAACACGCCACGGCCGCACGTTTTGGCCAGCAACTCGAACGACTCTATCCCGGTACGCCGGAATATCAGCAATACCTGTCGGAGCAATGATGAAAGCGGCGCACCCGGAAGTTGTAGCAGCTAATCGCGTAAACCCAGGCGAGACCTTGCGTCAGGCCCGCGAAAGCAATGGTTGGTCGCTGGCAGAAGTGGCCCTCAAGCTCAATTTGACCGCCACGTCCCTGGGCAACCTGGAAGCCGGCGCGTTCGACAAGCTGCCGGGGCATACCTTCGCCCGCGGCTATATCCGTGCCTATGCCAAGTTGCTGGGTATCGACCAGGCCGTGCTGGTCCAGGAATTCGATCAGTTCACCGGTACCGATTCCCAGGGCAGTAACGTGCATGGCCTGGGTCGCATCGAAGAGCCGGTGCGGGTCTCCCACACTATCTTGCGGATTGTCAGCCTGTTGTTGCTGATCGCTGTGATCGGCGGCGGTTTTGTCTGGTGGCAGGACCAGACCTCCCTGCGCACCAAGGACCTGGTCAGCAACGCCATGGAGCACGTCGAAGTCGAAAGCGCCGACGGCACCACTCAGATCCATCCGCTGGATGAGCCCGAAGACCAGGCGGTTGCCGAAGCCCAGGCTGCGCCTGAAGCCCCGGCTACCGCCGAGCAGGCTGCGCCGCAAACAGCGCCAGCCGATACGGCGGCTGCAGCGGCTCCGGCTGTACCTGCTGCCCCTGCGCATACCCCGACGGCTCCGGTCGCCCAGGCGCATACACCGGCCGCGCCGGCGCCAGCGACTACCGCGCCAACTGCCCCGGCAGCGCCTGCGATGTCGCCGCCTACCACCCCCGCGTTGATCGCCGGTGATGGGCGCGTACAGATTACTTTCATCGCTGACTGCTGGACGCAGGTCACCGATGGCAATGGCAAAGTGCTGTTTAGCGGTCTGAAGCGTAAGGGAGATACTCTTGACCAGGGCGGCAAGCCTCCTTTGACGCTGCGTCTGGGCTTTGCCCGTGGCGCGCAAGTGGCCTACAACGGCCAGCCTGT
Source organism: Pseudomonas sp. S09G 359 (assembly GCF_002843605.1). Taxonomy (NCBI): domain Bacteria; kingdom Pseudomonadati; phylum Pseudomonadota; class Gammaproteobacteria; order Pseudomonadales; family Pseudomonadaceae; genus Pseudomonas; species Pseudomonas sp. S09G 359. The sequence continues at coordinate 5,575,007 of NZ_CP025263.1, read as the reverse complement.
GGACGTGGCGCCGTTCACCAGTGGCGAGACTGCTCGCCTCAAGTTGGGACAATAGTCATGCACGGCGAATCTCCAATCAAACGTCGCGTATCGCGCAAGATCTGGGTCGGCTCGGTGCCGGTGGGTGGCGACGCCCCCATCGCGGTACAGAGCATGACCAACAGCGACACCAATGACGTTGCCGCCACCGTCGCCCAGATCAACCGTCTGGAAGCGGCCGGCGTGGACATCGTGCGGGTATCCGTACCCGACATGGACGCTGCCGAAGCGTTTGGTCGCATCAAACAATTGGTCAAGGTTCCGCTGGTTGCCGACATTCACTTCGACTACAAGATCGCTTTGCGCGTGGCCGAACTGGGTGTGGACTGCCTGCGTATCAACCCGGGCAATATCGGTCGTGAAGACCGTGTGCGCGCGGTAGTGGATGCGGCGCGTGACCGTGGGATCCCGATCCGTATCGGCGTCAACGCCGGCTCCCTGGAAAAAGACCTGCAAAAGAAATACGGCGAGCCGACCCCGGCGGCGCTGGTTGAGTCGGCGCTGCGCCACGTTGAACACCTCGAACGCCTGAATTTCCAGGACTTCAAGGTCAGCGTAAAGGCCTCCGACGTGTTCATGGCGGTAGAAGCCTACCGCCTGCTGGCCAAGGAAATCGTGCAGCCGCTGCACCTGGGTATCACTGAAGCAGGCGGTTTACGCTCAGGCACAGTGAAATCTGCGGTGGGTCTCGGTATGCTGCTCGCCGAAGGGATTGGCGATACCATCCGTATCTCCCTGGCTGCAGACCCCGTAGAGGAAGTGAAAGTCGGTTACGACATTCTAAAGTCCCTGCGTTTGCGTTCCCGCGGTATCAATTTCATTGCCTGCCCGAGCTGCTCGCGGCAGAACTTCGACGTGGTGAAAACCATGAACGATCTGGAATTGCGCCTCGAAGACCTGCTGGTGCCGCTGGATGTTGCGGTGATCGGCTGCGTGGTCAACGGCCCGGGTGAAGCCAAGGAGGCCCATGTGGGCCTGACCGGCGGTACCCCGAACCTGATTTACATCGACGGCAAGCCGTCGCAGAAGTTGACGAATGACAATCTGGTGGATGAGCTCGAAAGGCTGATCCGCGAGAAAGCGGCCGAGAAGGTCGCGGCTGACGCAGCGCTTATCGCGCGCGGCTAAGAACGAATTTAAGGATTTGATGTGAGCAAGTCTCTGCAAGCCATTCGTGGCATGAACGACATCCTGCCGGAGCAGACGCCGTTGTGGCGCTACTTCGAGAGCACGGTCGCGCGCCTGCTGGATAACTACGGTTACAAACAGATCCGCATGCCGATCGTGGAATTCACCGAGCTGTTCAAGCGCTCCATCGGTGAAGTGACCGACATCGTCGAAAAAGAGATGTACACCTTTGAAGACCGCAACGGCGACTCCCTGACCCTGCGTCCGGAAGGTACTGCTGCGTGCGTGCGCGCCGTGCTCGAGCATGGCCTCACCGGTGGTGGCCAGCCGCAGAAGCTGTGGTACATCGGCCCGATGTTCCGCCACGAACGCCCCCAAAAAGGCCGCTATCGCCAGTTTCACCAGATCGGCCTGGAAGTCTTCAACCTTGACGGCCCGGATATCGACGCCGAGCTGATCGTGCTGACCTGGCGCCTGTGGGGCATGCTGGGTATTCGCGATGCGGTCAAGCTTGAGCTGAACAGCCTGGGCACCAGCGAGTCCCGTGGGCGCTACCGTGAAGCCCTGGTGGAATTCCTGTCTGCGCGCCTGGACAAGTTGGACGAAGACAGCCAGCGCCGTCTGAAAACCAACCCGCTGCGCGTTCTCGATACCAAGAACGCCGACACGCAAGCCGTACTGGTCGACGCGCCGAAAATGGCCGACTACCTGGACGACGAGTCCCGCACGCACTTCGAGGGCCTCAAGGCTCGCCTGGATGCGGCCGGTATTCCTTACGTGATCAACCCGAAACTGGTGCGTGGCCTCGATTACTACAGCAAGACCGTGTTCGAATGGGTCACCGACAAGCTCGGCGCCCAGGGCACCGTGTGCGCGGGCGGCCGTTATGATGGCCTGGTCGAGCAGATGGGCGGCAAGCCGACCACCGGCGTAGGCTTTGCCATGGGCATTGAGCGGCTGATCCTGCTGCTGGAAACCCTGGAGCAGGTCCCGGAAGAAATCTCCCGTCAGGTGGACGTGTACCTTTGCGCCTTTGGCGAGGCTGCCGAACTGGCTGCCCTGGCCTTGAGCGAAAAAGTGCGCGACCAACTGCCAAACCTGCGCCTGCAGATCAATGCCGGCGCCGGTAGCTTCAAGAGCCAGTTCAAGAAGGCCGACAAGAGCGGTGCGTTGTATGCACTGATCCTTGGCGATGACGAGCTGGCCCAGCAAGTGATAGGTTTCAAACCCCTGCGTGGCCAGGGCGAGCAACAGAACATTGCCTTTGATGCGCTCGCTGCGCACTTGGCCACCTGCGTCGTGCAGGGTTGAAACTGTCGAACAGCCGAATTTAGCGATTAAGGAGTATTGGGGTGTCGAGTACTGATGATGAGCAGTTGGCCGAGTTCAAGGACTGGTGGCAGCGTAACGGCAAGCCCCTGGTTACCGGCGGCCTGCTGGCTTTAGTGGTGGTGTTCGGCTGGCAAGCCTGGACCAAGTATCAGGCCAACCAGTCCCAGGGCGCCTCGATCCTCTATCAGCAATTGCTGGAAACCACGTTGACGCCTGACGGCAAGCCTGACCCTGCGCAAGTAGCGGACCTGGCCGGCAAGCTCAAGAACGAATTCGGCGGTAGCACCTACGCCCAATACGGCAGCCTGTTCGTCGCGAAAGTCGCGGTCGACACCGGCAAGCTGGATGACGCAGCCACCGAGCTGAAGGCTATCGCCGACAAGCCGACCAACCCGACCCTGGGTGAAATCGCACGTCAGCGCCTGGCTCAGGTATTGGCGGCACAGAACAAGGCTGACGAAGCACTCAAACTGCTCGACGGCGATGCTGACAAGGCATTTGTAGCCACTCGCGAAGAGCTCAAGGGCGACCTGTTGGTCCAATTGGGTCGTACCGACGAAGCCAATGCTGCGTACAAGAAAGCCAAGGCGGCGCTGTCTGATGAAGCAGCGGTCGGTGGCTTACAAATCAAGCTGGACGACTTGGCCAAAGGGGATGCGTGACGTGATCCGTTGGAAACATGCAGCATTGCTGGCTCTGGCCGTTCTGGCCGCGGGTTGCAGCAGCAACAGTAAAAAAGAACTGCCTCCGGCCGAGCTGACCAGCTTCAAGGAAGAAGTGGTCCTGCAAAAGCAATGGAGCCGCTCTATCGGTGACGGTCAGGGCGAGACCTACAACATGTTGGTACCGGCAATCGACGGTGACAACATTGTGGCCGCTGACGTGACCGGTGTCGTGATCTCCATGGATCGCATGAACGGCGACGTGAAGTGGAAGAAAGACCTCGAATTGCCAGTGTCCGGCGCCGTAGGCGTGGGTTACGGCCTGGTGATGCTCGGCACGCTGAAAGGCGAAGTCGTGGCCCTGGATTCCAGCACCGGTGAAGAGAAATGGCGCGCTCGCGTGACCAGTGAAGTACTCGCACCGCCTGCTACCAACGGCGATATCGTCGTGGTGCAAACCCAGGACGACCGTGTAATCGGCCTTGACGCCGCTACCGGCAACCAACGCTGGTTGTACGACAGCACCCCGGCGGTGTTGACCCTGCGCGGTACCAGTGGTCCGGTTGTGACCAACAATCTGGCCGTTGCAGGCCTGTCGACCGGTAAAGTAGTCGCCCTGGACACCCAGAACGGCGTGCCGGCCTGGGAAACCCGTGTGGCCATCCCGCAAGGTCGTTCCGAACTGGATCGCGTAGTGGACATCGACGGCGGCCTGCTGCTGTCGGGCGAAACCCTCTACGTCGCAACTTACCAGGGCCGCGTTGCCGCACTGGACCTGCAGAGTGGCCGCGTCAACTGGCAGCGTGATGCTTCCAGCTACGCGGGTGTCGCCCAAGGGTTTGGCAGCGTCTACGTAAGCCTGGCGTCCGGCACCGTTGAAAGTGTCGACGAGCGTTCCACCACTGCACTGTGGAGCAACGACTCCCTGGCCCGTCGTCAACTGTCGGCCCCGGAAGTGTTCTCCAGCTATGTAGCGGTTGGCGACTTCGAAGGCTACCTGCACCTGCTGAGCCAGGTAGACGGTCGCTTTGTAGGTCGTGAGCGTATCGACAGCGACGGCCTGCGTGCTCGTCCGCTGGTCGTGGGTAACATGCTTTATGTGTTTGGCAACAGCGGCAAGCTGGAAGCCCTGACCATCAAGTAAGAACTATGCTTGGGGTAACACCCAGGCGGCCCCGCTTCGGCGGGGCATGCGGCATTTGAATATGCTGCCCCGAGCACCAGCCGCTGCCATGCAGCGGCTTTTGTATTTTCTGAAATAACGAAGTGGAGAGCCGCATGGTTCCCGTAATCGCCCTGGTGGGCCGACCTAACGTCGGCAAGTCCACCTTGTTCAACCGCCTGACCAGGACTCGCGACGCCATTGTCGGCGACTTGTCCGGTCTGACCCGTGATCGCCAATACGGTGAGGCAAAGTGGCAAGGGCGCTCCTACATTATCGTCGACACCGGGGGTATCTCCGGTGATGAGCATGGCATGGACGAAAAGATGGCCGAGCAGTCGCTGCTCGCTATCGAAGAAGCCGATGTCGTGTTGTTCCTGGTAGACGCCCGCGCGGGCTACACCGCTGCCGACCAGATGATTGGCGAGCACTTGCGCAAGCGCAACAAGCGTTCCTATCTGGTCGCCAACAAGATCGACAACATCGATCCTGAAGCGGCCCGTGCCGAATTCAGCCCGATGGGCCTGGGCGACGCGATCCCGGTCGCCGGTGCTCACGGTCGCGGCATCACCCAAATGCTGGAAATCGCCCTGCGCGACTTCCCGAAGGATGACGCTGAGGAAGAAGAAGGCGAAGAAGAGATCGTCGCCGAAGGTGAGGAAGCCAAGCGCATTCCTGGCCCGAGCGAAAAAGACGGTATCAAGATCGCCATCATCGGCCGCCCTAACGTGGGCAAGTCGACCCTGGTTAACCGCATGCTCGGTGAAGACCGGGTAATCGTGTATGACCAGCCGGGCACCACCCGCGACAGCATCTACATCCCGTTCGAGCGTAACGACGAGAAGTACACGCTGATCGACACCGCCGGTGTGCGCAAGCGCGGCAAGATCCACGAAGAAGTTGAAAAATTCTCCGTGGTGAAAACCCTGCAGGCGATCAAAGACGCCAACGTGGTGATCTTTGTGATGGACGCCCGCGAAGGCGTGGTGGACCACGACCTCAACTTGCTGGGCTTTGCCCTGGAAGCCGGTCGCGCCCTGGTGATCGCGATCAACAAGTGGGACGGCATGACGCCGAGCGAGCGCGATTTCGTCAAGATCGAGCTGCAGCGTCGCTTGTTCTTCGTCGAGTTCGCCGATATTCACTTTATCTCGGCACTGCATGGCACCGGCGTGGGCAACCTCTACGCGTCCGTACAGAACTCGTTCAAGTCTGCGGTTACCCGCTGGCCGACCAACCGCCTCACCCAGATCCTGGAAGATGCGGTGGGCGAGCACGCCCCGCCGATGGTCAACAACCGCCGGATCAAACTGCGTTACGCCCACTTGGGTGGTGCCAACCCGCCGATTATCGTGATCCACGGTAATCAGATCGAGAAGGTGCCAAAGTCCTACGTGCGTTACCTGGAAAACACCTACCGCCGTGTCTTGAAGCTGGTCGGTACGCCGATCCGCATCGAGTTCAAGGGGGGCGAGAACCCATACGAAGGCAACAAGAACACACTGACTGACCGTCAGGTGAACAAGAAGCGTCGTTTGATGACTCACCACAAGAAAGCCGACAAGAAGCGCCGCGACAAGAAATAAGCGCTGCTTTGAGTTGTAAGCTACACGCTGCAAGAGAGGGCTCCTTTGGAGCCCTTTTTTGTGTGCGATGGTTTGTCGCTTGACCCGCCTGTGGCTTGCAGCTTAAAACTTGGGGCTCACCTGCAGGGGCCTCCGATGATCACCAGCAAGCTGCCGAATGTCGGCACCACCATCTTCACCACCATGTCTCAATTGGCCGCCGAAACCGGCGCGCTCAACCTGTCCCAGGGTTTTCCAGACTTCAATGGCCCCCAGGCATTGCTCGATGCCGTGGGCAGGCACGTTGCCAGCGGGCATAACCAATATTCACCGATGACCGGCCTGCCGGCCCTGCGCCAGCAAGTGGCGGCCAAGATCGCCCGCAGCTATGGCGCTACGGTCAACCCGGACAGCGAGGTCACCATCACGCCCGGCGCCACGGCGGCGATCTTCTGCGCGATCCAGGCGGTGATCCGCAGCGGCGATGAAGTCATCGTGTTCGACCCCAGCTACGACAGCTACGAGCCCTCGGTCGAGTTGGCCGGTGGCCGCTGCGTGCATGTGCAATTGAGCCTGCAAGGCTTTGCGCTGGACTTCGACAAGATCAAGGCCGCGTTGTCGCCACGCACACGGATGATCATCCTCAACACCCCACACAACCCTACCGGGGCGCTGATCAGCCGCGCCGAGCTGGATCAACTGGCCGAGCTGATCCGCGACCGCGATATCTACCTGGTCAGCGATGAGGTCTACGAACACCTGGTATTTGATGGCGTGCCCCACGTCAGCGTGCTGGCGCATGAAGAACTGTATCAACGTGCGTTTGTGGTCAGCTCCTTCGGCAAGACCTATCACGTCACCGGTTGGAAAACCGGCTACGTGGTCGCGCCGCCGGCACTGACCGCGGAGCTGCGCAAGGTGCACCAATACGTGAATTTTTGCGGCGTGACGCCGTTGCAGTTCGCGTTGGCCGACTTTATGGCCGCCCACCCGGAACACGTTGATGAGCTGCCGGCGTTCTATCAAGCCAAGCGCGACCTGTTCTGCGACCTGCTGGCGCCGTCTCGTTTCAGCTTTACCCGGGTGACCGGCACTTACTTCCAATTGGTGGATTACTCACAGATTCGCCCGGACCTGGATGACGTCGCCATGTCCTTGTGGATGACCCGCGAGCATGGCGTGGCGACCATCCCGGTGTCGGTGTTCTACCAGAACCCACCGCAAGGCCAGCGCCTGGTGCGCCTGTGCTTTGCCAAGCGCGAGGAGACGTTGCAACAAGCAGCGGAAAAACTATGCGTGATCTGAGTGCATTGCCGAACCTGAATATCGCCCTGGTCCAGACCCACCTGGCGTGGCATGACCGCCAGGCCAACCTTGAGCATTTCGAACTGTTGCTGGAGCAGGCCAGGGGCGCCGACCTGATCGTGCTGCCGGAGATGTTCACCACGGGGTTTTCCATGGAGTCGGCGACCCTGGCCGAGCCGGAAAATGGTCCGACCCATCACTGGCTCCTGGCCCAGGCGGCCCAGTACAACGCGGTGATCACCGGCAGCGTGATCATCCAGGCCGCCGACGGCAGCCACCGCAATCGCTTGCTGTGGGCGCGACCGGACGGCGAGGTGCTGCATTACGACAAGCGCCATCTGTTCCGCATGGCCGGCGAACACGACCACTACACCCCCGGCGAACGCCAGGTGCAGTTCGAGTTGAAGGGCTGGCGAATTCGCCCGCTGATTTGCTATGACCTGCGTTTCCCGGTGTGGAGTCGCGATGCTCAGGATACGGACCTGCTGCTGTATACCGCCAACTGGCCGGGTGCGCGGCGCCAGCACTGGAACCGCCTGTTGCCCGCGCGGGCGATCGAGAACCTGTGTTATGTCGCGGCGGTTAACCGCGTGGGCACGGATGGCAAGGGCTTTGCCTACACCGGTGACAGCCAGGTGCTGGATTTCCAGGGAGAGACCCTGCTGAGTGCGGGGGAGGCGGATGGGGTGTTTCAGGTCTGCCTGGATGCGGCGGAGCTGGCAGCCTATCGCAGCAAGTTTCCAGCGAACCTGGATGCAGATAGTTTTCAGTTTGTCTGATAGACCGCTATCGGGGGCGAGCCCCCTCCCACAGGGGAATGCATTCCAAGTGTGGGAGGGGGCTTGCCCCCGATGAGGCCCTGACAGGCAACACACATCTCAAGCCAAAAAAAAGCCCCTGAGTTCTCACTCAAGGGCTTTTTAGATTTCAGCGCTCAGTTACGCCGCTTTAGCTTCCTGCTGGCTCAACGAGCGGTTCAGCGCGCTGAACACCGCCTTGAAGCTCGCGGTAGTGATGTTTTCATCAATGCCCACGCCATGCACCGGACGCTCGCCGTTCACACGCAGCTCAATGTAGGCAGCCGCCTTGGCGTTGGTGCCCGCACCGATCGCATGTTCGTTGTAGTCCATGATCTCCACACCAATCGGCAGGCCCGCCACCAGCGCTTCCAGCGCGCCGTTGCCTTTGCCTTTCCAGTGCAGGTTGGTTTCGCCCTGGCCCTTGCCCGAGACTTCCACCTCGACAAAGCTGTTGCCGTTTTCTTCCTGCAGGCGATGGCTGACCAGCGCGTACGGGGTGTTGGCTTGTAAGTATTCACGCTGCAGCAAGGCGTAGATCTGCGGTGCGGTCATTTCCAGGCCCACGCGGTCGGTTTCGGCCTGTACCACCTGGCTGAATTCGATCTGCATGCGACGCGGCAAGCTGATGTCGTATTCCTGCTCCAGCAGGTAGGCGATACCGCCTTTGCCCGACTGGCTGTTCACCCGAATCACTGCTTCGTAGCTGCGGCCGATGTCGGCCGGGTCGATCGGCAAGTACGGCACTTCCCACAGGGCGTCGGCTTTTTGCTGGGTAAAGCCCTTGCGGATGGCGTCCTGGTGGGAGCCGGAGAACGCGGTGTGCACCAGGTCGCCGACGTACGGGTGGCGTGGGTGCACTTGGATCTGGTTGCACTCCTCGACGACTTTGCGCACGCCGTCGATGTCGGAGAAGTCCAGCTGCGGGTCGAGGCCCTGGGTGTACATGTTCAAGGCCACAGTGACCAGGTCGACGTTACCGGTACGCTCGCCGTTGCCGAACAGGCAGCCTTCGACACGGTCGGCACCGGCCATCAGGCCCAGCTCCGTGGCGGCTACGCCGGTGCCACGGTCGTTGTGGGTGTGCAGGCTGATGATCACGCTGTCGCGGCGGTTGATATGGCGACCGAACCACTCGATCTGGTCGGCATAGATGTTCGGCGTGGCGCACTCGACGGTGGCGGGCAGGTTGAGGATCATCTTGTGCTCAGGCGTCGGGTTCCACACCTCGATCACCGCGTCACAGACTTCCTTGGCGAACTCCAGCTCGGTCGCGCTGAACGTCTCCGGCGAGTATTCGAACGTCCACTGGGTTTCCGGCTGCTGGGCGGCATATTTGACGAACAGCTTGGCCGCGTTGACCGCGATGGCCTTGATGCCTTCCTTGTCCTGGTTGAAGACGATGCGGCGGAACGACGGCGACGTGGCGTTGTACAAGTGCACGATGGCCTTTTTGGCGCCGCGCAGGGATTCGAAGGTGCGTGCGATCAAGTCTTCACGGCCCTGGGTCAGCACCTGGATGGTGGTGTCCTCGGGGATGTGGTTGTCTTCGATCAAGGTGCGCACGAAGTCGAAGTCGGTTTGCGAAGCGGCCGGGAACGAGGCTTCGATTTCCTTCACGCCGACGGCGACCAGGGTCTTCCAGAAGCGCAGCTTTTTAACCGCGTCCATTGGCTCGATCAGCGACTGGTTGCCATCACGCAGGTCGGAGCTGCACCAGATCGGCGCTTCGGTGATGGTCTTCGACGGCCAGGTGCGGTCCGGGATGTCGATGGTCGGGAACGCGCGGTACTTCGAAGACGGGTCTTTGAGCATGCTCATCGGGAAATCCTTTGTTGTAGGGGCCGAGAAAAGGCGGCCTGCCGTGAAACTGTTTTTGGGTAGAAAGCTTGGGGCGAGGCAGATCGATTCAGCCTGGCAGTCGTGCGCTGACGAGGCACAGGCTGCGGTGCTGGCGGAGCTGAATGAGGGTGTGAGAGGTTTTCATAAGCTCAACCCTAATCGTGGGCAGGGGAGATGGCAAGTGGTCTGAAAAAATTGATAGGATTTCTTCATAAATTGAATTTTATAGCTATTTATTGTGGTTTATCCCTGACTTCATTGATTTTTTTGCGGCGGTATCCAGAGCTGTGCAATTTAGAAGGGGCAGGTGTCATGAGTGCGATTTCGCATTGGACGTACGCAATGATGATGCATTCACCATTGCGTAACCGGAGCCTTCAGGTGACTTTATGGAAAATCTGGTAGTCCCCGGCGGTAAGGCTGTCCGTTACGCTCCTCCCGGGATCTCTCGGTATTGAGGGAGCGCGGGTGATCATACTCCGGTTGGAGGTTGTCGCCGGGTACACGCCTATCCCCATACCGCCATTGAGTTCAGCCAGGCCTGGAACATTGCGAGACGTGTTCATATGGGACCTGCCCACCAGGGCGAGTACTTTCTCGCCGGGCTTGCGGTTTTGCAGAACACGAGTCGCGTAGTAGTTGAACTCCTGCAGGCGCGTAATCCCCTTCGCGTTGTCTCCGACGTCATTGTAGAAACCTGGCATATCTGATCGCCGGGTCAGGTAGCGATGCTCAAGTGCTTTTATCGTTATACCGTTTTCACGCGCAAGCTCAGACAGTTCCGAGAGTGTGGGTGACGCGCCCTGCGGCCGGCCACTGCCCATGCCCGCATCGACGACGTGGCCTGCGGCGTTGGTTTCGACGTTTTCAAGATAGAGCGTGGTGACACCGGCCTCTTTGAGGGTCTGCATATGCTCTTTGATCAACTGAAAACTGACGATTTCGTTGTGCAACTCGCCCAGCACGACAACGTCGTTGGTTTTATAGGCTTCACGCAAGAGATCGGCAGGCGATGCGTCGGCCGCAAGCGTCAGCTGAGGCGGGCGCGGCGGCATTTGGCCCTCTGCGACCATGTTGTGATAGAAGCGCTGTGCGTCCCGCCTGAACCAACTCCTGGCCACCGGAAGTGTTCGTGGGGTGAAATCGGCCTCGATCAGGCGGCCGTTGCTGCGGCTGAAATACTCGGTCGTGGGTAACCCTTTGCCTGTCGGGTCTCCGCCCGGTAGTTCATTCAGCCGCCATTCACCGTTTCCTGCGGATTGCACAGATGCCACTATTTTATTGCCCTTGGGGGCTGTCGGCGAGGCATTGGGATTCACGATATTGACCCGTCCGCTGCGCGCGTGAAACGCTGAGTCGATCTGATACACCTTGTTCAGTCCAGTGCTGTCGGTAAAGCGCACATACCAATTGTCGCCGACGTTGTAGGTGCCGTCCGGCCTCAGCGGTCGTCCCTCGATCAACGAATCCGACACGGTGTAGCGACTCAGGTCACGGCTCGCACCTGAGGACGGAACGCGGGTCGAGCCTGCCACCGGAGGTGCGCTCGCAGGCAGCTCTGGGGTTATGGGCAGGCGAGGCTTGGCCAGCGGTCGCAGCGGCGAAGTGCGAATCAATGGGATGCCCGTCGCCGACGTCGCAAAATCAGCATAGATCGCACGCCCAAGTGCTGGCTGCTTGATCAGTTTGGGCAGGGATCTTGCGTTTGCGCGCAGAGCCGTTACTCCGGCTTTTCCTAACCGGACTGCTGTGGACGCGCCTTTGCCGAGCACCGGCAGCAGGTCCAGGAATATCGTAGCGACTTCAATGCCGAACTGGATCTTGTTGGTGGTCGATTGCGCTGCTACTTCTGCGCTGCTGACTGACTGGTGGTCGGCTTTATCGACCAGCAGCTGTACCTGTTGTTGGTATAACGCGTCTTGGAAATTGCCCGTCATGGGCGCGAGGGTAGTGGCGTCCCCCGTGAGCTTGAGGGCCTGGACGAGCGTGTTGATGGCGCCGACTGGGTTCTTGCCGAAATCGGTGCCCTGCGCTTTGAGTGCGTCCATTGCTTTGGCCACATCATCTTTATCGACGGGCGACTTTCGGTTCGCGGTATAGAGTTTCCATTGGTTTTTTTCCAGCAGGAGGTTGAGTGCTTTCTGGTCCGCCATTTCTCGAAAGGTCACACCGTCTGGTGCATTGGGTGTGTACAGCACCCGCTCTGGGTCCTTGTTGTTACCAATGACCATCACGCCCTGCACAGGCAAGCCACGCTGGAGGAGGGCATGGGCGACGATGGTTTCGCCGTCGACGGTTGGACGGGTGCGCGGGTCCGGGTAGTCCAGCACAGCCGCTACCCATTGCACTGCGCGTTTGGATGTCTTGTCCTCTTTCGCTTCCGCCGTGTAGGCAGAAGGATTCAGCTCCGCGAGAAAAGCCTCTTTATGCATCTGGTCAGTCTGGCTCGCATTCCACGCGACGCGCCTGTCACCCGCGGCCCCTGACACAGCGTCCGGCGCCAGCTGATTCTTCAGCAGGCGGGTGTACTCACCGCCCACATCCGCCCTGTTGACCATTGCCTTGAGCTGGTCGGTGTCCAGGACCACGGGGTTGCCATCGGCGTCCAGTATGGGTTTGCCCAGCTTGTCGATCAGCGGCAGATTCAGGCTTGTCAGTGTAAATTTGGCGGTTTCGCCGGCGGCGAACTCGGTGGGGTTTTTCAGGGCAAGATCGGTCAGCGACAGGCGTGTGTTTTTTTCGAAGGACGACTGAGCCAGCCCTGGGCGGCCGGTATGAATGCGGCTCTTGGTTTGCGCCTGGACGATCAACTGATCGGCATCCACCTCTGCCGTTGGATACTGCTGTTTTATCGCCGCGTTCATCTGGTCTCGGGCGAAGGCGGCCAGGGAGGGGATTGCCTCAAGCAGCGGGACCAACCGGTTCGCGCTTTTGGCTTCGGCGCTGTCGAGTTGCTCAAAAAGCATTTCCTGGGCGGGAGTGAGATTTTTCAGCCACTCGGGTTGCAGGCTGTCAGCCAGTTTCTGGTTGCGTGCCTGCATCGCATTGCTGCCGTCAAGCAGGTAGGACCAGTCGGCCGCGTCGTCAATGGTCTGATGTAATGGGCGGTTGGACTCGGTAGATGTACTAGCAAAGCCCGCGTTGATTTCGGCCTGCTGACGCCTGAGCATTGCAGGTATTCCTTCGGCAAGAACATCTCCTGCCAAAGGCTCGGCGCTGAGCATCAGGTCGTCCCCGGTAGGTGGGTTGGACCGGTTTTGCAACGATAGCGGTAGTGTCTGCAACAGCAGGTCGGCGCCTGTTCCGCCTTGATCCAGGCGTTGCGCCAACGTTTCGCGCGCCTGAGCGGGGGTTGCGAACTCTTCGAATCCTTCACCGGGTGTATACAGCACGACCGGGCCATTGGCATCGTTAAGCGCCAGGGATCTGCCTTTGGGCCAGGTCGGCGAAGTGGCGAAGGCCCCGTCAGTCTGGGTGATGAGAAAGGTGCCCGCGAGTAAAGCACCGCGTTCGGTACCGTCATCCAGGGTGAGCGGATACACACCAGGACGGGCTCCATCGGCAAAGACCTTCTCGCGTTCAGCGAGGGTTGGGTATTGCAGTGCCGTGTCGATCAGTTGTTTACCTGTCGGGCTCAGGGTACCGTCGCTTGCGCGCAGTGCCGCTAATGTCGAGAGTTGGCGCTTGTGCAGGGTCAATAGCTCGTCCTGTGGCGCCTTTATTATCCCCTGTTTTAGGCTGGAGGGGCGTGGTGTTGTCCAGAAGGCTTGTGACGTTCGGGGATATTGCGTGGTGATGCGCTCGGCAATGACGTTTAACGAATACGTTGTGTCGATGAGTATCGGCTCTTGGCTGGATGTGCCTTGGCTGAATACGCCTGACAGGATGTCGGGGCCTTCGTCAGTACGCTTCCCCGGATTGCTCTGCAATTGCGCAATCGTTTTCTCCAGTGCATCCAGAAGAGGCTGTTCAGAGATTGTTTTCATACCGCCATCACTCAATTTGATCCAGCGCTTGAAGGTCAACTCTGTTGGTTTGAGATGGGGCTGGTCGGCAAACATTGTGGCCATTTGCTGCAGTAGGAAATCCTTGAAGTTCGGCTGTTGGTTCTGCAGCCGTTGCATCGCGTACGTGAGGGAGTCGTGTTGAATGAAGAATGCTTGCTGATCGCTCACGTTGAAATGGTCTGCGAGTGCTGAGCGTTGCTCCGGTGGTATTCCTGGCGAGTCGGGCAACAGGCCTGGTTGGCTGGTGTTGACGACGGGTGTTGGGGGGGCGGGAGGTAGGGCCGGGGGCTGGATCGAGGTACGCTGCATCGACGTTTGGGAGGGAGCAAGCATAGGGGAACCTCAAAGTATTTGAATGTTGTTACGCTCCTTGTAAGTAGTTAGGTAGGTGAGTGTTCACGGTGGGTTGGTTCCTGCAGGAAATGTAAGCAAACTGAGCTGCACCGGCGTGGATGCAGCGCAGAATTCAGGGTTGGAACGCGCCGATAAAGATCGCCGGGTCGACTCGCGCATCGTTGAGGCTGACATTCCAATGCATATGCGGCCCGGTTGCGCGGCCGGTCGAACCGACCTTGCCCACCACGGCGCCGCGTACCAGTTGCTGGCCGACTTTCACGTCGATTGTCGACATATGGCAGAACATGCTGATAAAGCCCTGGCCATGGTCGACAAATACGGTGTTGCCATTGAAGAAGTAGTTGCCCACCAGAATCACCTTGCCGTTCGCCGGTGTCTTGATCGGCGTGCCGGCCGGTACCGCAAAGTCGAGGCCGGAGTGGGGGTTGCGCTCTTCGCCGTTGAAGAAGCGGCGCACGCCGAACTTGCTCGACAGCGGTCCATTCACCGGTTTATCGAGCACCAGGTTGCTCGGCAGGTTGGGGCTGAAGCTGCGGTAAGCCTTGAGCTGCACCGCCAGTTCCGCTTCGATGCGCTTGAGCTGCGCCGGGTCGGGGTTGACCTGGCTTTTGTTCTTCAAGGTGATGCGCTGTTCCGGATACTTCTTGTAGCCGACGATAAACGGCAAGTTGCGCCCGCCGCTGCTGATGCGCTCGTTGCCTGGCTTGACGGTCAGCGGGATGCCGACAATTGCCAGCCAGTTGTCCTGTTCTTTCACCACCAGCACCGGCTTGCCCTGGTACGTGGCTTTTGGCGCGGCGGCCGCAGGGCCGAGTTCGACCACGGCGACGCCGCCGGGCACGGGTTTGTTCAAGGTGCGGGTGATGTAGCTGTCGGCGTGGGCGTTGCAGGCGAGGCACAGCAGCATCAGCAGGCTAAATAGACGTGGCATCGATCAATCCAATAACGAAAGGGTGACGGGTGTCAGGTGGTTGTCTTCCACCCGCACTTGCAATTGGCCTTCACCCAGGCGCGCGGTCAGGCGCTGGCCGGTGTGGGTTTGCGCGGCATTGCGGATGGCCTGGCCGCGTTCGTCGAGCAAGATGCTGTAGCCACGGCCCAGGGTTGCCAGCGGGCTGACCACGTGTAGTGTCTGCACTTGGCTTTGTAGTTGCAGGCGGCGTGCCTTGAGGCCTTCGCGCATCGCGCGGGGCAGGCGTTCGGCCAGGCTGTCCAGGCGCTGGCGCAGCAGGGCGAGTTGGCGCCCCGGGTGCTGGCCGGCAAGGCGGGTTTCCAGGCGGATCAGGCGTTCGCGACGGGTATTGAGGCTACGCTCGAAGGCGCGGCGCAGGCGCATGTCCAGGTCGTCCAGGCGCTGGGCCTGCTGGCGCAGACGCTCGCCGGGATGGCGCAGGCGGCGGGCCATGCCCTCCAGGCGCAGGCGGTCGTGGGTCAGGCGATTGCGCATCAGCATCACCAGGCGCCGGTGCAGGTTCTCGACCTGGCGCACCAGGTGGCCGGCGTCCGGAGCCAGCAGTTCAGCAGCAGCAGACGGGGTAGGCGCGCGCACGTCCGCCACAAAGTCGCTGATGGACACATCGGTTTCGTGGCCGATGGCGCTGACGATGGGCGTGACGCAGGCATCCACCGCACGGGCCACGGCTTCTTCGTTGAAGCACCACAGGTCTTCCAGCGAGCCGCCGCCTCGGGCCAGGATCAGCGCGTCGAAGCCACGTGCGTCTGCGAGTTTCAGCGCGCGCACAATCTGCGGGATGGCTTCGCGGCCTTGCACGGCGGTCGGGATCAGTGTCAGTTCAATATTCGGCGCGCGGCGGCGGAACACGCTGATGATGTCGCGAATCACCGCGCCAGTCGGCGAACTGATAATACCGATGCGCCGCGGATGCGCCGGCAGCGGCACCTTGTGGTCGGCACTGAACAGCCCTTCGGCGCTGAGTTTTTCCTTCAAAGCATCAAAGGCCAGACGCAGCGCGCCATCGCCGGCAGGCTCCACGGTGTCGAGGATCAACTGGTAGTCGCCACGGCCCTCGAACAGCGAGACCTTGCCGCGCACCTTGACCGCCAGGCCATCCTTGAGTGCCTGGCGCACCCGTGCGGCGTTGTTGCGAAACAACGCGCAACGCACTTGGGCGCCGCTGTCCTTGAGGGTGAAGTACACATGGCCGGAGGCCGGGCGGGCGAGGTTGGAGATCTCGCCTTCAACCCAGATATTGGTGAACACGTCTTCCAGCAACACCCGCGCGCGGCCGTTGAGTTGGCTGACAGTGAGGACTTCGCGGTCCAGGCCCAGGCGGGCAAAAGGGTCTTTAATCATGGGCGGCAGTTTATAGGCATTCGTGCACGGTTTGACAGAACTGCTCCACCAGCGCGCTCGGCGCTTGCGCACAAGCCAGGGCCACGGTACTCAGGCAGTCGGTGTCGGCCAGGGGTAAAAAAAGCACATTGGTGGGGGCGATGTGCTGCATGGATTTTGGTAACAAGGCAATACCGAAGCCGGCCTGGATCAACTGCAGCTGCGTGGTTTTACGCGACATTACCCGCGCGGCCTTGGGAAAAAAGCCCGCGCGCATGCACAACTCGGCTGACAGATAACTCAGGCCGCCACGCTGCGGATGGGGGATCGAGATAAATGCCTCGTCTTTGAGCTGCGCCAATTCGACAGGGGCATTGCTACGTGCCAATCGATGGCCAGGCGGCACGGCCAGCAGCACGTGCTCTTCATATAACGGCACGACGCGCACGCCTTCGCGCTGGCGCAACACCGGCAAACGCAGCAGGCCGACGTCCAGCCGCCCTTCGGCGATTTCCTCCAGTTGCGCTTCGGAGGACAGTTTGGCGATATCCATCGACGCGCCGGGGCAGCGCTGCAGCCAGGTGCTGATGCCTTGCAGCAAAACACCGCTCATCGGCACGGTGCTCGAATGGCTCAGGCGCAGGGTGCCGAGCTGGCCATTGCCCACTTGGGTCGCCATTTCACTGGCCTTGAGCAACTCACTCAGCAGGTTGCGCGCCCGTGGGTAGAAGGCCTCGCCGGCAGCGGTCAAGCGCGGTTGGCGCGCGGTGCGCTCGAACAGCGGGGTTTGCAACTGGGCTTCCAGCTCCTTGATCTGTCGGCTCAGAGCGGACTGGGCGATAAAAAGGCGCTCGGCGGCAGCACTGAAACTGCCGCTGTCGGCGATTTCAACGAAATAACGCAGTTGGCGGGTAGAGATCACGCGTCATGCCTTTTTGAGATGGGTGGAGGGCTTTGATGATATTAGTCGCAACCCTCACCGACGGCTAAAGTGATGTCCATCTCTAACAAGGAATAATCCATGAGCCTGGTTGAGCTGATGAGCCAATGGTCGTTTAGCGCTGTGGAGTGGCTGGTGATCGGCGTGGGGGTGGTGGTTGCCTACATCGTGTTCGGCATCGCCGGGTTCGGCACGGCGCTGGTGGCGGGGCCGATCCTGATCGTGTTTATGCCGCTGTCGAAGATCATTCCACTGTTGGTGCTGCTGGATTTTGTCGCCGCCTTTGGCAACCTCCTGCAATCGCGGCGTGACGTGAATAAGTCGGAATTGCTGCGGCTGCTGCCCTGCATGGCGATTGGCTGCACGCTGGGCGTGGTGTTCCTGCTCAACCTGCATTCCGACCTGTTGTTGCTATTGATGGGGCTGTTTATCAGCGCCTATGCGCTCTACAGCCTGGCGGTGAAAGCGCGGCCTACGCAGCTGTCGGCGGGGTGGTCGGTGCCCATGGGCACGGTCGGCGGGTTGTTTGGGGCGTTGTTCGGCAGTGGTGGCTTTTTATATGCGATCTACCTCAACAGCCGTTTGCCCAAGGACGCAGCGCGCGCCACGCAAAGCGCGCTGATCAGTTGCAGCACGGTGGTGCGCCTGAGCCTGTTCCTGCTCGCCGGGGTGTATGCGGATTTGCCGCTGTTGATATTGGCGCTGTGCCTGCTGCCGGCGATGGCGTTAGGGCTGTGGTTTGGCCGTAGGTTGACGATGCGCATGTCGCGGGAGGCGTTTGTGCGGTTGGTGACGTGGTTGGTGTTGGCCAGTGGGCTTGCGTTGATTGGGCGGTATTTGAGTACTTGACCTGTGTGGGGCAGGGATTAAGCTGCCAGCCTTTAGGGCCCCTTCGCGGGCAAGCCCGCTCCCACATTTGACTGTATTCGCACATCAACATGTGGGAGCGGGCTTGCTCGCGAAGGGGTCAGCAGCCACACCGCAGGACTCCCATGAATTCCCAAAGCATCCTTGTCCCCAAAATCTCCACCTTGCCGGTCCACGAACCCCGCGCCCGGGCGATCGTGCGCTGGCTGGTGCGCAAGAACATCATCAAGGAAGAGCTGACCACCTGCGGGCGCACCGGCAACCGCATGGGCTACGCCCTGGCCGACGGCGCCCGCGCCGTGGTCCTGCACCCCGAGGCGCTGCCGTTCAACGAGCCGGTCAACGGCCTGGAGATCATCTACAAACGCTGCATCTACACGCCGGCCAAGGGCTTTCTCGAAGAAGCCGGCTGCCCGGAGTGCCGCAAGGAAGTCGGCGAAGCACTGTTCGAAAGCCTGGAAGACTGGATGCCCGGCCACACCGACAACTTCACCTGTCCGCTGTGTGGGCATGAAGACGATATCAACGGTTTCCTGTTCCTACAGGAATGCGGGTTTTCCAACCTGGGATTCATCTTCAACAACTGGGCGGAGGCGGGGTTCAAGCAGAGCTTTATCGACGAATTTGCCGATTGGTTGGACCAGAAGATCGCTTGGGTCAAAGTCGAACTTTAATCCATCTATCAGTATTACCAAGTTTGTCAGAGTTTTACATTGAGCCCGACAGGGTGCATGTATATAATGGCGCGCTTCCATTTTCCCGCTCGGGAGCCCCCGCGATGCTGCGTATCAGCCAAGAAGCTCTGACATTCGACGACATTCTCCTAGTGCCCGGTTATTCCGAGGTGCTTCCTAACGAAGTCAGTCTCAAGACCCGCCTAACCCGTGGCATCGAGCTGAATATTCCCCTGGTTTCCGCTGCGATGGACACCGTTACCGAAGCCCGCTTGGCCATTGCAATGGCGCAGGAAGGCGGTATCGGCATCATCCACAAGAACATGACCATCGAGCAGCAAGCTGCCGAAGTGCGCAAGGTCAAGCGTTACGAAGCCGGTGTGGTGAAAGATCCAATCACCATCGAAGCCGACGCCACCGTGCGTGACCTGTTCGACCTGACCCGCCTGCACAACATCTCCGGCGTTCCGGTGCTGCACGATGGCGACCTGGTCGGCATCGTCACTTCGCGTGACGTGCGTTTCGAGAACCGTCTTGAAGTTACCGTCCGTGAAGTGATGACGCCGAAAGAGCGCCTCGTTACCGTCAAGGAAGGCGCCGACAAGAACGACGTGCGCGAACTGCTGCACAAGCACCGCATCGAGCGCGTGCTGATCGTCGACGACAAATTCGCCCTCAAAGGCATGATGACCGTCAACGACATCGAAAAAGCCAAGGCTTACCCGCTGGCCAGCAAGGATGACCAAGGTCGTCTGCGCGTTGGCGCCGCCGTCGGTACCGGTAAAGACACCGGCGACCGCGTTTCGGCGCTGGTTGCTGCCGGTGTGGACGTGGTGGTGGTCGACACCGCCCACGGTCACTCCAAAGGTGTGATCGACCGCGTGCGTTGGGTCAAGCAGAACTTCCCTGACGTGCAGGTGATCGGCGGCAACATCGCCACCGGCGCTGCCGCCAAGGCCCTGGCCGAAGCGGGCGCCGACGCGGTCAAGGTCGGTATCGGCCCTGGCTCGATCTGCACCACGCGCATCGTCGCCGGTGTGGGCGTGCCGCAAATCAGCGCCATCGCCAACGTCGCCGCTGCCCTTGAAGGCACTGGCGTACCGTTGATCGCTGACGGCGGCATCCGCTTCTCCGGTGACCTGTCCAAGGCCATCGTCGCCGGTGCTTCCTGCGTGATGATGGGCTCGATGTTCGCCGGTACTGAAGAAGCGCCAGGCGAGATCGAACTGTTCCAGGGCCGTTCGTACAAGGCTTATCGTGGAATGGGTTCGCTGGGCGCCATGTCCCAGGCGCAAGGCTCTTCCGACCGTTACTTCCAGGACTCCTCGGCAGGCGCCGAGAAGCTCGTACCGGAAGGCATCGAAGGCCGTGTGCCGTACAAAGGCACCCTGAGCGCGATCATCCATCAACTGATGGGCGGCCTGCGTTCCTCGATGGGCTACACCGGCAGCGCCGACATCGAAGAAATGCGCACCAAGCCTGAGTTTGTTCGGATCACCGGCGCCGGCATGGCTGAATCCCATGTCCACGACGTGCAGATCACCAAGGAAGCGCCAAACTACCGCGTAGGTTGAGGCTTCCAGCAAAATGTTAAGTAACCGGGGCTGTTCTTCAGCCCCGAGTTGTTTCTGATTCATTAGACGAGACTGACTTCATGGCCCTCGACATTCACGCCCACCGCATCCTGATCCTCGATTTCGGTTCCCAGTACACCCAACTGATCGCCCGCCGCGTGCGTGAAATCGGCGTGTACTGCGAACTGCATCCGTTCGACATGGACGACGAAGCGATCCGCGAATTCGCACCTAAAGGCGTCATCCTCGCCGGTGGCCCCGAGTCCGTGCACGAAGCCAACAGCCCGCGCTGCCCGCAAGCCGTGTTCGACCTGGGCGTGCCTGTTTTCGGTATCTGCTACGGCATGCAAACCATGGCCGAGCAACTGGGCGGCAAGGTTGAAGGTTCCGAGCTGCGTGAATTCGGTTATGCCCGTGTCGACGTGGTCGGCAAAAGCCGCCTGCTGGACGGCATCGAAGACCACGTCGACGCCGACGGCCTGTTCGGCCTCGACGTGTGGATGAGCCACGGTGACAAGGTCACCAAGATGCCGGAAGACTTCCACATCCTGGCCAGCACCCCGAGCTGCCCGATCGCTGGCATGTTCAGCGACGAGCGTCGTTACTACGGCGTGCAGTTCCACCCGGAAGTGACCCACACCAAGCAAGGCGGGCGCATCCTGTCGCGCTTCATCCTCGACATCTGCGAGTGTGAAGCCCTGTGGACCCCGTCGAAAATCGCTGAAGACGCCATCGCCCAGGTTCGCGCCCAGGTTGGCACTGACAACGTACTGCTCGGCCTGTCCGGCGGCGTTGACTCCTCCGTGGTTGCCGCGCTGCTGCACAAAGCCATCGGCGACCAGCTGACGTGCGTGTTCGTCGACAACGGCCTGCTGCGCCTGCACGAAGGCGAGCAGGTTATGGCCATGTTCGCCGAGAACATGGGCGTCAAGGTGATCCGCGCCAACGCCGAGGACCAGTTCCTCAACAACCTGGCTGGCGAAAGCGATCCAGAGAAGAAGCGCAAGATCATCGGCCGCACCTTCATCGACGTATTCGATGCCCAGTCGAACAAACTGGACAACATCAAGTACCTCGCCCAGGGCACCATCTACCCTGACGTGATCGAGTCGGCCGGCGCCAAGAGCGGCAAGGCCCACGTGATCAAGTCCCACCACAACGTGGGTGGCCTGCCTGAGGAAATGAACCTCAAGCTGGTAGAACCGCTGCGCGAACTGTTCAAGGACGAAGTCCGCCGTCTGGGCCTGGAACTCGGCCTGCCGTACGACATGGTCTACCGCCACCCATTCCCGGGCCCGGGCCTGGGCGTGCGCATCCTCGGCGAAGTGAAGAAGGAATACGCCGACCTGCTGCGTCGCGCCGACCACATCTTCATCGAAGAACTGCGCAAAGCCGACTGGTACCACAAAGTCAGCCAGGCCTTCGTGGTGTTCCAGCCAGTTAAGTCCGTGGGTGTTGTAGGCGATGGCCGTCGTTACGCGTGGGTTGTTGCGCTGCGTGCCGTAGAAACCATCGACTTCATGACCGCCCGCTGGGCACACCTGCCGTACGAACTGCTGGAAACTGTCAGCGGCCGTATCATCAATGAGATCGAAGGCATTTCGCGCGTCACTTATGACGTGTCGAGCAAGCCGCCGGCGACCATTGAGTGGGAATGATCCTGCTTTAGCAGGTGAGTGCTGAATAACAAAACCCCGGCCATGTGCCGGGGTTTTGTGTTTCATGGAAGTAAAAAGGAGGGTTAGGCTTGGACATAATCAAATTTATGCAGTGCTAACCGGATTTCACGATCCGGAGCATATGTAATTGATTTTGAGCAGGCCAAATTCTTCCCAAGCAACACGCTAGGTTCAATTTTCCAGTAGCTATTCGTTGGGTTCCGCGAGAACAGTGTACCTGTGGCGAGGGAGCTTGCTCCCGTTGGACTGCGTAGCAGTCCTAAGCTCTTTCAAAGAGCGGGGCCACTTCACGACCCAGCGGGAGCAAGCTCCCTCGCCACAGGGGGGCTTTGCGTCCTTCCTATCTCTTACGTGACGGCCTTACCGACTTGAATCGGGTTTAGAGATAGGTATCGAGGGTACGTTCAGCATCAGAAAAACTCATCCAGCAGACAATAGAACTTGATTCGCTGCTCATCGGGCTCAACACCGTAAAGCTCAAAGAACGCTTTAACCCATGCCAGGGCAAGGTCTTGATAACGGATCGCTGATCCCCAGGCGCCCGCAGCCACCGAAGCCACTCGATTGCGTCTGCCCGCTCACCGTGTTGCTCAGTGGGGTGGACTTCAGGTACAGACCCGTGCCGTTGTCCTGGCGCGGGCGAAAGACGTCTGCGCGCGACGCGCCGATGGCCTGCTGCTCAATGAGTGCACGGGGGGAAGCGTTCACGCCATTTGCTTGGAATTGTCATGGCGGTGTCCGGCTCAACGCCGAGCAATATCCGAAAAGTAAAACTTATCCAACGTATGCCGCGACTCGGTGTACTCGAACTGCCGCCCATCCTGCAAAAACGTCTGGTTGCTCACCACGATCACATGGCTTTGGCCATCGAGGTCCAGGTGTGCCTGGTCGTCTTTGCTGCGGGGCAGGGCTTCGATGGTGCGTTGGGCGTAGCTGATCTGCAGTTGCAGGGTCTGTTCGATGAACGCGTAGATCGACTGCTCGGCGATGCTGCGGTCCAGGCCCGGGATCAGGTCGGCGACGAAGTGGTTGATGTCGAGGATCACCCGTTTGCCGCCGATGCGCCGTACCCGTTTGATGCGGGTGATCAGCGTGCCGGCTTCGGCCTCGATGTGTTGCAGCAGTGAACCTTCCAGCGGGAACTGGGTGAATTCGACCACTTCGGTGTGTACGTCATCGCCCAGGTCAGCGTGGGTTTCGTAAAAGCTGACGATGCCGCCCAGTTGGAATTCAATCGGGTTGGGCGACAGCACGAAGGTGCCCTTGCCATGGATTTTTTGCGCGAAGCCGCGTTCCTGCAACTGCTCGATGGCGCGGCGCACGGTGCCACGGCTGGCCTGGTAGGCGTCCATCAATTCGGTCTCGGAGGGAAGGCGCGTACCGCGTTGCAGGCGTTCGGTGGTGATGCTGGCAAGCAGATCCGTATAGATCTGGTTGTATTTGCTCATGGGGATGGCTCTGTGCCGATTTTCGGTCAAGGCAGGAACCTTAGTGGCCTGGCAGGGCTTTGTCCATTGCGCTCACCCCCGACAAAAGATCATCAATTTTAAACTCGTCTGTACGAGTTGTTGCTTTAACTCGTACAGACGAGTACTTTTGCCTCGTTCCTCCAATAAAAATATCAAAGTGGAAACCAAGCATGAGCCACGACTATTCGACTATCGCCCGCGAGATTCTCGAGCACCTCGGGGGCAGCGAAAACCTTGAGCAAGCTGCCCACTGCGTAACCCGCCTGCGCCTGGCGCTGAAGGACCCGAGCCTGGTCAACGCCAGCGCCTTGAACCAGGTCGACCTGGTCAAGGGCTCGTTCTTTACCGGCGGTCTGTTCCAGGTGGTGATCGGCCCCGGCGAAGTGGAAAAGGTTTACGCCGCCCTGCGCGAACAGACCGGCCTCGCCGCCGCCACCATCGCCGACGTGAAGAAGAAAGGCGCCGACAAGACCAACGCCATGCAGCGTCTGGTGCGGGTATTTTCCGACGTGTTCATGCCGATCCTGCCCGCGTTGATCATCGCCGGCCTGCTGATGGGCGTGAACAACCTGATGGGCGCCAAGGGCATGTTCATCGAGGGCAAGACGCTGTTGGAGGCCTACCCGAACCTGGATGGCCTGTGGAGCCTGATCAACCTGATGGCCAACACCTCGTTCGTGTTCCTGCCGGCGCTGGTGGGCTGGTCGGCGGCCAAGCGCTTCGGTGGCAGTGAAATCCTCGGCATCGTGCTCGGCCTGATGCTGGTGCACCCCGACCTGCTCAACGCCTGGAACTACGGCAAGGCGGTCGCCGGCCTCGACGGCCAGAGCCTGCCGTACTTCGATATTTTCGGCTGGTTCAAGATCGAAAAGGTCGGCTACCAGGGGCAGATCCTGCCGATCCTGATGGCGGCCTACGTGATGAGCGTGATCGAGAAATGGCTGCGAGCCCGCGTGCCTAACGCGATCCAGCTGCTGGTCGTGCCGATTACCACCATCGTCGTTACTGGCGTGCTGGCCCTGGCCATCATTGGCCCGGTGACCCGCCATCTCGGCATCCT
The DNA here is from genome assembly GCF_002843605.1 of Pseudomonas sp. S09G 359. NCBI lineage: Bacteria > Pseudomonadati > Pseudomonadota > Gammaproteobacteria > Pseudomonadales > Pseudomonadaceae > Pseudomonas > Pseudomonas sp. S09G 359. Next base: position 5,550,255 of record NZ_CP025263.1, on the reverse strand, counting down.
GATCACCGAAGGCGTGGTCACCCTGTTTGACCTGGCACCGATGCTCGGCGGCGCGATTTTCGGCCTGCTGTATGCGCCGCTGGTGATCACCGGTATGCACCACATGTTCCTTGCCGTGGACCTGCAACTGATCTCCACCCAGGGCGGCACCTTTATCTGGCCGATGATCGTCATGTCCAACCTGGCCCAGGGCAGCGCCGCGCTTGCGGTGTTCTACATGACCCGCAATGCGCGGGACAAAAGCATGGCCTCGACCTCGGCGATTTCCGCCTACTTCGGCATCACTGAACCGGCGATGTTTGGGGTCAACCTGCGCTTCAAGTTTCCGTTCTACGCCGCGTTGCTCGGCTCGGCGCTGGGCAGCATTTTCCTGGCGCTGAACAAGGTCACGGCCTCGGCCATCGGTGTGGGTGGCTTGCCGGCGTTTATTTCAATCCTCCCGCAGTACATCGCGGTTTTTGTGATCGGGATGGTCATCGCGATGGTCGTGCCGTTTGTTCTGACCTGTGCGTTGAGCATGAAGATTGTTCGGCCTGGGTATCGGGTTGCCTGATCCATCGCCATCGGGGGCAAGCCCCCTCCCACATTTGAAATGAGTTCCCCTGTGGGAGGGGGCTTGCCCCCGATGAGGCCCTCAAAGCCAGCACACAATCAATTGAAGGAACCCACCATGCAAGATTGGCAACACTCGGTGATCTACCAGATCTACCCTAAAAGCTTCCACAGCCACGCGGGTAACGCCACCGGTGACCTGCTGGGCATTGTGGACAAACTCGACTACCTCCAATGGCTGGGCGTGGATTGCCTGTGGATCACGCCGTTCCTGCGCTCGCCGCAGCGCGATAACGGTTACGACATCAGCGACTACTACGCCATCGACCCCAGCTACGGGACCATGGCCGACTGCGACCTCTTGATCTGCGAGGCAGCCAAGCGCGGCATCAAGCTGATGCTCGATATCGTGGTCAACCACACCTCCATCGAGCACGAGTGGTTCCAGCAGGCGCGCAGCAGCCTCGACAACCCGTACCGCGACTTCTACATCTGGCGCGACCAGCCGAACAACTGGGAATCCAAGTTCGGCGGCTCGGCCTGGGAATACGAGGCGCAAACCGGCCAGTACTTCCTGCACCTGTTCGACCACACCCAGGCCGACCTGAATTGGGACAACCCCCAGGTGCGCGCCGAGGTGTTCAAGCTGATGCGCTTCTGGCGCGACAAAGGCGTGGGCGGTTTCCGCCTGGACGTGATCAACCTGATCTCCAAACCGGCAGACTTCCCCGAGGACAACACTGACGGTCGCCGTTTCTACACCGACGGCCCCCACGTGCATGAATACCTGCAGGAAATGCACCGTGAAGTCTTCGACGGCCATGACCTGATCAACGTCGGCGAGATGTCGTCCACCAGCCTGGAACACTGCATCCGCTACTCGAACCCGGCCTCGAAAGAGCTGTCGATGACCTTCAACTTTCATCACCTGAAAGTCGATTACCCGAACCTGCAAAAGTGGCTGAAGGCCGACTTTGATTTCCTCCAACTCAAGCGGATTCTCTCCGACTGGCAAGTGGGCATGCAGGCGGGTGGCGGCTGGAACGCGCTGTTCTGGTGTAACCACGACCAGCCACGGGTGGTTTCGCGGTTTGGTGATGACGGCGAGCACCGCGCGGTCTCAGCGAAGATGCTTGCCACGGCGTTGCACTTCCTCCAGGGCACACCGTTTGTGTACCAGGGCGAAGAGCTGGGCATGACAAATCCGGGTTTTGATCGGATTGAGCAGTACCGTGATGTGGAGACGTTGAATATCTTCCGCCTCAAGCGCGATGCCGGTGAGTCCGAAGCCTCCAGCATGGCGGCGATCATGCAGAAGTCCCGCGACAACGGGCGTACGCCCATGCAGTGGAACACCGAGGCGAACGCCGGTTTCAGCACCGGCGAACCGTGGATCGGCATCCCGGCGAATGCCCAGATCATCAACGTCGAAAGCCAACTGGATGACCCGGATTCGGTGCTGCATCACTACCGTGCGTTGATCGCCCTGCGTCGGCATGCACCGCTGATCCAGCAAGGCGTTTACCGCCAACTGCTGCAAGACCATCAACAGGTATGGGCCTACCTGCGCGAAGGCGTCGGCGAGCGCCTGCTGGTGCTGAACAACTTCTACGGCCAGCCCTGTGAAATCCAACTGCCCGATGCCGTGATTCCGTCGACAGGCGAACAGCGCCTGCTGATCAGCAACTACCCCGATTGCCCGGTGCGCACGGCCACGGTGCTGCTGCGTCCGTATGAATCCTTGGTACTGCACCTCAAGGACTGAGACCCGTTGTAACCCCCGTATGGGAGTGCGGGGGCGCTTCAAAACCAATAATAAAAATGTCGGAGTGCTGCATGAAAACAACTATAAAGCTGGGCGTTGTTGCGTCCTGCCTGAGCCTGCCATTCGGCGCTCAGGCGCTGGAATTTGCCGGGTATTTGCGTAGCGGCGCGGGGACGTCAACGGGCAGTGGCCCGCAGCAATGTTTCCAGTTGCCGGGGGCGCAATCCAAATACCGCTTGGGTAACGAATGTGAGCAATACGCCGAACTGGAATTGCGCCAGGACCTGCTGACCCTCGATGACGGCTCGGTGCTCAGCGTCGATGCCATGGCCTCGCTCTACAACAAGTACGACCGCGCGCTTAAATTCCAAGGCGAAGACAACGGCACGGCGCGCATGCCGCAGATGTACGCGCAGTGGTCGAACTTGCCGGCCCTCAACGGCGGCTCGGTGTGGGCCGGTCGGCGTTACTACAAACGTAACGACATCCATATCTCCGACTTCTACTACTGGAACCAGAGCGCCACGGGCGGCGGTATCGAGGACGTGCTGATCGGCGACCTGAAATACAGCTACGCCATTTCGCGCAAGGACAACCTGTACCAGAAGGAGTACGCCACCCGTCACGACTTCAACGTCGCGGGCTTCAAGACCAATCCCGGCGGCGAGCTGGAGCTGGGCCTGAGCTATATCGAAAAGGCCGGCGGCCGCGATACCAACAGCGGCTGGGCGCTGACGGCGCAGCATGTGCAAAAGCCTTTTCTTGGCGGCAAGAACAAATTCGCCCTGCAGTACGGCGAAGGCCCCGGCACCGGCCTGGGTTACACCGGCAATACTTTCCTGGATAACAGCAGCAAAAGTTACCGCGCCGTGGAGTTCTTCGACTGGCAAGTGACCCCGCGTTTCGGCGGGCAGATCGAAGCGGTTTATCAGAAAGACATTCGCCCCGGCAACGGCGACCAGACCTGGATGTCGATCGGTGTACGCCCGGCGTATGCCATCAGCGAACAGTTCAAACTGGTCACGGAACTCGGCCACGATCAGGTCGACGCCACGGGCGGCACACGCAAGCTGAGCAAATTTACCTTCGCCCCGACCTGGTCGCCCAAGGGCGCGGATTTCTGGGCGCGGCCGGAAGTACGGTTGTACTACACCTATGCAACCTGGAACGAAGCGGCCAAGCGCGCGGCGAATGAGTTGGCGGCGGGGTCGGCATTGTCCGATACGGGCGCGTACGGTACGGCGCGGCATGGGTCGAATTTTGGTGTGCAGGTCGAATACTGGTGGAAGTGAATCGTCGCACCGCCCCTCCCACAGTTGATCGCTGTCATCCATGGGATTTGTATCCAGCCAATGATTTTTACAGAACAAAACAACAGGTGATGTCATGACCACAACTCAATCGCTGGAATTGCTGGCGCCCCTGACCGGGGTGCTGCTGGCGCTGGATCAGGTGCCCGACCCGGTGTTCGCCAGCCGTATGATTGGCGACGGCCTGTGCATCGATCCCACCTCGCAGACGCTCTGCGCGCCGCTGGCTGGGGTTATCAGCAACATCCAGGACAGTGGGCATGCGGTCAGCATCACCGCCGACAACGGCGTGCAGGTGCTGATGCACATCGGCCTGGACAGCGTGAACCTGGCGGGCCAGGGCTTCACCCGCCTGGTGCAGGAAGGCCAGCGGGTAGAGGCCGGGCAAGCGCTGATCGAATTCGATGCCGACTACGTGGCGCTCAATGCAAAGAGTTTGCTGACCTTGATGCTGGTGGTCAGTGGCGAGCCGTTCAGCCTGTTGGCGAACGGTTTGGTGGAGTTGGGCCAGCCGGTGCTGAAAGTAATGCCCGGTGCTGGCGCTGAAGAGGTGATGGAAGAGGAGGGCGATGCACTGTTCTCCAAGCCGCTGACCCTGCCCAACGCCAACGGTTTGCACGCGCGCCCGGCGGCCGTATTGGCCCAGGCGGCGAAGGGTTTCAACGCGAGCATCTACTTGCACAAGCAAACCCAGAGCGCCAACGCCAAGTCGCTGGTGGCGATCATGGCGTTGCAAACCGTGCACGGCGATACCTTGCAAGTCAGCGCGGCGGGGCAGGACGCCGACGCGGCAATCACGGCACTGGTTGCGTTGTTGCTGCAAGGCTGCGGCGAGACGGTCGCGGCGCCGGCTGCAGTGGTTGAGCCGCTGCCCTCGGCGACATTGCTGCGGGGCGTGTGTGCTTCGCCGGGTTCGGCGTTCGGCCAGGTGGTTCAAGTACGCGAGCCCGAGCTGGCGATCACTGAACAAGGCGCCGGTGAAACCGCCGAGCGCGCCGCCTTGGAACGCGGCCTGCTGGCCGCGACCGAGGCGTTGCAAACCTTACAAGGCAAAGCTGCCGGCAGTGCCCAGGCGGAGATTTTCCGCGCCCATCAGGAACTGCTCGAAGACCCGACCCTGCTCGAGCAGGCCCACGCCCTGTTGGCCGAGGGCAAGAGCGCCGCATTTGCCTGGAACAGCGCCACCGCGGCCACCGTCAAACTGTTCCAGGGCCTGGGCAATGCCTTGATCGCCGAACGTGCGGCGGACCTGGCCGATGTCGGCCTGCGGGTGCTCAAACTGATCCTCGGTATTGCGGACAGCGCCTGGGACTTGCCCGAACGCGCGATCCTGGTTGCCGAGCAACTCACGCCCTCACAAACCGCCAGCCTGGATACGCGCAAGGTGCTGGGGTTTATCACCGTCGGCGGCGGCGCCACCAGCCATGTGGCGATCCTCGCGCGTGCGCTTGGCTTGCCGGCCATCTGCGGCGTGCCGGTTCAGGTCCTGGCGTTGGCGAATGGCAAACAGGTGCTGCTCGATGCCGACAGGGGCGAACTGCACCTGGAGCCGAACCTGGCCGACATCGAACAACGCGAAACCGCGCGCCAGCAGCAGGCAGCTCGGCGCCAACGCGACGTGGCGCAGGCGGCATTGCCGGCCATTACCCGCGACGGCCATCACGTGGAAATCACCGCCAACGTCGCCTCGTTGCAGGAGGTGGAGCAATCCCTGACGCTGGGTGGCGAAGGCGTCGGCCTGTTGCGTTCGGAGTTTCTTTACCTGGACCGCAACCGCGCCCCAAGCCCCGCGGAACAGGCGAGCACCTACAGCGCTATCGCCCGCGCCCTGGGCACCGAGCGCAACCTGGTGGTGCGCACCCTGGATGTCGGCGGCGATAAGCCACTGGCGTATGTGCCGATGGACGCCGAGACCAATCCGTTCCTGGGTTTGCGGGGCATTCGCCTGTGCCTGGAGCGCCCCGAGCTGTTGCGCGAACAGTTCCGGGCGATCCTTGCCAGTGCCGGGCTGGCGCGGCTGCATATCATGTTGCCGATGGTCAGCCTGCTGTCGGAACTGCAGCGGGCGCGCACCATGCTTGAAGAGGAGGCGCTGGCGCTGGGCCTCACCGAGTTGCCCAAACTGGGCATCATGATCGAAGTGCCGTCCGCCGCCTTGATGGCGGACGTGTTCGCACCCCATGTGGATTTCTTCTCGATCGGCACCAATGACCTGACCCAATACACCCTGGCCATGGACCGCGACCACCCGCGCCTGGCCAGCCAGGCCGACAGCTTGCACCCGGCGGTGCTGCGCCTGATCGCCACCACCGTCAAGGCCGCCCATGCCCACGGCAAGTGGGTCGGCGTGTGCGGTGCGCTGGCGTCCGAAGTGCTGGCGGTGCCGGTGCTGGTCGGGCTGGGGGTGGATGAGCTGTCCGTCAGCGTGCCGCTGATCCCGACCATCAAGGCCAGCGTGCGCGAACTGGACCTGGCCGACTGCCAGAGTATCGCCCGCCAGGTGCTGGCCCTGGAAGAAGCCGGCCAGGTACGCGAGGCGTTACGTGACTATCAAACAGCCACCGTTGTGCTGGAGAACTGAGCATGTTGGATAAATTGAAGCAGGCCTTCTGGAAAGCCCTGACCCCGGATTTGATTGCCGAAACGGTCGTTGCACCCGCTCAGGGTTTGTTGTCAGCTGATGTGCTGGCGGCGTTGGGTGGGGCGGATAACCTCAAGTCGCAACAGCGCGTGGCACTGACGCGGGTGCGTGTGCAGTTGCAGGATGCGGCGAAGTTTGATGCTGCGGCGTTAAAGGCAGCGGGCGTGCCGGCAGCAATGGTATTGACGGGCGGGATAGTGCATCTGCTCACCGGCCTACAAGCCAAGTGACGATCAAAATGTAGGAGGGGCGGTGCGACGATTCGACTTGCCCCCGATGGCAGAGTGTCAGTCAACACATACAGTGAATGATGCACAGCCATCGGGGGCAAGCCCCCTCCCACATTGGTTTGGTTCTATGGTGTTCTTACAGCTGCGGGTTATCTTCCGGCGGCTTGGTCTTGTCCACGCCCGGCACATGCAGGTTGCCTTCGACCACCTGGTTGCCTTCCAACTGCGGCTGGGTCACCCAGGTGAGGATGTCGTAATAACGCCGGATGTTCGCCACAAAATGCACCGGCTCACCGCCCCGGGCGTAGCCGTAGCGGGTCTTGCTGTACCACTGCTTCTGCGACAGGCGCGGCAGCATCTTCTTCACGTCCAGCCACTTGTTCGGGTTCAGGCCTTCTTTCTTCGCCAGGATGCGTGCGTCGTCCAGGTGGCCGGTGCCCACGTTGTAGGCGGCGAGGGCAAACCAGGTGCGGTCGGGCTCGGCGATCTTGTCGTCCAGCTCCTCCTTGATCTTGGCCAGGTACTTGGCGCCGCCCATGATGCTCTGCTTGGCGTCCAGGCGGTTGGACACGCCCATCGCCTGGGCGGTGTTCTGGGTCAGCATCATCAGGCCGCGCACGCCGGTCTTGGACGTGACCGCCGGCTGCCACAGGGATTCCTGATAGCCGATGGCGGCCAACAGGCGCCAGTCGACCTTTTCTTCCTTGGCGTAGGCGCGGAAGTGTTTCTCATACTTGGGCAGGCGTTGCTGCAAATGCTGGGCGAAGGTGTAGGCGCCGACATAGCCGAGTACATCGACGTGCCCGTAGTAGCGGTCTTTAAGGCGCTGCAGGGTGCCGTTCTTCTCTACCTTGTCCAGGTAGCTGTTGATCTCATTGAGCAGGCTGTTGTCTTCACCCGGCGCGACGGCCCAGCTCTGGTTGCTGGCGTTGCCAAGGTCGAACGCCACGCGCACGTTGGGGAAGTACACCTGGTTCATCGCGACTTCGTTGGAGTCCACCAGGGTCAGGTCGATTTGCCCCTCGTCGACCATGCGCAGCAGGTCGACCACCTCGACGGCGTCGGATTCCTCGTACTCGATTGCCGGGTTCTGCTGTTTCAGCGCCGCCAGTTGCTCGGCGTGGGTGCTGCCCTTGAGCACCATGATCTTCTTGCCCACCAGGTCCGCCGCGTTGGTCGGACGTGATTGGCCGTTGCGGTAGATGATCTGCGGGGTCACTTCAAGGTACGGGTGGGAGAAACGCACCTGCTGCTTGCGCTGCTCGCTGCTCACCAGGCCGGCGGCGGCCAGCACCGGGCCGTTGGGCTTGCCCAGTTGGCCGAACAGATCATCGAGGTTGTCGGCGGTCTCGATTTCCAGCTTCACCCCCAGGTCATCGGCAAAGCGCTTGACCAGTTCGTATTCGAAACCGGTTTCACCGTTGCGGTCCTGGAAATACGTAGCGGGGCTGTTTCGGGTAATCACCCGCAATACGCCATCCTCCTTGATTCGCTCGAGCGTGCTGGGTTTATCAACACAGGCGCTGAGCATCAGGAAGAGTCCGGTTGCGATGAGCCATTTGGCGCATCGCGGGCGCAAAGCAGTTGGGGAGAACATCTGCGCAGTATACGCAAACGGCCCACGGCGCCATATCTCGACAGCGGCGGACTTGTCTGCTAGCACCGCCAAAACTGTGCTGCAGCCCGCAGAAACGTGGCCTGGCGGCCGATTGTGACGGTTAAAATAACTGCACGGAATGCCTCGGATAACGCCCCGATAGCGTGCAAACCGTGCCAACTGACGTTCGGCAGCAGCCAGTGGTGCCGTTTCGGGTGCCGTTGGCGGCGGTTTACGCTAGAATGCACGGCCTCAAAGCACACCCCCTTCCCGAGGCTGTCCCGAAGATGTTGATCCTGCGCGGCGCTCCTGCCCTTTCTGCCTTTCGCCACAGCAAACTCCTTGAGCAACTGAGCCAGAAGGTTCCAGCTGTTACAGGCCTGTATGCTGAATTTGCTCACTTCGCCGACGTTACCGGCGTGTTGACCGCCGACGAACAGCAAGTGCTCGCACGCCTTCTGAAGTACGGCCCCAGCGTTCCTGTTCAAGAGCCAACCGGCCGCTTGTTCCTGGTTCTGCCGCGGTTCGGCACCATCTCGCCCTGGTCGAGCAAGGCCAGCGATATCGCCCGTAACTGCGGCCTGGAAAAAATCCAGCGCCTGGAGCGCGGTATCGCCTTCTACGTCGCTGGCCAGTTCAGCGATGCCGAAGCCGAGCTGATCGCCAGCAGCCTGCACGACCGCATGACCCAGATCATCGTCAGCCAGCTGGAACAGGCTGCCGGCCTGTTCAGCCATGCCGCGCCCAAGCCGCTCACCGCGATTGACGTGCTTGGCGGTGGCCGCGCCGCCCTCGAGAAGGCCAACACCGAGCTGGGCCTGGCGCTCGCCGAAGACGAGATCGACTACCTGGTCGAGGCCTTCAACGGCTTGAAGCGCAACCCGCACGACATCGAACTGATGATGTTCGCCCAGGCCAACTCCGAGCACTGCCGCCACAAGATCTTCAACGCCAGTTGGGACATCGACGGCCAGAGCCAGGAAAAAAGCCTGTTCGGCATGATCAAGAACACCTACGTGATGCACAGCGAAGGCGTTCTGTCGGCTTATAAGGACAACGCTTCGGTGATCGTCGGCTCCGTCGCCGGGCGTTTCTTCCCGGACCCTGAAACCCGCCAGTACGGCGCGGTGCAGGAGCCGGTGCACATCCTGATGAAGGTTGAGACCCACAACCACCCGACCGCGATTGCCCCGTTCCCGGGCGCAGCCACCGGTTCCGGCGGCGAAATCCGCGACGAAGGCGCAACCGGCCGTGGCGCCAAGCCAAAGGCGGGCCTCACCGGTTTCACCGTGTCCAACCTGCAGATCCCGGGTTTCGAACAGCCGTGGGAAGTGCCGTACGGCAAGCCTGAGCGCATCGTTACCGCACTCGACATCATGATCGAAGGCCCGCTGGGCGGCGCCGCGTTCAACAACGAGTTCGGGCGCCCGGCGCTCACCGGTTATTTCCGTACCTTCGAACAGTCCATCACCACCCCGCGTGGCGATGAAGTGCGCGGCTACCACAAGCCGATCATGTTGGCCGGCGGCATGGGCAACATCCGTGAAGAACACGTCAAGAAAGGCGAGATCCTGGTCGGCTCCAAGCTGATCGTCCTCGGCGGCCCGGCCATGCTCATCGGCCTCGGCGGCGGCGCAGCTTCCTCCATGGCCACCGGCACCAGCTCGGCCGACCTCGACTTCGCTTCCGTACAGCGCGAAAACCCAGAGATGGAGCGTCGCTGCCAGGAAGTCATCGACCGTTGCTGGCAGTTGGGTGACAAGAACCCGATCAGCTTCATCCACGACGTCGGCGCTGGCGGTTTGTCCAACGCCTTCCCGGAACTGGTCAACGATGGCGACCGCGGTGGCCGTTTCGAACTGCGCAACATTCCAAACGACGAGCCGGGCATGGCCCCGCACGAAATCTGGAGCAACGAATCCCAAGAGCGTTACGTATTGGCCGTTGGCCCTGAAGACTTCGCGCGCTTCCAGGCCATCTGCGAACGCGAGCGCTGCCCGTTTGCGGTGGTCGGCGAAGCCACTGCCGAGCCGCAGTTGACTGTTACCGACAGCCACTTCGGCAACAGCCCGGTCGACATGCCGCTGGAAGTGCTGCTGGGCAAAGCCCCGCGCATGCACCGTTCGGCAGTACGTGAAGCCGAGCTGGGCGATGATTTCGACCCAAGCACACTCGAACTGGCCGACAGCATCGAACGCGTGCTGCACCACCCGGCCGTGGCGAGCAAAAGCTTCCTGATCACCATCGGCGACCGCACCATCACCGGCCTGGTTGCCCGTGACCAAATGGTCGGCCCGTGGCAGGTTCCGGTGGCCGACGTTGCCGTCACCGCCACCAGCTTCGACGTGTACACCGGTGAAGCCATGGCCATGGGTGAGCGCACGCCGCTGGCCCTGCTGGACGCTCCGGCGTCGGGCCGCATGGCTATTGGTGAAACCCTCACCAACATTGCTGCGTCGCGCATCGGCAAGCTGTCCGACATCAAACTGTCGGCCAACTGGATGTCTGCCGCCGGTCACCCGGGTGAAGATGCACGCCTGTACGACACCGTAAAAGCGGTCGGCATGGAGCTGTGCCCGGAGCTGGGCATCACCATTCCGGTGGGCAAGGACTCGATGTCCATGGCCACCCGTTGGAACGATGAAGGCGTCGACAAGACTGTAACGTCGCCGCTGTCGCTGATCGTTACCGGTTTTGCACCGGTCACCGACATCCGCCAGACCCTGACCCCGCAACTGCGCATGGACAAGGGCACCACCGATCTGATCCTGATCGACCTGGGCCGTGGCCAGAACCGCATGGGCGCGTCGATCCTCGCGCAAACCCACGGCAAGCTCGGCAAGCACGCGCCGGACGTGGATGACGCCGAAGACCTCAAAGCTTTCTTCGCCGTGATCCAGGGCCTGAATGCCGATGGCCACCTGCTGGCTTACCACGACCGTTCCGACGGTGGTTTGCTGACCAGCGTTGTCGAGATGGCCTTCGCCGGTCACTGCGGCCTGAACATCGTGCTCGACAGCGTTGCCGAGGATGCTTCCGAAATCAACGGCATCCTGTTCAACGAAGAGTTGGGCGCAGTGATCCAGGTTCGCCAGGACGCTACCCCGGACGTACTCGCACAATTCAGCGCCGCCGGCCTGGACGACTGCGTGGCGGTGATCGGCCAGCCGATCAACAACGGTGAAATCAACATCTCGTTCAATGGCGATACCGTGTTTGCCGGCCAGCGCCGCTTGCTGCAACGCCAGTGGTCCGAGACCAGCTACCAGATCCAACGCCTGCGTGATAACGCCGACTGCGCCGAGCAGGAATTCGACGTGATCCTGGAAGAAGACAACCCGGGCTTGAGCACCAAGCTCAGCTTCGACGTCAACCAGGACATCGCCGCGCCTTACATCAAGAAAGGCATCCGCCCACAAGTTGCCGTACTGCGTGAGCAGGGCGTCAACGGCCAGGTGGAGATGGCGGCGGCGTTCGACCGCGCCGGTTTCAACGCGATTGACGTGCACATGAGCGACATCCTCGCCGGTCGCGTTGACCTCAATGAGTTCAAAGGCCTGGTGGCCTGCGGTGGTTTCTCCTACGGCGACGTGCTGGGTGCCGGCGAAGGCTGGGCCAAGTCGGCCCTGTTCAACAGCCGTGCCCGCGACGCGTTCCAGGGCTTCTTCGAGCGTAACGACAGCTTCACCCTGGGTGTGTGCAACGGTTGCCAGATGATGTCCAACCTCAGCGAACTGATCCCGGGCAGCGAGTTCTGGCCGCACTTTGTGCGCAACCGTTCCGAGCAGTTTGAAGCCCGCGTTGCGATGGTGCAGGTGCAGGAGTCGAACTCGATCTTCTTGCAAGGCATGGCTGGTTCGCGCATGCCGATCGCCATCGCCCACGGCGAAGGCCATGCCGAGTTCGCCAGCGAAGAAGCCTTGCTTGAAGCCGACCTGTCCGGTTGTGTGTCGATGCGTTTCGTCGACAACCACGGCAAAGTCACCGAGAGCTACCCGGCCAACCCGAACGGCTCGCCGCGCGGGATCACCGGCCTCACCAGCCGCGACGGCCGCGTGACCATCATGATGCCGCACCCGGAGCGTGTATTCCGCGCCGTGCAGAACTCGTGGCGTCCGGAAGAGTGGAACGAAGACGGCGCCTGGATGCGCATGTTCCGCAACGCCCGCGTGTGGGTGAACTAAGGCGGTGTACAAGCTGGCCTTCTTTGTGCCCGACAGCCATGTGGAGACGGTGAAAACCGCCGTCTTCGCAGCCGGCGGCGGGCGCATCGGCGACTACGACAGCTGCGCCTGGCAAGTGCTGGGCCGCGGCCAGTTTCGCGCGTTGGACGGCAGCCAGCCGTTTATCGGGCAGGTTGGCCAGGTTGAAGTGGTTGAGGAATGGAAGGTTGAGCTGGTAGTGGCGGATGCGTTGATCGTGGCTGTTGTGGCCGCGTTGAAGCTCAGCCACCCGTATGAAACACCGGCTTATGAAGTATGGCAGTTGGCGGATTTCTGATCGGCTGGCTGTAAAACAGGAAACCCGCTGGGCCATCATGGCCAGCGGGTTTTTTGTTGGGTACGCCCTTTACTTCACGGCTATCAGGTTTACCTCAGACTCAAGCATCTTGAGTAAGGTGAACAGGTGCTTGAAGCGTTTTGCTTGCTTGCCCCAGCGATCAATGAAGAACATCCCGTTGTCGTCCACTTGAATCGGCGTGGTGACGATCTCTCCCGTTTGGGAGTGGTGCACCAGGCGGGTTTCTGTGGTGGACGGCCGTTCGATCAGATAGTGTCCGGCATGGGTCAATTTCGACCGCTCAATCGCGACAAAAGCGATGGGAAGCGGCCGGCCAGCTTTACCGACATCGAGCTTGAAGTCACTGCGCAGCGCAACCGAAGTGAGGCTGCCAAGATCGCTTTCCCAGTAGCCGGGGTGAATGCCTCTGGCCAGTGCCGGCGCGGTGTCCCGCACATGCAGGCTGACGGCGCCCAGCATCTCGGCCAGCCCCGGCACCCCCTCGTTGATATTGGTGTGTGCACTGCCGACAAAGGCGATCCATTTGTGCGCGCCCTGCGCCGCCTGGTCGGCTTCGATGACCCTGGTCGCGAAGTAACTGAACATCTGGTTTCGCGATGGGTTGGCTACCGACAACCCTTTAACGTGATAGCTGGCGGTACAGTCGAGGGCCCGCACGCGCATGCCATATTTATTGGCGGCCTGGATCACTTGCGTGTAGGTGTCGGGGCCGCTGTACGGCCACATATGCCCTTCATCCTGACCTTTGAGATAAGCCTTGAGGCGGCCGGGAACGCGCTGGGTACGCTGGAACAGATCGAGTTCAGTCTGATGCAGATCCGTGAGCAGGTGTTCGACATAGAGGGTCTTGAAACCCGCCTCCTTGAAGGTCTTCATCTGCGTTCTGAGCAGCGTTTTGCTGGCTTCGTGAGCATGGCCTTCGCCGATTACCAGCCCTGACAGCCGGCTGTCGCTGACCTGTTTGATAAACGCTTGGGGCGTCGTGGCTGCCGTGACCACCGGCAGTGTTGGCCGGATGGGTGGTACATAGTTGGCGAAGAAGGTTTCGGCGCTGCTGCGCAACCGCGAGCGTGTGTCGATGAATGCATTGAAGGCAGGCATTCGCGATGTCGTAACCAACCCGTATCGGCTGTCCAGGCCATGGGGCTCCTGCGCCAGTTGGACGATATCGTCTCTGAAGGCCGGGGCGATGTCGAAGTTGCTGAAATGTTCAGCGACGGGGGTAGGCGCCGATACGGCTGGTGCGGCAGGCTCGGCCACCTTATAGGCGCTGGGCAAGGTCATGAGGTAGTCGCCCTGGGCTTGTGCGTCGCCGGGTATCGAGCCAGGCGTATCAATACGAATGCCCATGGGCTGATCTGTGCCGACATCTTCGATGCGCAGTGCGACAGCGTCTTGCAGGTCTGCCAAACCAGGCGTCTGCTCGAACGTGCGCAGGCGCGACGGCTCCACCAGAGCCACCCAGCGTTCCTGCGGGGTGTCGGCCATATCCGCTTCGATGGCTTTATGCGAGTAGAAATTTCTCAGGCGATTATTGCGTGGCGTGGTAGGCGGCTCGTCTCCCAGGATCAGCGCGCTATCGAGCTGATAGGACGTCGACGCGTCCAGCGCCCTTACCTGCAGGCCTTTCGCCCTGGCTTTGCTGACCAGCGCCAGGTACGAATACTGCGCGTCTGACGCAAAGCCCAGAGCCTTATCGACGGTGCTCAAATGCTTGCGGATATGGCGCCAGGACTCACCACTGTTCAGTTTCTGCAATTTTACCCTGAATACATCTCCCGGCAGGTATTCCAGATACAGCGTGTTGAACCCCTTTTCAATCAGCGCATCCATGTTGTCGATCAGTACCTGCTTGCCGGCAATCGAGCCCGGCAGGGCGCCGACGAGCAGGTGCTTGTTGCCGGTAAATGCTTGTGTGCCAATCAGTTCGGCGAATGATGCACTGGCGTCGACAGCTGGCACTTTTGCCACGGCAGGCAGCGGCACAAACGTCTGGAAAAATGCCTGGGCGTCGCTGGCCAGGCGCATGACCTGCTGCTGATAGATGCCCCGTGCAGGGCGCAGTTTCATGGCGGTGTTATCCAGCTGCATTTGCGCGGGGATTTGCGCGACATCGGCCCACAGGATCATGTCCGGTTTCATCTGTGGGTTGAGGACGAGTTCAACGTCACGCCAGTATTTCGCTGGCACCCCGTAATCTTTATGTGGTCCGGGGGTTTCTGGCAGGCTTTCATACTTGGGCGCACCACCGGCCAGCCCGCTGCGCACCCACACACCGTCGACGTTGGGTTCGGCCAAGCGGGCGGTGGACACCAACTGGCCGGCTGCTGGGTCGAGGCGATACAGCAAGTAACGCCCGAGCGCATCCGGGGTCTTGGGCGCCCATAACGCCTGGCCGTCGAAGATCACCGGTTGCATGCCTTGCGGGGCGGGCGACGCGGCTTCCAGTTGGTTGATCAGTTGCAGCGCACGGCTTTGCCCGGCATCGGCCGCACTCAAACGCAGTGGTTTGGTCACGGGGTTGAGTGCGCGCAGTGCGGGCCGTAGGTCGGTGAACAGCGCGCCGGCACTGTTGAACAGGTAGCCGAGGAAGTGCTCGAAAGCGGCCGAGGTATCGCCCTGATTGTAGGCATGCAGGGCCAGCATGGCGTCCTTGAATGCCAGCAACAGGCCGACACTCAGGCTCAGCACCGGAAACGGCGCCGTGGCAACGGCGGCCACCCATTCCACGCATGTCCAGAGAATGCCGGTGATCATCTGCGTGCGGCTTACGGTGGTGGCTGCCACGTCGTCGATCTTGCGTTGCAGCTTCATGTTGTACAGCGCCTGGCGCAGGTCGGTGATGGGGGCAACGCGCTGGGTGGTGTCGTAGCGCGCGGGGCTGATGCTGGTTTTGTCCAGCTGTTCGGGGAGCTTGCGTCGGGCTTCTTCAAGGAAGTTGCGCACCCGCGTACGCGATTGCACGCCCACCCGCTCGGTGAGGTAAGCAATCATGCCCGGCTGCTTTTTCAGCAGGTAATTGAACAGGCGTGCCTCGCGAAAGCTGATGCCATCGGGGGCCTGCGGGGTGTAGAGCAGCACCGGGTTGTCCGCGTGGGTGAACAGCCAGGCGCCGATGACCCAATCGCCATCGATCATCAGGCGATGCATGGTGTAGCGGGTGCGGGCCTGCACCGAGGTGTCGCCCATGCCGGCGATGCACAGGTCCAGCCACTGCCGATCAACCTCGGCGATATGGCCTTGCAGCTGGCTTTCGAGGGCGGCGCTTTGCAACTGCCATTGCGTGATGGCCAGTACGGTCCTGCGCCGGATGTCATACGAGGGCTCACGGCTGTTCAGCAATTCGCCCCGCACCTTATCGATGTAGCGTTCGCCGACCCACACGCCTGTGATCGAGCGCGCCACGGTTTGTGCGGTCAGTGGCGTCAGGTCGATGCCTTGCGGGCCTCTGAAGCGTGCCGAGTGGGAGAATTTTTCGTCGATAAACCCCACGCCATCGGCGTAGCCGTCGCGATACAGCTGGGTATACGTCTGCGGAGCAGGTGTCCAGGCACCGATCAGCGCGGGCGGTGAGTAGGCCCATACGCTGTCCGGGTCGACATCGTTTTGTGAGCGCCCGAGCAACCGGTTCAAGCGCAGCCGCGCCTGTTGATGCACGTAACTGTCGAAGCTTGGGAAGCTGGCTTCCGAAAACGCCTGGGCGTTGTAGACCTGCAGGGTGTTGTCGGCATTTTCGTTCAGCGTCAGCAGTGTTCTTCGCTGTTCGGTGCTGGCCGAGCGAAACCACGGCGGCGTACTGAAGTCATAGTCATCCACGCGTGTGCGCAGCGCATGCTCGGCCATTGATTGCAGGCAGGCTTGATAGCTCGGCGCAGTGTTGAAGCTGACCTCCTGGTGTTCCTGGCTATGGGGCTTGAAGCCCAGGCCGGCCAGCACGGTGTTCATGGTGCCGCGAAAGCGCATGGGCAGGCGCGTGATCAGGTAATCGGTCAGGCTGCCGGAAGCCGCCTCGACGCCGTTATCCACGGCCCAGCCCAGGATATGGGCTTGGCACTGCGCTTCGCTGTCGAAGGCCATGAACTGCTGCGCACGCGGTGCCTGCGGGGTGCACAGCAGCACGCGCTTGATCGTGCCGGTGCTGTCGGCCTGGCGCAATGCCCACAGGTCCAGCAGTTGCGCACCGTGCAGGGACAGCGCGCCGGAGCCCAGGCTGGCGGCGCTCAGTTGTGGGTCGCTGCCGGCGCGCAGCCGCTGGATCAACTGGAAGTCATCGTCGCTCAAGTGGTTTTGCAGCACAGCGGTGTAGGCCAGCGCATTGATCCGCCGGTCCAGCATCTGTTCGATGGCCTGTTTGAGTTCGACGCGGCCATGCAGATCCTGTTGCACCTGGGCAAAATCGATACGCGGCTGCAGGGTGCTCAGCTGCTTGGCGAGCCAGGTGGGGGTAAGGTCGCGGTAGGTGTCGGGCAGCGCTGCACCGTGATAAGTCAGCGTGGTTTTTTGCACAAAGTCCGAGCCGGGCAATTCGTCGCCTGTGTGCAGGCCGCGCAGGGCCAGGTCGATCAGGTTGCGCTGTTGTTCATAAGGGCCAAGGCCGGTCATCACGCGCTGGGTGGTGACCAGCAGGTGCTCGGGCTGCAGGTCGTCAATCTCCAGCTCATCGCTCAAGCGCTCGCGCCACTGATGCGCGGCCAGGGCGTGGGGCGTGGCGGCCGGGCCGAGCAGGTCAAGCAACGCCTGGCGGGCCTGGTTGTATTGCCCCAGGTGCTCGGCCAACTCGGCACGCCGGGTTTCGCTGGCGCTGCGATACCAGTCAGGCGCACTCAGACGCAGATGGCGCTCGAGCAAGGCCTGGGCGCGCAGTTCAAGGCGGGCGCTGAAGTCGGGCGGGGTGGTGGTGATGGCGGTGTCGAGGGCACTGTGTAATTGGGCCGGGTCGCGACTCGGGTTGTCGGCGAAGCTCAGCGCGTAATCGATATCCTGCGTGCGCTTGTCCACCTGGGTATCGAACAGGTGCTCGAACAGCGGCTTTTCGTTGATGCTTGCCAGCGCCAGTGGCCAGATGCCTGCCGCCGTCAGGGTGTGGTAACGCTTGGGCAGCAACGTCATGAATTCATGGCGGCTGGTGGGGTGATTGAGGATTTGCAGCAGGCGGTCATTGAGTTCGCTCAGTGAGTCGAACGCTTCGATCCCCCGCACTGGCGTGAACAGCAACACGCGGCCAACGGCTTCGGTGGCGGTCAACGACGTTACGATCGGGCTGTTCTTTTGCGTGGCGACAAAGGCGCCTGCCAGCTCGATGGTTTTATCCTGATAGCCGAACCTCAGGGCGTACAGGCCCGGCCGCAGGGAGGGGCCCGAGCGCACCTGCGCCAGCATGGCGCTGTCTTGCGGGTGCAGCAGGCGATCCTGAACCCCCAGCCGTGCCTCGTACTCCAGGGCCATAAGCCCCGCCGCCTCGATCAGGAACGACTTGCGTGAGGCGCCGTTGATCGGCTCGCGCAGGTCCATGTCCAGCAGCTCGGCGTTGAGGCTGCGCTTGAGTGTGTCGACCAGTGCTTGCCCTTGTGTGCTGTACAAGTCAGTGCCCGGCAATGTTTCGTAAAGCTTGCGGCTCTTACCCAGCAGGGTTTGGTAATGGGTTTTGAGCAGGCTGTTGACGCGCTCCAGATAGGCTTGCTCGGCAGACGGTTGGTGCTCGGGCAGCAACTGTGCCGGGCTCAGAAACAGATGGCCGCCGATCTGGTGCAGCGAGCCTTTGATATCGCTGAAGGACAGGGTGGAAGTGCTCATCGGCACATTCTCCATGCTAAGGGTTAGAAGCCTCAGCTTGGGGAAGGTGATGGGGGGCGGGGCTGTAGATAGATAGTCGTGTTGTAAGGCGTTTTCCTACGAGGTTTTCAGGTTGTCCCTCGGAACTGGCTTGAATAGTCTTCGTGGGTCGCTGCCAATTCAGCGACCGGGACTGCAAGCCCGCCGAAATTATGTTGGAGCTCATAAGCGCCGCTATAATCGTGGCGCTTTTCATAGTCATCGCTTTATGGTGGCTGTGTGCGGGAGACCTTTGGGTCTACCCGGGAGGCTCCTTCCTTGGTCTTGCAGGCCTGCGCACAGCTGCCACCCATCATCTGCAAGTGATGTTGGTAGTTCCCATTATTTGAGGAGCATTACCATGATCAAAGACAGTCCAAATCCCCCATCTAACTCTCAGCCCACTGACCAACTTTTCACCTTACTCCCCAACCTGAACAGCGAAACCCTGCTGGCCAACGCCTCTCAAGACCTGGCATCAGTGCAGGCGCTGGCGGGTAATCTGGCTTTTGAAGTCGACGGCCCGCAACGCGATGCGGTGCTGGGGATTCATCGGATGGTGGAAGGGATTCAGTTGATGGTGGATCGGGTGTTGGATTTGTTTGAGGTGCCTGAGCAGAAGTAATCAGGTGCCTGTGAGGGCCATTCGCGAGCAAGCCCGCTCCCACATTTGAATGTATTCACACATCAAAATGTGGGAGCGGGCTTGCTCGCGAATAGGCCAGAACAGTCACTGCACCTCTACACCCCGGCGCCCACCTCACGGCTACCGACCAACCGCTCCAACGCCTCACCCAACCCCGATGCCTTGTCACCAATCAACAGGTGCCAAACACCGCTATCAAGCTGGCTGACACCTTGGCAACCCAGCGCAGTCAGGTCTGCTTCAGACACTACCGAATCATCCCCCAACTCCACCCGCAACCGGGTCATGGCCACGGCTTCCAGCTGGCGCACATTCGCCCGGCCACCCAGGGCAATCAGCCATTTTTCCGCTTCATGCAGGTTCACCGCCACCGGCTTATCCACAGGCGCCGTGGCAACAAACGACGGCATCGCCAAGCGAATCTCATCGGCAATGCTGTCGGCCAGCGGCCCCACCACCACTTGCAAACTCCCACCATTGCCCGGGCGCACCACGGCCATGGCGCCCAGGGCTTTCAGTTCGGCGTCCACGGCTTTGTTGCGATCCACCATGTCCAGGCGCAGACGCGTGGTGCAGGCGCCCACACTCAACAGATTGGCCGCACCCCCCAGCGCACGGATATACGCCCCGGCCCGCTGGTTGTCGCTCATCGCTTCAGCCGGCGCGACCTGGATATCCTCACGCCCCGGCGTCTTCAAATTGAAGCGGCGAATGCAGTAGTTGAACACGCTGTAATACACCAGCGCATACGCCAGCCCGACGGGGAACACCAGCCAGCCATTGGTGGACTTACCCCAACCCAGCACCATGTCGATAAACCCGCCGGAGAAGGTAAAGCCCAGGTGGATATTGAGCATATTGGTCACGGCCATCGACAAACCGGTGAGCAGCGCGTGGATCAGGTACAGGAACGGCGCGAGGAACATGAACGCGAATTCAATCGGTTCGGTCACGCCGGTGAGGAACGAGGTCAGCGCCATCGACAGGAAAATCCCGCCCATGACTTTGCGCCGCTCCGGCAGGGCATTGCGGTACATCGCCAGGCACGCGGCGGGCAAGCCGAACAGCATCACCGGGAACATGCCGGTCATGAACTGGCCGCCCTTGGGGTCGCCGGCAAAGTAGCGAGTCAGGTCGCCGGTCACTACCGCACCGGTGAGCGGGTCGGTAAAGCTGCCGAACACAAACCACGCCATGTTATTGAGGATGTGGTGCAGGCCGGTGACGATCAGCAGGCGGTTGAACACGCCGAACACGAACGCGCCGAAGCTGCCGCTTTCCATCAGCAACACGCCGAAGCTGTTGATACCGTGCTGGATCGGCGGCCAGATCAGGCCGAAGATCACCCCCAGCGCCACTGCCGAGAACCCGGTAACAATCGGCACAAACCGTCGCCCGCCGAAGAACGCCAGGTACTCTGGCAGCTTGATGTCCTTGAAGCGGTTATACAGCGCCCCCGCCATCAAGCCGCTGGCGATACCGGCGAGCATGCCCATGTTGATGCTGCTGTCCATCACCTTGAGCGTAGAGACCATCACCAGGTAGCCAATCGCCCCGGCCAGCCCCGCCGTGCCGTTGTTGTCGCGGGCAAAACCCACGGCGATACCGATGGCGAAGATCAGCGCGAGGTTGGCGAAGATCGCTTGCCCCGCGTCGTGCATCACGGCGATGTTGAGCAGGTCGGTGTCACCCAGGCGCAGCAGCAGGCCGGCGATCGGCAAAATGGCGATCGGCAGCATCAATGCACGGCCCAGGCGTTGCAGCCCTTCGATGAATAGTTGGTACATGGCGGGTCTCCTTTTTCTTGTTGTTGTCAGCTCAGCGGCCAGTGGGTTTGACAGGCTTGGCGCACGGCCTTGGCGCTGCTCAGGTCGAGCAGGCCTTGGCTCAATTGCCGGCATTGCGCCGCGTCCAGGTGGCGGACGCGGTCCTTGATTTCGCCGATTTGCAGCGGGCTGACCGACAGCTCGCGGACCCCCAGGCCAACCAGTACCGGCGTGGCCAGCGGGTCGGACGCCAGGGCGCCACACACACCGACCCAACGCCCATGTTTCGCCGCGCCAGAGCAGGTCTGGGCGATCAGCCGCAGCAGGGCCGGGTGCAAGGCATCGACCCGCGCGGCCAGGCCGGCGTGGTCGCGGTCCATGGCCAGGGTGTACTGGGACAGGTCATTGGTGCCGATGGACAGAAAGTCCGCATGCTTGGCCAATTGCTCAGCCATCAGCGCGGCGGCGGGCACTTCGATCATTACCCCAAGCTCGGGGCGCTGGTTCAGTTCCAGCTCTACGCAGAGTTCATCCAGGCGCTGGCGAATCTGCAGCAGTTCATCCACCTCGCTGACCATCGGCAGCAGGATGCGGCAGCGCTCCAGCGGGCACACTTGCAGCAGCGCGCGCAGTTGCTGGTCGAGCACCTCCGGGCGCACCTGGGCCAGGCGAATACCGCGTAGACCCAGCACCGGGTTGGCCTCGGCGGGCAGCGGCAGGTAGTCGAGCTGTTTGTCGCCGCCGACGTCGATGGTGCGGATAATCACCGACTTATCCCCCATGGCATCCAGCACGGCTTGATAGGCCTGACGCTGTTCCTGTTCGTCGGGAGCGGTACGGCGGTCGACGAACAGGAACTCGGTGCGCAACAGGCCGACACCATCGGCGCCGTTTTCAAAGGCCACTTGGGCCTCGTTGCTGGACGCGACATTGGCGGCCACTTCAATGCTCACGCCATCGCTGGTGATCGCCGGTAATTGGGCGTGTGCCTGTTGCTGCTGGCGCCGCAGCTTTTGCGCGTCACGCAGTTGGTGGACTTCGGCGTGACGGGCGTCGCTGGGTGCCAGTTCCAGGCGACCGTTGGCGGCGTCGAGCACCACGCGTTGGCCTTGGGGCACGTCCAGCACGTCTGCACCCAACGCCACTACACACGGCAGGCCTTTGCCCCGCGCCAGTATGGCCACATGGGAGGTGGCGCCGCCTTCGGCCATGCAGATACCGGCCGCCTGTTGCGCGCTCAGTTGCAGCAGGTCCGAGGGCGTCAGCTCATGGGCGCTGACAATTGCCCCGGCCGGCAATTCGAAGTGCCAGGCCTCGCCCAGCAGCGCGCGCAACACGCGTTGTTGCAAGTCGCGCAGGTCGTTGGAGCGCTCGGCAAACAACGGCTTGCCCAAGGCCAGCAACACCGCACACTGGGCCTGGATTGCATCGCGCCAGGCATGGGTGGCGGCGCTGCCGTGTTCGATGGCGTGGGTGGCTGCGTCCAGCAGGGCCGGGTCTTCGAGCAGTGCGAGGTGGGCGGCGAAGATGTCTTCCTCTTCGACGGCTTGGCGTTGGCGGGCGTGGTCCAGGGTGCCGCGGATTTCGCCGCGCACCTGCTCCAGCGCCGCGTCCAGGCGTTGCAGTTGTTCGTCGGGGTTATGCGTGCCGGTGTCGGCCGGCAGCTCGATGCCGGCCAGGCGGAACAGCGGCCCGCAGACCAGGCCCGGTGCCGCGCACACGCCTTGCAGCACGTGCGCTTCGGTAGTGGCCCGACGTGGCGCGGTGACGACCGGCGCGTGATGCTGCTCTTTAATCGCAACCGACAAGGCGGCGACCAACGCCTGCAATGCTGCGTCGGCATCTTTGCCGCGACAGCTCACGCGCACCTCGTCGCCTTCGCCGATCCCCAGGCCCATCAGGCCAATCAAGCTGTCGCACGGCGCCGATTTGTCGCCGAAGTGCAAATGCGCCTGGCTGCTGAAACCTTGGGCGGCCTTGCGGACCAGGGCGGCGGGGCGCGCATGCAAACCGCCACGGTGGGTGATGCGCACGTGGGCGCTGGCTTCGGCCTGGGCGTTATCCACAGCCGTTTGCGCGGTGGCGGTCGCGCGCGCGGCAACCTGCATCAGCGGGTCGCCGAGCTTGACCGTTTGCAGCGCGAGCGGCGTCAGCTCAAAGCGCTCGCTGTTGGTCAGAATGATCAGGCTCACCAGGCTCTTGCACTGGCGCGCAATGCGGTCCAGGTCAAACTGCACCAGCGCCTGGCCCTTGCTCACTTGCGCGCCTTGCTTGACCAGCAGCGCAAAGCCTTCGCCATTCAACTCCACGGTGTCGATGCCCACGTGCATCAGCAGCTCGGCACCGTTGTGCGCGCGAATCGTCAGCGCGTGGCCGGTGCGGGCGACATGGATGATCACCCCATCACACGGCGCGTGCAGGCAATCGTTCAGCGGGTCGATGGCGATACCCTCGCCCATGGCGCCACTGGCGAACACTTCATCGGGAACGTTGCCCAGGGTCAGCACCGGCCCGCTTAAGGGGGCGCAGAGGGTCAATGCATTATTGTTGTTGGACATGGGCACGGTACTCATCAGGAAAACGCCACTCAGTGAGTGCGGGTGACTTTGCTCAGGTGGCGCGGTTGGTCGGGGTCCATGCCCCGGGCCACGGCCAGGCCTGCGGCCATCACGTAGAAACTCATGATTGCCAGGATCGGGTCCAGGCTCGGGTGTTCGGCGCGGCTCAGGGTCAGGTCGCGTTCGCTGATATCGTCCGGCGCGGCCAGTAACACGCGGGCGCCGCGTTGGCGCATGTCGGCGGCCAGGCTCAACAGGCCGGCTTGTTCGGCGCCGCGTGGGGCGAAGATCAGCAGCGGGTAGTTGGCGTCGATCAAGGCCATCGGCCCGTGGCGCACTTCGGCGCTGCTGAAGGCTTCGGCCTGGATTGCCGAGGTTTCCTTGAGCTTGAGCGCGGCTTCCTGGGCGATGGCAAACCCGGCGCCACGGCCGATCACCATCAATTGCTGGCAGCCACGCAGCGCCTCGATGGCGCTGCTCCAATCCTGCCCGGCGGCGTCGCGCAGGCCATCCGGCAGCGCGCGGCAGGCTTGCAGCAAATCGGCTTCTTGGTTCCAGTGGCCGATCAATTGCGCGCTGGCGCTGAGGGTGGCGATAAAGCTTTTGGTCGCCGCCACGCTGAGCTCCGGTCCGGCGCACAACGGCAGGTGAAATTCACACGCGGCTTGCAGCGGCGAGTCATCGGCGTTGACCAGCGAGACGCTCAAGGCTCCACGTTTGCGCAGCAGGCGCAGGCTGTTGACCAGGTCCGGGCTTTGGCCGGACTGAGAAAAACCAAACGCCACCTGGCCACTGACCTTCAACGGCGCCTGCAACAAGGTCACCACCGACATCGGCAACGACGCCACCGGGATGCCCACATGTTGCATGGCCAGGTAGGCGAAGTAGCTGGCGGCGTGGTCCGAACTGCCGCGCGCGATGGTCATCGCCACTTGCGGCGGCTGGCGGCGCAGGCGACCGGCGACTTCCTCCAGCAGCGGGTCCAGGCGTTGCAGTTGCGCGGCAACCGCGTCACCGGAGGCCAAGGCCTCTTCAAGCATTTTTGAAGTCAATGGTGTCTCCTTCGACCATTACGTCGGTGAGGTGCAGGGAGCGGTCCAGGCGCACACAGTCGGCAAAGCTGCCGGGCTGCAGGCGACCACGTTGTTCCAGGCCCAGGTAGTCCGCAGGAAATTGCGACAGGCGCTGTGAGGCTTCGCTGATCGGCAGGCCGATTTTCACCAGGTTGCGCAGCGCCTGGTCCATGGTCAGCGTGCTGCCGGCCAGGGTGCCATCAGCCAGGCGTACGCCGCCCAGGCATTTGGTCACGGTGTGGCTGCCCAGCTTGTATTCGCCATCGGGCATGCCGGCGGCGGCGGTGGAGTCGGTGACGCAATACAGGCAGGGGATCGAGCGCAGGGCCACGCGCATGGCGCCGGGGTGCACGTGCAGCAAGTCCGGGATCAGTTCTGCGTATTGGGCGTGGGCCAGCGCGGCACCGACGATGCCTGGCTCGCGGTGATGCAGCGGGCTCATGGCGTTATACAAATGGGTGAAGCTGGTAGCGCCGGCGGCGAGGGCGGCGACGCCTTCTTCATAGCTGCCCAGGGTGTGGCCGATCTGCATGCGCACGCCGCGCTGGCTGAGCGCGCGGATCAGGCCGTCATGGCCGGCGATTTCCGGGGCGATGGTGATCACCCGGATCGGCGCCAGGCGCAGGTAGTCCTCGACTTCGGCCATCAACGCGGTGTGGGCGAAGTTGGGTTGCGCGCCGAGTTTTCCCGGATTGATGTAGGGCCCTTCCAGGTGCACGCCGAGTACACGGGCGCTGCCGGTAGGCCGTTGCTCGCAGAACGTGCCGAGTTCACCGAGTACGCGGGAGATTTCCTCGGGCGGCGCGGTCATGGTGGTGGCCAGCAGCGAGGTGGTGCCAAAGCGCACATGGGTGCGGGTGATGGTTTCGAAGGCGGTCGCGCCTTCCATGATGTCCTTGCCGCCGCCGCCGTGCACATGCAGGTCGATAAAGCCTGGCAGCAGGTAGGGCAGGTCGTTGTCGGCGGGGTCGCAGGGCACGCCTTCAATGGCGGTGACCTTGCCATGCGCGTGCACGAGGCGGCCGCGCACCCAGCCTTGGGGCGTGAGGATGTTGTCTTCGGACATGGACAGTTCTCTCTAGCGTCGAAGCTCTGCGACGAAGTCGTAGTAGTCGTTGCGGCAGTAGGTGTCGGTGATTTCGATTGGCGTGTTGTCGGCGGTGTAGCCCACCCGGGTCATCAGCAACATGGCGGTGCCGGGGGCGATGCCCACCAACTGGGCGAATTCGTCCGAGGCGTTGATGGCCTGGATGTGTTGCAAGGCGCGGACGATGGGTTTGCCGATGCTCTCGAGGTATTCGTACAGCGAGCTGCCGAGGTTTTGCGGGTGCGGCAGCACCGAGGCGGGAATCGCGGTCATTTCAATCGCCATCACCGTGTCATCGGCTTTGCGCAAGCGCTTGAGCCGCGCCACCTTGTCGGTGTGCGAAAGGCACAGGCGGATCAACTCTTCGGGGGTGGGCGAGGTGATGTCGCGCTCCAGCCACTGCGAACCCGGCACAAAGCCCTTGAGCCGCAGCATCTCGCTGAAGCCAGACAGGCGTGACAGCGGTTGTTCAAGGCGCGGCGTGATAAAGGTCCCGGAGCCTTGGCTGCGGCGGATCAAGCCTTGTTCAAAAAGTACTTCCAGCGCCTTGCGCGCGGTGACCCGGGAAATGCTCAGTTGCTCGCTGAGGGCCCGCTCCGAGGGCAGCGCCTGTTCGGATTTCCATTGGCCGGCATGGATCGCCGCTTCAAGGCTACGGGCCAGTTGCAGGTACAGCGGGGTCGATTGTTTGTCGTCAGGGCGCAAGGCCAGGATGGCGTTCATCATGTTCGGTTTCCGATGCGGTTATTGGAGTGTTGTCGCCCGGTAGTGGTCGCAAGCTAATACCACTTAAATACCATGTCAACGCCACGAAAATGGTGCGCGCGCGTGTTTCATGGCCCTTTATTGGTGCCTGGTATCAAGTGGTATTAGAGAGGTCTTTATTGCGCGCAGAAGCGTGCGGCCCGCGCGATGAATTGGTATTCACCGGCAGGCGCTGCCAGGGGCAGGAATTATTTTTTGATTATTTTACCAGCGGTCGAAGATCAGGGCCGAATCTCGATCAGGGTGCCGTCTTTGACCAGGTTCCAGACTTCGCGCATGTCGACGTTGCGCATGCCGATGCAGCCGTCGGTCCAGTCCAGGGTGTGGAACCACTGCTCCGGGTAGTCTTCGGTGTCGGGCGTGCCGTGGATCATGATCATGCTGCCGGGCTTCACCCCTTCGCGGCGGGCGCGGGCGGCGTCGCTTATATTGGGGTAGGAGATATGCATGGCCAGGTTGAAACGGTCGCTGGTCTTGCGCCAGTCGATCCAGTAAAGGCCTTCCGGGGTGCGGCGGTCGCCCTCGATCAGCTTGTGGCCCTTGGGGTTTTTACCCAGGGAAATACGGTAGGTCTTGAACGGCTTGCCGTCGTTGATCAGTTGCAACTGGTGGGCAGACTTGAGCACCAGGACTTTTTCGACGGTTTTGCCGCCCAGGGTTTGCACAGTGGCGGCGGGTGAAAGGGTAGCGAACGACAGGCAGATAACAGCAAGCAACCAACGCATTAAAACGGTATCCCTTCAAAGGCCATCTGCCGGAGTGTCATTGGGCGGGCTTGCCCATCGGCGGCACAGCCTCGCTGCGCACCGGGTACGACTGCAGCCGGCGGTCAGCGAAAAAGCATTCTAAGGTACGCCCCACCGTGCGGAAAGCCAGCTCGGACCAAGGGATATCGGCTTCGTCGAACAGCTGCACTTCGAGGCTTTCGGGGCCGGCGGCGAAGTCCAGGTCGACCAGTTCGGCGCGGTAGAAGATATGCACCTGGCTGATGTGTGGCACATCGATCAGGGTATAGATGCTCAGGTTGCGCACGCGGGCGCAGGCTTCTTCCAGGGTTTCGCGCATGGCGGCCTGTTCCACGGTTTCGCCGTTTTCCATGAACCCGGCGGGCAGGGTCCAGTAACCCAGGCGCGGTTCGATGGCGCGGCGGCACAGCAGCACCTTGTCGCCCCACACCGGCACTGTACCCGCGACGATATTGGGGTTCTGGTAGTGAATGGTCGAGCAGTGATCACACACAAAACGCAGGCGCCCGTCGCCTTCGGGAATGCGCTGGGTAACCGGTTTACCGCACTGGCTGCAGAAATTCATGCTGGGGTTCCTGGAAAGTGCGTCTATCTTGGCTTGGCTGGCAGGGCCCTGCAAGTTGTCGTTTAGCGACACCGCAGGGGTTTTGGGGTTGGGCGCCTGCGCGCTTTGGTGCATGATGCAAGGTAGCCAACAGACCGAGATGACTCATGCTGGACGAGCTACTTCGCCGGGTAAGCAATCACACCCCCCACACGCTGGAAACTGACGGGCGTTTTCCCGAGGCTGCGGTGTTGGTGCCGATTACCCGCAGTGATGAACCCGAGCTGATCCTGACGCTGCGCGCCAGCGGCCTGTCGACCCACGGCGGCGAAGTGGCCTTTCCTGGCGGGCGCCGCGACCCTGAAGACCCGGACCTTATCTTTACCGCACTGCGTGAGGCCGAAGAAGAAATCGGCCTGCCGCCTGGCCTGGTGGAGGTTATCGGCCCGCTGAGCCCGCTGATTTCCCTGCATGGCATCCGGGTTACGCCCTACGTGGGAGTTATCCCCGATTACGTTGAATACCTGGCCAACGATGCTGAGATTGCCGCGGTTTTCAGCGTGCCCCTGGATTTTTTCCGACAGGACCCGCGCGAACATACCCACAGAATCGATTACCAGGGCCGCAGTTGGTATGTGCCCAGCTATCGGTTTGGCGAATATAAAATCTGGGGGCTGACGGCGATCATGATCGTCGAGCTGATCAACCTGCTCTATGACGACGCCAAGATCAGCCTGCACCAGCCGCCCAAGAGCTTCATCAATATCTAAGCCATCGTGTGAATGGCAAGCCGTGAGGAACCACCATGAAATACCGCCTGGGCGACGCCCGCGTCGAGACGCACCCCAACAGTTGGGTAGCCCCCAATGCCACCCTGGTAGGTAAGGTCAAGCTGGAGGAGGGCGCCAACGTCTGGTTCAACGCGGTGTTGCGTGGCGATAACGAACTGATCCTGATCGGCAAGAACAGCAACGTGCAGGACGGCAGCGTGATGCACACCGACATGGGCTACCCGCTGACCCTGGGCACCGGCGTGACCATCGGTCACAACGCCATGCTGCACGGCTGCACCGTGGGCGATTACAGCCTGATCGGCATCAATGCGGTGATCCTCAACGGCGCCAAGATCGGCAAGCATTGCATCATCGGCGCCAATTCGCTGATCGGCGAAGGCAAGGAGATCCCCGATGGCTCGCTGGTGATGGGCTCGCCGGGCAAGATCGTACGTGAGCTGACCGACGCGCAAAAGAGCATGCTGGAAGCCAGCGCCGCGCACTATGTGCACAACTCACAGCGCTATGCGCGTGACTTGGCTGAGCAGGAAGAATGAACCCGAGCGAACGCCCCGTCGCCTCGCCGTGCGTGAGCATTTGCGCGCTGGATGATGACGACATTTGCACCGGCTGCCAGCGCACTGTGGCTGAGATCACGCGCTGGAGCCGCATGGACAATACCGAGCGCCGGGTGGTGTTGGGGTTGTGCCATGAGCGGGCGCTGGCGAGTGGGTTGGTGTGGATGACTCCCGGCAAATCTGGCGGCTGACAGATTGCTATCGGGGGCAAGCCCCCTCCCACATTTTGACTGCATTCCTACAGGAGAAACACGGTCACCTGTGGGAGGGGGCTTGCCCCCGATAGGGCCTCCCAGACGACATATTTCAAAATGTGAAGTACCCTGTGCCGATTGCTCACAGGTCCATCCCCCATGCTCTTCCTGATCGCCTACATCAGCAGCGTCGTGCTGATCAACTTCGCCTTTTCCACCGCCCCGCACCTGGACGTTATCTGGTCGGCCTGGGGTGGCCTGGTGTTTATCCTGCGCGACATGGTGCAAACCCGCTTCGGCCACGGCGCAATCGTTGCCATGCTGGCGGCGCTGGTGCTGTCGTATGTGACGTCCGACCCCGCCATCGCCCTGGCCAGCGCCACGGCGTTCGCCGTGTCCGAATGCATCGACTGGCTGGTGTTCAGCATCACCAAGCGCCCGCTGCACGATCGCCTGTGGATAAGTTCGGCGCTGAGCATTCCCCTCGACACCTTTATCTTTTTCGGCCTGATCGGCGCGCTCACGCCGGCTGTAGCGGGCACCGCGCTGGTGTCCAAATTCGCCGGGGTCACCGTGGTGTGGCTGATCATGGCGTGGCGCATGCGCAAACGGGCCGTCGCCAACTGAGGCCAATTTTCACAGTTCATGTAAAATGCCGGCCTTTCTCCACCATGATCCGCTCCCCTGAGGACCTGAGATGACCCGAATCGGAACTCCATTGTCGCCAACCGCGACCCGCGTAATGCTGTGTGGCTGCGGTGAGCTGGGCAAGGAAGTGGTAATCGAACTGCAACGCCTGGGCGTTGAAGTGATTGCCGTGGATCGCTACGCCAACGCGCCGGCCATGCAGGTGGCGCATCGCAGCCACGTGATCAACATGCTTGATGGCGCCGCCCTGCGTGCGGTGATCGAGGCCGAAAAGCCGCACTTCATCGTGCCGGAAATCGAAGCCATCGCCACCGCCACCCTGGTTGAGCTGGAAGCCGAAGGCTTCACCGTGATCCCTACCGCGCGTGCCACCTCGCTGACCATGAACCGCGAAGGCATCCGTCGCCTGGCCGCCGAAGAGCTGGACCTGCCGACCTCGCCGTACCACTTCGCCGACACCTTCGAAGACTACAGCAAGGCCGTCCAGGACCTGGGCTTCCCGTGCGTGGTCAAGCCGGTGATGAGTTCGTCGGGCAAGGGCCAGAGCCTGCTGCGTAGCACCGACGACGTGCAGAAAGCCTGGGACTACGCCCAGGAAGGCGGCCGCGCCGGCAAGGGCCGGGTGATCATCGAAGGCTTTATCGACTTCGACTACGAAATCACCCTGCTGACCGTGCGCCACATTGGCGGCACCACCTTCTGCGCGCCGGTTGGCCATCGCCAGGAGAAGGGCGATTACCAGGAATCCTGGCAGCCACAAGCCATGAGCCCGGTGGCCCTGGCCGAATCCGAGCGCGTGGCCAAAGCGGTGACTGAAGCCTTGGGCGGTCGTGGTCTGTTTGGCGTGGAGTTGTTCATCAAGGGTGATCAGGTATGGTTCAGCGAAGTGTCGCCGCGCCCGCATGACACTGGCCTGGTAACCCTGATCTCTCAGGACCTGTCGCAGTTCGCGCTGCACGCGCGCGCCATCCTCGGCCTGCCAATTCCGTTGATCCGTCAGTTCGGCCCGTCGGCGTCGGCGGTGATCCTGGTGGAAGGGCAGTCGACCCAGACCGCATTCGCCAACCTCGGCGCCGCCTTGAGCGAGCCGGACACGGCGTTGCGTCTGTTTGGTAAGCCTGAGGTGAATGGCCAGCGTCGGATGGGTGTGGCGTTGGCGCGGGATGAGTCGATTGAGGCGGCTCGGGCTAAAGCGACTCGTGCCTCCCAAGCGGTTGTTGTAGAGCTCTAAAAGCATCGGGAGCAAGCCCCCTCCCACATTTTGAACTGTGAATACATTCAAAATGTGGGAGCGGGCTTGCTCGCGAAAGCGGTCTATCAGGCAACCTTGTTCAAATCATTATCCCGCGTCTCTTTCAGGCACAGCACAGCAATCAAGCTGAGCAACGCTGCCGCCGACACATACCCGCCGACATAACTCAGCCCGCCCATCGCCACCAGCTTGGTCGCGAAGAACGGTGCGGCCGAAGCGCCGACGATCCCACCCAGGTTATACGCCGCTGAAGCGCCGGTATAACGCACACGGGTCGGGAACAGCTCCGGCAGCATCGCGCCCATCGGTGCGAAGGTCACGCCCATCAGGAACAGCTCCAGCGCCAGGAACAGCGCAACGGCCCAG
Organism: Pseudomonas sp. S09G 359; assembly: GCF_002843605.1. Lineage (NCBI taxonomy): Bacteria > Pseudomonadati > Pseudomonadota > Gammaproteobacteria > Pseudomonadales > Pseudomonadaceae > Pseudomonas > Pseudomonas sp. S09G 359. Next base: position 5,518,832 of record NZ_CP025263.1, on the reverse strand, counting down.
GTTGAACCGTGGGTCAGCAGCGGCTCCATGGTAAAGCCCGAGAGAATCGCCAGCACCGCGCCGACGACCAGCACCGGCTTGCGCCCGTAGCGATCACTGGCCAAGGCCGCCAGCGGCGTGGCCAAGCCCATGAACAGCACGGCAAAACACAGCAGGCCGAGGAAGGTTTCGCGGCTGTAGCCCAGCGTGGACACGCCATAGCTCAGGGAAAACGCCGTGGTGATATAGAACAGCGCATAGCACACCACCATCGACGCGGCGCCCAGCAGCACGGGCAGCCAATGTTGGCTGAAGAGCTCCACCAGCGGCACTTTTACCGGTTTTTCCTTGGCCACGGCGTTGGCGAATACCGGGGTTTCATGCAGCTTCAATCGCGCATACAGGCCGACCATCACCAGCGCGGCGCTGAGGATGAACGGGATGCGCCAGCCCCAGCTGCGGAACTGCTCGTCATTCAGGCTCATGGCCAGGATCAGGAACAAACCGTTCGCCGCCAGGAAGCCAATCGATGGGCCCAGTTGCGGGAACATGCCGAACCAGGCGCGCTTGCCCTTGGGCGCGTTCTCGGTGGCCAGCAAGGCCGCGCCGCCCCATTCACCGCCAAGCCCCAGGCCCTGGCCGAAACGCAGCACACACAACAGGATCGGCGCCCAGGCCCCGATGCTGTCATAGCCGGGCAGCAAGCCGATCAGCGTGGTGCACACGCCCATCAGCAGCAAAGAGGCCACCAGCGTGGACTTGCGCCCGATGCGGTCGCCAAAGTGGCCGAACAGTGCCGAGCCCAGCGGGCGGGCGATAAAGGCGATACCGAAGGTCAGGAACGACGCCAGCATCTGCGCGGTGCCGGAGGTCTGCGGAAAGAACACTGGCCCGATCACCAGCGCGGCAGCCGTAGCGTAGATATAGAAATCGTAAAACTCGATGGCGGTGCCGACGATGCTCGCGGTAGCGACGCGGGCGGTCGAGTTGGTCGGGGCGGCGGTCGCGGCCTCGTTATAGGTGGTGCTCATTGAGGTATCCCTGACGGTCATTGCGCGTTTGGACGCGGATTATTATTGGTCGAACACCCATGGATCAGGGTAGTGCGCGGGGTGGCTCGGGATGGGAGCGAACACCGGTTAGACACGATGCAGCGGTGCCTGGACGCGCGGAGTGCGGGTAGCACGCGGTCGGGCGGGGCTCTGGTAAGCCGCACCGATTATAGGAAGGGGTTTTGAAATACAACAAGTAGTTGGAGCGCCGCAAAACAAAATGTGGGAGGGGGCTTGCCCCCGATTGTGGTGTGTCAGTTCAAGATGAGCTGACTGACACACCGCATTCGGGGCAAGCCCCCTGCCACATTTGATTGTGGTGTGCCGGGAAGTTATGCCGCGACGGGCACGCGGCTGGTGTGCCAGATCAGCACCTTGGCCACGCGGTTGTCCTCGGTCTCGAGGATTTCCAGGCGATAGCGCCCGATTTTCAGGCACACCGCGCAATCCGGGATGGTCTCCAGCGCTTCGGTCACCAGGCCGTTGAGGGTTTTGGGGCCGTCGCTGGGCAGGTGCCAGCCCAGGCTCTTGTTCAGTTCGCGGATCGAAGCGGCGCCGTCGATGATGTAGCGGCCATCGGGCTGGGCTTCGATATGGGGGTTATCCACAGCCTGATCGCTTTCGAATTCGCCGACGATTTCTTCGAGGATATCTTCCAGGGTGACAATGCCCAGCACTTCGCCATACTCGTCCACCACCATGCCCAGGCGCCGCTGCTGTTTGTGGAAGTTCAGCAACTGCAGTTGCAGGGGCGTACTTTCCGGGACGAAGTAAGGCTCGTGGCAGGCGGCGAGCAACGCCTCTTTGGTCAGGCTGGCATCAGGCAGCAGGTGCTGGATCTGCCGCGTGTTGAGCACGGCCTCGACCTGGTTGATGTCACTGTGGAACACCGGCAGGCGCGTGCGCTGGGACGTACGCAGCTGTTCGATGATCTCTTCGATCGAGTCATCCAGGTTGATGCCGTCCACTTCGCTGCGTGGCACCAGGATGTCGTTGACGGTGATGTTGTCCAGGGCGTGGATGCCGGGCATGCCGGGGGTACGGCTGTCGTCGACATCCGGTTCAGGCTCGTCATCGTGGTCGGGCAGCGGTTCATCGCTTCTTTTCACCACGCCGGATTTGCGCGCGAATGGGCGCAGCAGCAACAGGCTGATGCCATTGAGCAGCCAGGCCAGGGGGTAGAGGATTTTCAGCGGCACGCCCAACAGCGTGTTACCAAAGCCCAGCACCGCCTGCGGATGGCGGGTGGCCAGGGCGCGGGGCAGGTAGTCGGCGAGTATCAGCAGCACGGCGCAGGAAATCAGCCAGCCCAGCCACGGGCCGTTCTGCGCCCAAGCGTAGATCGCCAGCAGGGTGCACAGGATCACTACGGCGGCGCGGCACAGGCTGTTGCACAGGATCAGGCTGTTACGCGGGAAGCTCAGGCGGGCGGCGGCCTTGTCACCCTGGCGGGTGCCGGGGCGCAGGGCCAGCAGGTGTTGTTGGGCGGCTTCGATGGCGGTAAACAGCGCCGCCCATAACACCAGCAAGGCGATTACCGCGAGCATCGGCCCCAGGGGCAAGTTGTCCATGATCGCCGCCCGTCAGATATGCAGGATGTATTCGCGAACCAGCTTGCTGCCGAAGTAGGCCAGCATCAGCAGGCAGAAACCGGCCAGGGTCCAGCGGATCGCCTTGTGCCCGCGCCAGCCGAGGCGGTTGCGGCCCCACAGCAGGACGCTGAATACGACCCAGGCCAGGCACGCCAGCAGGGTCTTGTGCACCAGGTGCTGGGCGAACAGGTTTTCGACGAACAGCCAGCCGGAGATCAGCGACAGCGACAGCAGGGTCCAGCCGGCCCACAGGAAGCCGAACAACAGGCTTTCCATGGTTTGCAGCGGCGGGAAGTTCTTGATCAGCCCGGACGGATGCTTGTGCTTGAGCTGGTGGTCCTGCAGCAGCAGGAGCAAGGCCTGGAACACCGCAATGGTGAACATGCCGTACGCGAGGATCGACAGCAGGATATGCGCGAGGATACCCGGCTCTTCATCAATGACCTGCACAGTGCCGGTCGGGGCGAATTGCGCCAGCAGCACCGTCAGCAGCCCCAAGGGGAACAGCAGGACCAGCAGGTTTTCGACCGGGATTCGGTAGCAGGCCATCAGCGTCAGCGCGATGACGGCCGCGGCGATCAGGCTGGCGGCGCTGAAAAAATCCAGGCCCAGGCCCACCGGCGTCATCAAGTGGGTGAACAGGCTCGCGGCATGGGCCAGCAGGGCGAGGACGCCCAGGCCTACCAGCAGACGTTTGTCCGCCTTGGCGCCTTGGGCCAGACGAGTGCCCTGATAGAGGGTCGCAGCGGCATACAAGATGGCGGCGGCGAGGCTGGGTAGCAAACTGGGTGACAAGGGGACCATAAATCCTGATAGACAAGCCCGAAAGGCGCTGAGTTTGGCATACCCCTGCGTTCCACGAAAGACTCCCGGGCCAGACAGCGGGTGTGCATGGGCGCAGTCTTCGCTATAATCCGCGACCTGCCCACGCCGCAGGCTCGCCGAGCGCTGTTTTTAATAGCGATTTACCACAGCCTGGGCCGCCATTACCTCGGTCTACCATAGGGCCAGAAAGGATCGCGCATGTTTGAAAACTTGACTGACCGTCTCTCGCAGACGCTGCGCCACGTTACCGGCAAGGCCAAGCTGACCGAGGACAATATTAAAGACACCCTGCGCGAAGTGCGCATGGCGTTGCTGGAAGCCGACGTGGCCTTGCCTGTGGTCAAGGACTTCGTCAACTCGGTCAAAGAGCGCGCGGTCGGCACCGAAGTGTCGCGCAGCCTGACCCCGGGCCAGGCGTTTGTGAAGATCGTCCAGGCCGAACTCGAAAGCCTGATGGGCGCAGCCAACGAAGACCTGAACCTCAGCGCCGTGCCACCGGCCGTGGTGCTGATGGCTGGCCTGCAAGGTGCGGGTAAGACCACCACCGCCGGCAAACTGGCGCGCTTCCTTAAAGAGCGCAAGAAGAAGTCGGTCATGGTGGTGTCGGCTGACGTGTACCGTCCGGCCGCTATCAAACAGCTGGAAATGCTCGCGGGCGAAGTCGGTGTGACCTTCTTCCCGTCCGACCTGAGCCAGAAGCCGGTCGACATCGCCAACGCGGCTATTAAAGAAGCGCGGTTGAAGTTCATCGACGTGGTCATCGTCGATACCGCCGGTCGCCTGCACATCGATGAAGAAATGATGGGCGAGATCAAGGCGCTGCATGCCGCGATCAACCCGGTCGAGACGCTGTTCGTGGTCGACGCCATGACCGGCCAGGATGCGGCCAACACCGCCAAGGCCTTCGGCGACGCACTGCCGCTGACCGGCGTGATCCTCACCAAGGTCGACGGCGACGCCCGTGGCGGTGCTGCGCTGTCGGTGCGCGCCATCACCGGCAAGCCGATCAAGTTCATCGGTATGGGCGAGAAGAGCGACGCGCTCGAGCCGTTCCACCCGGAGCGTATCGCCTCGCGCATCCTCGGCATGGGCGACGTGCTCAGCCTGATCGAACAGGCCGAAGCCACCCTCGACAAGGACAAGGCCGAGAAACTCGCCAAGAAGCTGAAGAAGGGCAAGGGCTTCGACCTCGAAGACTTCCGTGACCAGCTGCAACAGATGAAGAACATGGGCGGCCTCGGCGGCCTGATGGACAAGCTGCCGAACATGGGCGGTGTGAACCTGGCGCAAATGGGCAATGCCCAGGGCGCGGCAGAGAAGCAGTTCAAACAGATGGAAGCCATCATCAACTCCATGACCCCGGCCGAGCGCCGCGACCCTGAGCTGATCAGCGGTTCGCGCAAGCGTCGGATCGCCATGGGTTCCGGCACCCAGGTGCAGGACATCGGTCGCTTGATCAAGCAACACAAGCAGATGCAGAAGATGATGAAGAAATTCTCCGCCAAGGGCGGGATGGCCAAGATGATGCGCGGCATGGGCGGTATGTTGCCCGGCGGCGGCATGCCAAAAATGTAAAGAATTCGAGCGGGAGCCTGCTCCTGCTCCGCCCCACAAGGATGTGGGATCTCCAGCAAACCCGCCGTTGGCGGGGGCTGACCTGCCGTTTTAACCGACGGCTCTATAGCAGATCTGAATGGCACGCTGATAGGCGCCAGAAAAAGACATTTGCAAAAGTCCGGATATTCCTTAGAATATGCGGCCTTTCGGGCACCTATGCCCGCTGTGCATTTAGATTTGCAGCACCGACTACAGGAACGATCTTCACATGCTAACAATCCGTCTTGCCCTCGGCGGCTCCAAAAAGCGCCCGTTTTACCACTTGACCGTAACCGACAGCCGCAACCCGCGCGACGGTTCGCACAAGGAACAGGTTGGTTTCTTCAACCCTGTTGCTCGTGGTCAAGAAGTTCGTCTGTCCGTGAACCAAGAGCGCGTAGCCTACTGGCTGAGCGTTGGTGCACAGCCATCCGAGCGCGTTGCAAAACTGTTGAAGGACTCGGCTAAGGCCGCAGCCTGAGCAATATGAACGCGACGCCAGCTGTTGCTGATGATTTGATCGTTATCGGCAAGATTTACTCTGTTCATGGCGTTCGCGGCGAAGTGAAGGTGTATTCCTTTACTGATCCGACTGAAAACCTGTTGCAGTACAAAACCTGGACGCTCAAGCGCGAAGGTAGTGTGAAACAGGTCGAGCTGGTCAGTGGACGCGGGAGCGATAAGTTCCTGGTCGCAAAGCTCAAGGGTCTTGATGATCGTGAAGAAGCTCGTCTTCTGGCCGGTTATGAGATCTGCGTGCCGCGAGACCTGTTCCCTGAATTGACCGACGGCGAGTACTACTGGTACCAGCTGGAAGGTCTGAAGGTTATTGATCAACTCGGGCAATTGTTCGGGAAAATCGATCATCTTCTGGAAACCGGCGCCAATGATGTAATGGTGGTCAAGCCTTGCGCTGGCAGCCTGGATGATCGCGAACGCCTGTTGCCCTATACCGAGCAATGTGTGTTGGCCGTCGACCTGGCAGCGGGCGAGATGAAGGTGGAATGGGACGCGGACTTCTAAGCGTGGCTAATTTGCGCATTGAAGTGATCAGTTTGTTTCCCGAGATGTTCTCCGCCATCAGCGAGTACGGCATCACCAGTCGGGCGGTGAAACAGGGGCTGTTGCAGCTCACCTGTTGGAACCCGCGAGACTACACGACGGATCGACATCACACTGTGGACGATCGCCCATTTGGCGGTGGCCCGGGCATGGTGATGAAGATCAAGCCCCTGGAAGACGCATTGGTTCAGGCCAAGGCTGCTGCCGGGGAGAAGGCGAAGGTAATTTACCTGTCCCCTCAAGGCCGCCAGCTGAAACAGGCTGCGGTGCGCGAACTGGCGAATGAGGAAGCATTGATCCTGATTGCCGGTCGCTATGAAGGCATTGACGAGCGTTTTATTGAAGCTCATGTCGATGAAGAGTGGTCGATTGGGGACTATGTCCTGTCTGGCGGCGAGCTGCCGGCGATGGTCCTGATAGATGCGGTTACACGACTGCTGCCTGGAGCTTTAGGGCATGCGGACTCCGCGGAGGAAGATTCCTTCACGGATGGTTTGCTGGATTGCCCGCACTACACCCGACCGGAGGTGTATGCGGATCAGCGTGTTCCCGACGTATTGCTAAGTGGCAATCACGCACACATCCGGCGTTGGCGTTTACAGCAGTCCCTTGGTCGGACCTATGAACGACGCGCCGATCTTCTGGAAAGCCGCTCGCTTTCTGGAGAAGAGAAGAAGCTGCTCGAGGAATACATCCTCGCGCGGGACGATAGTTAACAACGTATCGATGGTAGGTCCATTGACTTACCTTAGGAGCACAGCATGACTAACAAAATCATCCTTGCACTCGAAGCAGAGCAGATGACCAAAGAAATCCCTACCTTTGCCCCAGGCGACACCATTGTCGTTCAGGTGAAAGTGAAGGAAGGCGACCGTTCGCGTCTGCAAGCGTTCGAAGGCGTTGTAATCGCCAAGCGTAACCGTGGTGTGAACAGTGCTTTCACTGTTCGTAAAATCTCCAACGGTGTTGGCGTAGAGCGTACTTTCCAGACCTACAGCCCGCAAATCGACAGCATGGCCGTTAAACGTCGCGGTGACGTACGTAAAGCCAAGCTGTACTACCTGCGTGACCTGTCCGGTAAAGCAGCTCGCATCAAGGAAAAACTGGCTTAAGTCCAGCTTCCCGATGCAGAAAAAAGCAGCCTACGGGCTGCTTTTTTGTGCCTGAAATTTGCCTATTTGCCGGTACTTGTCCATGACCACCCGCCTCGAAGAAATCCAGCGTCGCACCGACCTGTCCGTGACCCACGTGACCAAGGCCGTGTTCCCGCCGACCACCAACCACCACAACACCCTGTTCGGCGGTACTGCCCTGGCGTGGATGGATGAAGTGTCGTTCATCACCGCCACGCGTTTTTGCCGTCTGCCGCTGGTGACGGTGTCTACCGACCGCATCGACTTCAATCACGCGATCCCGGCCGGTTCCATCGTGGAATTGATCGGCCGCGTGATCAAAGTCGGCAACACCAGCCTCAAGGTCGAGGTGGAAGTATTCGTCGAGAGCATGAGTGCCGATGGCCGCGAAAAGGCCATCCAGGGCGTGTTCAGCTTTGTCGCGATTGATGCCGACAAGCGCCCGGTGCCGGTGTTGCCCGGGTTTGCAGACTGAGCCGCAACCGAGTCGCAGCTCCCACATTTGGAATGCATTCCCCTGTGGGAGTGGGCTTGCCCGCGATAGGATGTCACTGACAACATTTCTCCCAAGCCTTGAGTTCCCATGCCTGCCATTGACCATCCCTTGATCGACCGCTTCCTCGACGCCCTGTGGCTGGAAAAAGGCCTGTCAGACAACACCCGCCAGGCCTATCGCAGTGACCTGGCCCTGTTCAATGGCTGGCTGCAGGAAAACAACCTCGAACTGATCAACGCCGGCCGCGAGTTGATCCTCGATCACCTGGCATGGCGCCTGGAGCAGAACTACAAGCCGCGCTCCACCGCGCGGTTTCTCTCCGGTGTACGTGGCTTTTATCGCTACCTGCTGCGGGAAAAGTTGATCGTCCTCGACCCGACGCTGCAGATCGATATGCCGCAACTGGGCCGGCCATTGCCTAAATCCCTGTCGGAAGCTGACGTGGATGCCTTGCTCGCGGCGCCCGACTTGAGCGAGGCGATTGGCCAGCGTGACCGCGCCATGCTGGAGGTGCTGTACGCCTGCGGCCTGCGGGTGACCGAACTGATCAGCCTGACCCTGGAGCAAGTCAACCTGCGCCAGGGCGTGTTGCGGGTAATGGGCAAGGGTAGCAAGGAGCGGCTGGTGCCCATGGGCGAAGAGGCAATTGTGTGGGTCGAGCGCTACATGCGCGATGCGCGCAGCGAATTACTCGGTGGGCGCCCCAGCGATGTGCTGTTCCCCAGCCTGCGTGGCGAGCAAATGACCCGCCAGACCTTCTGGCACCGTATCAAGCATCAGGCCAAGGTCGCCGGGATTAGTAAGACGCTGTCGCCCCACACGTTGCGTCATGCATTCGCCACCCATTTGCTCAACCACGGTGCGGATTTGCGCGTGGTGCAGATGCTGCTCGGGCACAGCGACTTATCCACAACCCAAATCTACACCCATGTGGCGCGCGCACGTTTGCAGGATATGCACGCCAAGCACCACCCGCGCGGGTGAAAACCGCCAATTTATCCCGCCACGGGCTGCCCTGCGGCCCAACTGTGGTAGGCTTTGCCGGTTAGCAAAGGGGACGGCCACTGCCCGTGTTTCAAGATCGGTGTTCCTTGCCGTCCCTGCATCTGCCTTCAGGAGTTCCCATGCGCTTGACCCAGATTATTGCCGCCGCAGCGATTGCGTTGGTTTCCACTTTTGTTGTCGCGGATGACGCCGCCGAGCAAACCATTCGCAAGAGCTTGGCCAACCTGCAACTCGACACGCCGATCGAAAGCATCAGTGCCAGCCCGATGGCCGGCCTGTATGAAGTCAAGCTCAAAGGCAGCCGTGTGCTGTACGCCAGTGCCGACGGCCAGTACATCGTCCAGGGCTACCTGTTCCAGCTGAAGGATGGCAAGCCGGTCAACCTCACCGAGAAAGCCGAGCGCCTGGGCGTGTCCAAGCTGATCAACGGTATTCCGGTGGCTGAAACCGTGGTCTACCCGGCCATCGGCGAAACCAAGACCCACATCACCGTGTTCACCGACACCACCTGCCCGTACTGCCACAAGCTGCACGCCGAAGTGCCGGCGCTGAATAAGCTGGGCGTGGAAGTGCGCTACGTAGCGTTCCCGCGCCAGGGCCTCGGCTCGCCGGGTGACGAGCAGCTGCAAGCCGTATGGTGCTCGGCCGACAAGAAAGCAGCCATGGACAAGATGGTCGATGGTAAGGAAATCAAGGCCGCCAAGTGCGCCAACCCGGTTTCCAAACAGTTCGCCCTGGGCCAGTCCATCGGTGTGAACGGTACACCGGCCATCGTTTTGGCTGACGGCCAAGTGATTCCGGGCTACCAGCCGGCACCACAAGTTGCCAAACTGGCGCTGAGTGCCAAATAAACCAGCATCGTCGAACCTTTGACGATCATGGCCTGTGGATAAGTCGACGGGCCATCAAATTGAAAGCCGCAGTCGTGCGGCTGTTTTCCACGGCCGACCTAGCGTCGGCCGTTTCATGGGGAGTTCTTCAGTGAAACCGGTCAAAGTAGGCATCTGTGGGTTAGGGACCGTCGGTGGCGGCACCTTAAACGTACTTCAGCGTAACGCTGAGGAAATTTCCCGCCGCGCAGGTCGCGGGATTGAAGTGGCGCAAATTGCCACGCGTTCGCCAAAGCCTCAGTTCGAAACGACCGGTATTGCGATTACCAACGATGTATTCGCCGTGGCCACCAACCCTGAAATCGATATCGTCATCGAGCTGGTGGGTGGTTACACCGTGGCCCGCGAGCTGGTGCTCAAGGCCATCGAGAACGGCAAGCACGTGGTCACCGCCAACAAGGCGCTGATCGCCGTGCACGGCAACGAGATCTTCGCCAAGGCCCGCGAGAAGGGCGTGATCGTGGCGTTCGAAGCCGCCGTGGCCGGTGGCATCCCGGTGATCAAGGCGATCCGTGAAGGCCTGTCCGCCAACCGCATCAACTGGGTGGCCGGCATCATCAACGGCACCGGTAACTTCATCCTCACGGAAATGCGCGAGAAGGGCCGTACCTTCGAAGACGTGCTGGCCGAAGCCCAGGCCCTGGGTTACGCCGAAGCCGACCCGACTTTCGACGTGGAAGGCATCGACGCTGCCCACAAGCTGACCATCCTGGCGTCCATCGCCTTTGGTATCCCGCTGCAGTTCGACAAGGCCTACACCGAAGGCATCACCAAGCTGACCACTGCTGACGTCAACTACGCCGAAGCCCTGGGCTACCGCATCAAGCACCTTGGCGTGGCGCGCAGCACCCCGGCCGGTATCGAGTTGCGTGTGCACCCGACGCTGATCCCGGCTGATCGCCTGATCGCCAACGTCAATGGCGTGATGAACGCGGTGATGGTCAACGGTGATGCGGCAGGTTCGACCCTGTTCTACGGCGCCGGCGCCGGCATGGAGCCGACGGCGTCGTCGGTGATCGCCGACCTGGTGGACGTGGTTCGCGCCATGACCAGCGACCCGGAAAACCGCGTGCCGCACCTGGCCTTCCAGCCGGATTCGCTGTCGGCCCACCCGATCCTGCCGATCGAGGCGTGCGAAAGCGCCTACTACCTGCGCATCCAGGCCAAGGATCACCCCGGCGTATTGGCCCAGGTGGCCAGCATCCTGTCGGAGCGTGGTATCAACATCGAGTCGATCATGCAGAAGGAAGTCGAGGAGCAAAACGGCCAGGTGCCGATGATCCTGCTGACCCACCGCGTGCTGGAGCAGCACATCAATGATGCCATCGCTGCGCTCGAAGCCCTGCAAGGCGTCGTAGGCCCGGTGGTGCGTATTCGTGTCGAACACCTGAACTAACCGATCTGTTCCAGGGGCCCCGTGCGTTCGGCGGCCCCTGTTCGAGAATGTTTTAGAGGAGCCAGTCATGCGTTACATCAGCACCCGCGGCCAGGCACCGGCCCTGAATTTCGAAGACGTTTTGCTGGCAGGCCTTGCCACTGACGGCGGCCTGTACGTGCCGGAAAACCTGCCACGCTTCACCCAGGAAGAAATCGCTTCGTGGGCCGGCCTGCCGTACCACGAGTTGGCGTTCCGGGTGATGCGCCCGTTCGTCACCGGCAGCATTCCGGATGCGGATTTCAAGAAAATTCTGGAAGAGACCTACGCCGTATTTTCCCACAGCGCCATCGCCCCCCTGCGCCAGCTGAATGGCAACGAGTGGGTACTGGAGCTGTTCCACGGCCCGACCCTGGCGTTCAAGGACTTCGCCCTGCAACTGCTGGGTCGTCTGCTGGATTACGTGCTGGAGAAGCGTGGCGAGCGCGTGGTGATCATCGGTGCCACCTCGGGTGACACCGGCTCGGCCGCCATCGAAGGCTGCAAGCACTGCGAAAACGTCGACATCTTCATCCTGCACCCGCACAAGCGGGTGTCGGAAGTGCAGCGTCGCCAGATGACCACCATCTTCGGTGAGAACATCCACAACATCGCCATCGAAGGCAACTTCGATGACTGCCAGGAAATGGTCAAGAACAGCTTCGCTGACCAAAGCTTCCTCAAGGGCACGCGCCTGGTGGCAGTGAACTCGATCAACTGGGCGCGGATCATGGCCCAGATCGTCTACTACTTCCACGCCTCCCTGCAGTTGGGCGGCCCGGCGCGCTCGGTGTCGTTCTCGGTGCCGACCGGCAACTTCGGCGATATCTTCGCCGGTTACCTGGCGCGCAACATGGGCCTGCCGATCAACCAGTTGATCGTCGCCACCAACCGCAACGACATCCTGCACCGCTTCATGAGCGGCAACCAGTACGTCAAGGAAACCCTGCACGCCACCTTGTCGCCGTCCATGGACATCATGGTCTCGTCGAACTTCGAGCGTTTGCTGTTCGACATGCACGGCCGTAACGGCGCTGCGCTGGCCGAGCTGATGAACAGCTTCAAGCAAGGTGGCGGTTTCAGCGTTGAACAAGAGCGCTGGACCGAAACCCGCAAGCTGTTCGACTCGCTGGCTGTAGACGATCAGCAGACCTGCGAAACCATCGCTGAAGTCTACGCCCAGACCGGCGAGCTGCTGGACCCGCACACCGCCATTGGTGTGAAGGCCGCCCGCGAATGCCGTCGCAGCCTGGACATCCCGATGGTGATCCTGGGCACCGCCCACCCGGTCAAATTCCCGGAAGCGGTGGAGAAGGCGGGTGTTGGCAAGGCGCTGGAACTGCCGGAGCACTTGGCTGACCTGTTCGAGCGCGAAGAACGTTGCACGGTATTGGCCAATGACCTGAAGGCTGTGCAGGCGTTTGTGGGCCAGCATGGCAACCGTGGTAAGCCGTTGTAAGGCACACCGCGTACACAAAAACGCCGCTTTCCCTTCCTGGGGTCAGCGGCGTTTTTTGTTTATGGCAGGCCCGATCGAGCGTTACGAGAATAGTTTTTGTGCGACTATGATTACCGTCCCCACAGCGGCATAGAATCCAGTCGCGATAGCCACCGGGTACCAGAAAATCTCACAGGTTATCTTCAGGGATTCTTTGTTGAGTTTGTTTTGCTCTGCGTTCATACGTGCTATTTCAGCAAGAATGCGGGATACCTCAGCGTTCATTCTGTCTGTCGCCTCGTGTGGTTCATTTTGTTCCGCCATCATCTCTATCCTTCGCAATAAGGGCTTTCAACCTGCGCGTTTATCTGCGCGAGCACTCATCGAGTATAGGATTCGCCTCGGGTAGCAGCCGTCGGAAAACCCCAAAACAGCCACCCATTGCGTAAGCAGTTATGTGCCGCCGTTTTTTACTTGTCATGTTGCAAGCGCATGCTGGATACGTCATCCCCCGACGGCCCCATAAAGACGATAAAGCGAACTTTCCTACGTCACAAACAGTCACTTAGGATAGATGCAGCTCCCGTTGAAACGCTTGTTCCCGAACTATTGAGTGGTGATCGAGATGGAAAGTATCAGCCTATTGCTCGAAGAAGCACTGAGCCCTTATCAGGTTACGCTGACCACCTCTGGTGTGCAGGGCGACTGCCTGGTGACCGTGAAGAACCCTGCTGGCGCCATCGTGGTCGAGCGCGAAGTCGACCGCGCGCAATTGATGGACAAACGCGTGCTGGTGGACGTAGTGGACTGCCTGCTGCGCGACCTTAAGATTGCCGAAGGGCGCCTGGAACCGTCGGTCATCGCGGCCTTGCGCAACGCTGCCCAGACTCGCAGCACTGCTGTTGCATGAAGAATTGTTTATATGTGGAAACTTCCTACGTGATGCCCTGTCAGATTTCGTAACAGCAAGAGCAAACATTGTGCTCCGGTGTTTGTGCCTTGCTGTACTGGTCTTTGTAGGCCACGTTTAACCCCGAATTGTCTCCCCACTCTTCGGGGTTTCTTTTTGCCTGGAATTTGTCCCATGGCCTTTCAGGGCTCGGGCGAGTCCTGGAAAAAACTCGGGTTATCACGCAGGTAATGCGCGCGCATCATCGGGTCCAGCCATGAAGCGTAGGATTGCTGCACCTGCTCAAGGGGAACCTCGCGCAGCACCTGGTTGATCCGTTCCATGGCCTGGCGGCCCTGGGGCGTATCGGCGCAACCGATATGCGTACGTTGGTAGGGCGCCGAGCCTTTGATGGGGTAGAAGCTCAGGTCGTCGGCAGGGATGCCTTGTTGCATCGCGTGATAGCGGATTTCCGGCCAGTAGCCGAGCACCGCCTCCAGCCGCGCCAGGCGCTGCATCTGTAACAGGCTGCCCAAGGCATCGTTACCGTAATGCAGCGCCAGTATGTGCGGGTCGGCCCGCTTGAGCTGCGCATCGATGACGGGCCCGTAGCTGCGCTCGGCGATGATCCCGACCCGTGCTTGATGGGCTTGGAGAAACGCTTGCAGATCAAACTGGCCGTCGACGATAAACGGCGCCATGCCTTCCTGCTGGCTGCGCCGGAGCGTGATGCCGTTGCTGGCGACCACAAACGCCTGGCTGGAAAACACCATGTATCTGGCCCGCTCCGGCGTCCACAGCAACGAGGGGTCACAGCTGAGCCTGGGCTCGCGCAGCATTTGCATGCCGCGCGCGCGATTGACGTGCAGTACCTGATGGCGGTATTCCGGCAAGCGCTCGATGAGGATCGGCAGCAGTTGGTCCAGTGCACCCTGGCCTTTTTTCGGCCCTTCGAAAATGGTCAGTGGCGGCAGGTCGCGCAGCAACCAGGTCAAGGTGGCGTCGGCATTCGCCGACAGGGGCCAGCCGCCAAATATCACGCCGGCGACGCACAGTTGCGGGAGCCAGCGCCGGCACCGAGGCGTCATCAGATCGCGCCTGCCTCACGCAAACGCACGATGGCGGCGGCGTCGTAGCCCAGCTCGTGCAGCACCACCGTGTTGTGTTCGCCCAGCTGCGGCCCCACCCATTCGCAGCTGCCCGGCGTATCCGACAGCTTAGGCACGATGCCTGGCATCTTGAAGTCCTTGCCGCCGGGAAGCTGGGCCTTGAGGAACATTTCCCGCGCGAGGAATTGCGGGTCACCGAGCATGTCCTCGGCGCTGTAGATGCGGCTGGCGGGCACATCGGCCTGATTCAACTGTTCCACCACCTGGTCCAGTGGCAGCGAATTGACCCAACGATCAATTACCCCATACAGCTCATCGCGGCGGCTGTCGCGCCCGTCATTGCTGGCCAGCTGCGGATCATTCGCCAAATCCTCGCGGCCGATGGCCGTCATGAAACGCTTGAAGATTGCATCACCATTGGCGCCGATCTGCACATGCTTGCCGTCCGCGCTGGTGTGAATGGAGGACGGCGTGATGCCCGGCATGATGTTGCCGGTGCGTTCGCGAATGAACCCGAACACATCAAACTCCGGGATCATGCTTTCCATCATGGCGAAGATGGCTTCATACAGGGCCACATCCACCACCTGGCCGAGGCCGCCGTTGACCTCGCGATGACGCAGTGCCATCAGCGCGCCGATCACCGCCCATAACGCGGCGATAGAGTCGCCGATGGAGATCCCGGTGCGCACTGGCGGGCGGTCCTCGAAACCGGTGATGTAGCGCAGCCCGCCCATGGATTCGCCCACTGCGCCAAACCCCGGTTGGTCTTTCATCGGCCCGGTCTGGCCAAAGCCCGAGAGCCGCACCATCACCAGCTTGGGGTTGAGCGCGTGCAGGGTTTCCCAGCTCAGGCCGAGTTTCTCCAGCACGCCGGGGCGGAAGTTTTCGATCAGGATGTCGGCATCCGCCAGCAGCTGCTTGAGGATCGCCAGGCCGTCCGGGTGCTTGAGGTTCAGCGTCAGCGACTTTTTGTTACGTGCCTGCACAAACCACCACAGTGAAGTGCCCTCGTACAACTTGCGCCATTTGCGCAGGGGATCGCCGCCGTCCGGGGATTCGACCTTGATCACCTCGGCGCCGAATTCGGCGCAGATGCGTGACGCGAACGGGCCGGCGATCAGGGTGCCGAGTTCGATGACTTTCAGGCCGGCAAGCGGTTTGGCATTAAACGACATGGGGATCCTTGTCTGCGCGGGGCGGTGGTGTGATGCCTTTTAACATAGGCGGGCGGCTCAATGCAGTGCAGGATTCGTTGAATGGCCTCACCATCGGTTAGACTGGCCGCCTTTCCCTGTCTCTAGAAGCCCGTTCATGGCCCAGCCGTCCACGACCTACAAATTCGAACTCAACCTCACCGACCTCGATCGCTCGGTGTACGAGAGCGTGAAACAGACCATCGCCCGTCACCCTTCGGAAACCGAAGAGCGCATGACTGTGCGCTTGCTGGCCTACGCCCTCTTCTACAACGAGCAGTTGGCGTTCGGCCGTGGTCTGTCAGATGTAGACGAGCCAGCCCTGTGGGAAAAAAGCCTGGATGACCGGGTTTTGCATTGGATTGAAGTCGGTCAGCCCGACGCCGACCGCCTGACCTGGTGTTCGCGCCGCACCGAACGCACCAGCCTGTTGGCGTACGGCAGCCTGCGTGTGTGGGAAGGCAAAGTGGTGCCGGTGGCCAACAACCTGAAAAACGTGCACATCGCTGCCGTGCCTCAGGAAATCCTCGAGACCCTGGCCAAGGACATGCCCCGCGTGATCAAGTGGGACGTGATGATCAGCGAAGGCACGATTTTCGTCACCGATGATCGCGGCCAGCATGAAGTACAACTGCAATGGCTGGTCGGCGAGCGCGGCTGAAAAGCCTTGGAGCTTGCTTGTGTGGGAGCGGGCTTGCTCGCGAAAGCATCTGCGCGGTATCACTGCTTTACCGAGTCGCCTGAATCGCAGGCAAGCCAGCTCCCACATCTGATCGCTATTGATTTCAGAATTGTTGTTTAACCGTTGTATCAGAAGAGAAGCCCCCGTCACCCCATGCGTATCGAACCCCGCCCGCTGCCCGCTGTCCTGCCGTTTCTCGGTGAACTGCCACCGCTGTTGACCCGTCTCTACGCCGCGCGCGGGGTGCAGTCCGAAGCCGAGCTGGACAAGAGCCTGGCACGGTTGATCCCCTACCAGCAGCTCAAGGGCATCGACGCGGCGGTAGACCTGCTGGTGACCGCGCTGGAACAGCGCCAGCGCATCCTGATCGTCGGCGACTTCGACGCCGATGGTGCCACCGCCAGTACTGTGGGGACCCTGGGCCTGCGTTTGCTCGGCGCGGCTCATGTCGACTACCTGGTGCCCAACCGTTTCGAATACGGCTATGGCCTGACCCCGGAAATCGTCGCCGTAGCCTTGCAGCGCGAGCCGCAGTTGCTGATCACCGTGGACAACGGCATCTCCAGCGTCGAAGGCGTGGCGGCGGCGAAAGCGGCGGGCTTGCAGGTGTTGGTGACCGACCACCACTTGCCCGGGGATGAGTTGCCCGCGGCGGATGCCATCGTCAACCCGAACCAGCCCGGCTGCGAGTTCCCGAGCAAGGCGCTGGCCGGCGTCGGTGTGATCTTCTATGTGCTGATGGCCTTGCGCGCGCGTTTGCGCAGCCTGGGCTGGTATGACAACAAGCCCCAACCGAACATCGGCGAGCTGCTCGACCTGGTGGCCCTCGGCAGCGTCGCCGACGTGGTGCCCCTGGACGCCAACAACCGCATCCTCGTGCACCAGGGCCTGGAGCGTATCCGTGCCGGGCGTGCGCGGCCGGGGATCAAGGCGATCCTCGAAGTGGCCAAGCGCGATGCGGCGCGTATCACGTCCACCGACCTCGGTTTTATCCTCGGGCCACGCCTGAACGCGGCCGGGCGCCTGGATGACATGAGCCTGGGCATCGAATGCCTGCTGACCACCGATGTGGGCGCAGCACGGGAAATGGCCGCGCAATTGGACGGCATGAACCAGGACCGCAAATCCATCGAGCAAGGCATGCAGCGCGAGGCCCTGGCCCAGCTCAAGGACTTGCCGGTGGAATCGATGCCCTATGGCCTGTGCCTGTTCGACCCGGAGTGGCACCAGGGCGTGATCGGGATCCTGGCGTCGCGTATGAAAGAGCGCTACTTCCGCCCGACCATCGCCTTCGCCGACGCCGGTGACGGCCTGCTCAAGGGCTCTGGGCGCTCTGTGCAGGGTTTTCACATCCGTGATGCCCTGGCGGTGGTCGCCAGCCAGCATCCCAACCTCATCGCCAAGTACGGCGGCCACGCCATGGCGGCGGGGCTGACCTTGCCCGAGGAAAACTTCCCGCTGTTTGCCGAAGCCTTTGATGCCGAAGTACGTCGGCAACTGCGCGAAGAAGACCTGACCGGACGCCTGCTGTCCGACGGGACCCTGGCCGTGGAAGAGTTCCACCTGGAACTGGCGCGCGCATTGCGGCATGCCGGCCCATGGGGGCAGCACTTTCCCGAGCCGTTGTTTCACGGGGTGTTTCAACTGGTAGAGCAGCGGGTGGTAGGGGAGCGGCACCTGAAGGTCGTGCTCAAGAGCGAATGCGGCTCTGTGAAGCTCGACGGCATTGCGTTTGGTGTGGACCGTGATGTCTGGCCGAACCCGACCGTGCGTTGGGTGGAATTGGCCTACAAGCTGGATGTGAACGAGTTTCGTGGCAATGAAACCGTGCAGTTGATGATTGCCCACATCGAACCGCGTTAGATATTCCTGACAATCCAAAACAAATGTGGGAGGGGGCAAGCCCCCTCCCACATTTTTAATCTGCTTACAGCTTGAAGTTACTCAGCTTTGTCCTTGGCCTGGTGCTTCACAATGATGTCCACCAAGCGCTGCGCCAGCGCCGGGTAGTTCTCATCGAAGTGATGCCCGCCCGGCAGCTTCAGCGCCTCGCCGACGGCGGTCTTGTCGGTGCAGCCGCTCTCGTCGACTTCTTCGGCACCGTAGATGCACACCACTTTGTCAGCCGGCAGCTTGGCCATTTCCGGGCCGGTGGCGGCTTCTTTGCCGGCGTTGCCCAGCCAGCCTTCCACTTCGATTTCAAAGCTGCCGGTGCGGGCGAAGGCCAGCAGGATGATCGCGTCGACCCGCTGCTGTTCGTTTTCCGGCAGGCGGTTGTAGATCGCGGGCAGCACGTCGGCGCCGAACGAATAACCGGTCAGCACGAAACGCTTGGTGCCCCACTTCTGACGGTAGTGCTGCATCAGCTCGGTCAGGTCCTTGGCGCTCTGTTCCGGGGTCTTGTGCTGCCAGTAGTAGCGCAGGGTGTCGATGCCGACCACCGGGTAGCCGATCTTGGCCATTTCGCCGGCCACGTCGCGGTCCAGGTCACGCCAGCCGCCATCACCGGACAGGAACAGGGTCACGGTGTCTTTGGCCTGGCCAGCGGGCACTTCGACCACGGGAATCGCCAGGCCGCCGTTGTCCGAGCCCACCAGTTGCTTGCGCAGCTCGTTGTTCAGTACTTGCGGGTAGTGAATGTCGTAGTCGCTGATGCTGGTGGTGGCGCGCGGTGTGTCGCGGACGAAACTGGCGCTTTCATCGTCAGGGTTGTCGTTCCAGGCCACCAGCCAATTGCCGTGGGCGGCGGTTTTCGGCAGTGGGTCCTTGCAGCCTTCCTGTACCAGGGCGAAGCCGACGGAGATGGCGTTGGCCTTGTCGTCGCTCTGGGTGGCCAGCCAGCGCCAGGCGAGTGCAGCGCCAGGGCCGATGCCGCTGACCAGCGTGGCCTGGCCCTGGAGCTGGCCCAGGGCGTTTTGCAGCGCTTGTTCCTGCAGCTTGCAGTCATCCTTGGGCAGGACCACTTGAACGATCTGCGCCTTGCCGCCCTGGCTAAGCGCGATCAGTTGGCTGTCGGTCAGGGTTTCATCGGCCATCACGGCCACGGCCACACGGGCCTTGGCGGTGCCGGCAGGGGTCACGCGGGTCATCACCGAGCCATCGGCCTGGGGCAGTTGCTCCAGGACGGGCTGCGGGGCAGGGCGGTTCCAGTACCAAAAGCCGCCCGCCGCGATCAGCGCGAGCAGCACTACTAAGGCCAATACATACCGCCAGGAGCGTCGAATCATCAGCGTTTCACCAATCCAGTCAAGCCGCCCGCGATCAGGGCGGCGGTATCGGCCAGTGCCACCAGCGGATCAAGTCCTGCGGGCACGGCCATGTAACGGGGTTCCCAGTCAGGCTGGAACTTGTCTTTGAAGCGGCGCAAACCTTGGAAGTTATACAGTTGCTCGCCACGGCGGAACACCATCGAGCCCAGGCGTTGGGTCAGCGGGGCGCCACGTCGCGGTTGCAGGCCCGACAACGGCACCATGCCGAGGCTGAAGCGGGCGTAGCCGTGACTCTTATAGTGTTGAATCAGGCCGACCATCATGAATTCCATGGTCAGCTTGGGCGCGTCCGGGTGGGCGCGCATCAGGTCGAGACTGGCCAGGTCATGGTTGTAGGTCTCGAGCAGGTTGGCGAAGGCTACCGGGTGCCCTTCGAAGCGAATGATCGCGATGCGAAAGTGCTTGAGGTAGTCGTCGCTGAATCGTCCCAGGGAAAAGCCTTTTTCCCGCACGTTCTTGCCGGTCAGCCAGGCATCGGAGATGACCTTCAGCTCGTCCATCGGCGCCTGGCCCGGTTCATGGATCTCCAGGGACAGGCCGTCCCGGGTGCCACGGTTCCAGGTGTAGCGCAGGTCCTTCATCTCTTTGCCCTTGGCTTCCAGGTCAAAGCGTTTGAGGTCGACGCGGGCTTCTTCGCCCAGCTTGATCGCGGTGAGACCGATGTCCATGTAGTAGGGCAGGTTCTCGGCCCGCACCTGGTAGAACACCGGGCGCGCGTGGTGGATGTCACACAGGTCGCGGAACTGCCAGATCATTTCGGCGCGCGGTTGGGTCGGGCCGATCGGGTCGTACAAAGCCACCAGGCTGCGCCCGCGACGGGCATACATCAGGAAGGCTTCGTCGTTGGGGTGAAACAGCAGCGCCTTGTCTCCGGTCAGTGCCAGGCCGCCGTCGGGTTGCGACGACTCCATCAGGATCTTGGTCGCACGCTCCAGCTCCTCGGGTGTCGGCAGGTGGATCACCGGGCGCGCGGTGCGCAACAACCAGGTCAGCGACACGATCACCAGCAACACGGCGGCGCCCAGCAGCGAACGCAGGCCACGCGGGGCGTTGGCGTCGAGGGTGAACTGCCACCACAGTTGATGGCTGTAAGGCACATCCTGGTAGGCAAACAGCAGCAGCCAGATCGAAGCCCCCAGCACGCAGACGCTGGCCACCAGGTACAGCGGTGAAAACGGTAGTTCGGTCAGGCGGCTGGCGCGGTAGAACGAGCGCCGGAAAATCGCCAGCAGCACCGCGGTCATGGTCATCAGGCTGGCTTCTTCCCAGTCGAAGCCTTTGAGCAGCGAGAGCAGGGCGCCCACCAGCAACAGCACCATGGTCAGCATCCAGGCCGCCGACAAGCGTCGACGCAGGCCCTGGGCCAGCAGCAGGCACAGCACACCGATCAGGCTGGCACCAAAGTGCGAAGCGTCAATCAGGCGGTGGGGAATCAGGAAGCCGATGTTTTCCAGGCGTGAGTCGATTTCTGGCGTGGCGCCGGAAAACAGCAGGACCACGCCGGACAAAAAAACCAGTACGGCCAATACCGGCGCCGCCAGGCCCGAAGCCACCCGCAGGCTTTGCTGGGTCTGGAACAGGCGTTGCGCTTCATTGACCAGCAGGAAAACACAGGCGATCAACAGAGGCAGCACTACGTAGATCATGCGGTACAGCAGCAGGGCGGCGGCCAATGGCGCGGCACCGAGCTTGTCGGCGAAGGCGGCGAGCAGGATCGCTTCGAATACACCGACGCCACCGGGTACATGGCTGAGCACGCCGGCGGCCAGGGCCAGCAGGTACACCAGCAGGAACGGGCCAAAGGGCGGGGCTTCCGGCAACAGCATATAAAGGACAGTAGCAGCGGCCGCGACATCCAATGCGGTGATGATCAGTTGCAGGAAGGTCAGGCGCCGGCCAGGCAGGCGCAGCGTGCGGCGGCCGGCCTTGACCAGCAGGTTGTCCGGGTAGGGTTGTTCCGGCAGGCGGCGGCGATAGATGCCGATGCACAGCACAGCCGACAGCAGCAGCACGGCGCCAGCAATACCGCCGAGCAGGCTTTGCGGTAAATGCAAATAGGTGGACGCCGCTGGCAAGTTGCTCAAGGTGGCCAATGCGGCCAACGGCGGCAGTGCGCAGCCCAGCGACAGGCTGGCAAACACGGTCATGTGGGCAACTTCTGAAGCCCCGATGCCATGGCGTGCATATAAACGGTAACGCACCGAGCCGCCCGAGAGCATCGACAAGCCAATGGCATTGCCGATGGCAAAGGCGGTAAAGCCGCCGAGGGCCAGGGTCTTGGCCGGCAGTTTTACCCCGGCATAACGTGCGCCGGAAAATTCATAGCCCAGCAGGATGATGAAGCCTACGACCGCTGCGGCAAATGCACCCAGCAACGCAGGCTTGGGCACCTCCAGGATCGAGTCGTGGAGGGCGTAAAGATCCAGCTCCAGCAGCAGGTGTCGGCAGGCGATCAAGGCGATTGCGAACAGCAACAGGGTCACGGCCAACCCGATGGGTTGCCGATATTTGCTCAACAGATCCAACCAGCGCAAACGGGTGGGAGCGATCGGTTGTTCTGCTGTAACAGTGTCTTGTGGTTCAGACGAGTTGGCGCGCATCAATCACCTCGTGGATTGTGCGCGACAGGATGGAGGTATCCAGCCAAGTTACCAATCCCTATGGACAAAATAATTACAAATATTAACGCGTATCACCGGGTGCGGCGACAGCGGCCATTGGTCGTAGAGGGTAGCGCTTGAGCATTGAGCATAGCTTGCAATGAGATGGACTCTACAAACCGTGTACGGTTTCATGAAAGATGCCATGCCATTGTTTCAGAAGAACTTTTTCACCGGATACAAAAAAGGCCACTCTTTCGAGTAGCCTTTTTTGATGTTTGGTTGCGGGAGCCGGATTTGAACCGACGACCTTCGGGTTATGAGCCCGACGAGCTACCAGACTGCTCCATCCCGCGTCTGTGGGCGGCATTCTACAGCCCAGCGGCGGGGTGTCAACCGTTAATGGGCTAATGGGTCAAATAAGTGTGAATTAGCCGCTGAATGCCAACCATGCGCGGTAAGTGCTCGACGGGCAAAGATTTTTCTGTCTTACAATTTTCGTACAGGGGTAAAACAGGCGCGCACAAAAAAGGCCACTCTTTCGAGTAGCCTTTTTTGATGTTTGGTTGCGGGAGCCGGATTTGAACCGACGACCTTCGGGTTATGAGCCCGACGAGCTACCAGACTGCTCCATCCCGCGTCTGTGTGTCGGCATTCTACAGAGGAACGCGAGTGTGTCAACCCGCGATTTGAAAAAAAGCGCTTGTGGTTCAATCGCTTAGCTCTCCATAAGGGCTGCTTTCAGCGCTCCGGGCCAGTCTGGCCAAGGGTTTCAGCTCTATTGGGATGCCAAATTCGATTGAGAAAATAAATTCATCTAGGGATTTTCCTACCGCTCAGGCGGAAGATTCAAACTACTGGTGCTATATACAGGGGTGAGTGAGATACTGGCCATCTGTTGAATCAACCTCCTGTTTATATGACGCAACGCAAAATCATCCACGTCGACTGTGACTGTTTTTACGCCGCCATCGAGATGCGCGATGACCCGAGCCTGGCGCAAAAGCCGCTGGCGGTTGGCGGCTCGGCAGACCGGCGCGGGGTGATCGCCACCTGCAATTACGAGGCGCGGGCCTACGGTGTGCGCTCGGCCATGTCGTCACGCCATGCCTTGAAGCTGTGCCCGGACCTGACCATCGTCAAGCCGCGCATGGATGCCTATAAAGAAGCGTCGAAGGAAATCCACACGATCTTTCGCGACTACACCGACCTGATCGAACCGCTGTCGTTGGACGAGGCCTACCTGGATGTGTCCGATTGCGCGCATTTTGGCGGCAGCGCCACGCGCATCGCGCAGGATATCCGTCGGCGTGTCTCCAACCAGCTGCATATCACCGTGTCTGCCGGCGTGGCGCCGAACAAGTTCCTGGCCAAGATCGCCAGTGACTGGAAGAAACCCAACGGCCTGTTTGTGATTACCCCGGATCAGGTCGAGGACTTTGTCTCGCAGTTGCGCGTGAGCAAGTTGCACGGCGTGGGCAAGGTCACGGCCGATAAGCTGGCGCGCCTGGGCATCGAAGACTGCCTGCAACTGCGCGAATGGAACAAGCTGGCGCTGGTGCGCGAATTCGGCAGTTTTGGCGAGCGACTGTGGAGCCTGGCTCGTGGGATTGATGACCGCGCGGTGCACAACGACAGCCGGCGGCAATCCATCAGTGTGGAAAATACCTACGACGTTGACCTGCCGGATCTTTCAAGCTGCCTGGCCAAACTGCCCGAGCTGATGGAAACCCTGGCCGGGCGCATGGCGCGCATCGACAGCAGCTACCGTGCAGGCAAGCCGTTCGTTAAGGTGAAGTTTCATGACTTTACCCAGACCACCCTGGAGCAGGCGGGGGCAGGGCGGGACCTGGAGAGTTATCAACAACTGATGACTCAGGCGTTTAACCGTGGCGGAAAGCCGGTGCGGTTGTTGGGGATTGGGGTGCGGTTGCTGGACCTCAGTACGGGCAACGAGCAACTCGAATTTTCCTGGTAAAACCCACAAACAAATGTGGGAGCGGGCTTGCTCGCGAAGGCGGAGTGTCAGTCGATACATTCATCACTGATACACCGCCTTCGCGAGCAAGTCGAATCGTCGCCCCGCCCCTCCCACATTTGGATTTTTATCCCGTCTGGAGACTCAGCGAGCCCCGGGATCCGCGACTAACCGCCCCGCATCCTTGGTCAGCGCCTGCAAAAACTCCTGCTGCAACTCCGGATCATTGCGGGTCAGTTCGATCAGGCTTTGTTCCAGTTCGCTGGCTTCTTCTTCCAGGCCCAGCTCCGACAGGCGCTTGACGCGGTGCACCCACTGGCTGACCTCATCGTCTTCCAGGTCGTCGTAGATCAGGCCATGGGCTTCGAGCAATTTGCCGCGCAAGGTGCTGCTGATCGCCAGGGTCGAGTCGGAATGCACGTCGTCCTGGCCATCTTCCACGCTGATCTTCAGGGTGCTGATGCGGTTCAAGTCCTGCTCGGCAAACGGGCTGTCCAACAGGTTCAGGCGCAATACGCCGTTGCGGTCGGTGGTCAGCTCATGGATCTGCTTGCCGGCGGTGACCTGTACCGGGCGTTCGCTCCAGGGCAGGCTCGAATACTCCGTGCGCTTGTCGCGCTGGACTTCATCGATACCCGCCAGGTTCTGTTGCGCACGGCCATGGGACTGCACGTTCATGAACGGGTTGAGGCCGTCCACGCCGTAGGTCAGCCAGTCGCGGGTCACGCTGGTCGGCAGGTTGCCAAGGGCGAAAATATTCACCACGTTGGCGCCGGCACCGGCCACCAGGGCTACGGCACCCAAGGGCATCTCATAGAGTTTGCGCCAGGGCTGGTAGGGGGTGTAGCGGTCGTAACGGCGGGTGACTTCGAACTCGGTGACCTCAAAGGTCTTTTGCTCGTGAATGCGCACCCGGCGTTGCGGCAGTTCCAGCACTTTGGGTTCGCCTACATCGATCTGCAGGCTGTGGTCGAGCAACTTACGCTCGACCCGCTCCTCGTGCTCACTGCGTTGCGACATCTGGTTGGCGCAGCCGCTGACCAGCAGGGCGCCGCACAAGGCGGCGCCCCCCAGGGCTCTGGTGTTTCGCTTGAACATGACTTCTCTTGATCTGGTTTTCAGCGACGAATACGCGCCTGAAGGAAAGACAGCACGTCAGCCACCGGCAACGGTTGAGCTTCGGCTTCGGTCCGGCTTTTGTATTCCAGATTGCCATCGGCCAGGCCGCGGTCACTGACCACGATCCGGTGCGGGATGCCAATCAGTTCCATGTCGGCGAACTTGATGCCCGGGCTGGTTTTCTTGTCCCGGTCATCCAGCAGCACTTCAAAACCGGCAGCGGTGAGTTCCGCATACAGTTTGTCGGTGGCTTCGCGTACTTGCTCGGTTTCGTAACGCAGTGGCACCAGGGCG
This sequence comes from Pseudomonas sp. S09G 359, assembly GCF_002843605.1. Classification (NCBI taxonomy): domain Bacteria; kingdom Pseudomonadati; phylum Pseudomonadota; class Gammaproteobacteria; order Pseudomonadales; family Pseudomonadaceae; genus Pseudomonas; species Pseudomonas sp. S09G 359. Next base: position 5,493,214 of record NZ_CP025263.1, on the reverse strand, counting down.
ATCTGGAACGGCGCCAGGGCGTCACTCCAGATGATGCCTTTTTCGTCGTTGTTCTGCTCGATGGCAGCCGCGACCACGCGGGAAACACCAATGCCGTAGCAACCCATGTCCAGGGTGATCGGCTTGCCGTTCTCGCCCAGCACTTCGCACTTCATCGCCTTGCTGTACTTGTTGCCCAGCTGGAAGATGTGCCCGACTTCGATACCGCGCTTGATCTCCAGGGTGCCCTTGCCATCCGGGCTTGGGTCGCCGGCAACCACGTTACGCAGGTCGGCCACGGTCGGAACCGGCAGGTCACGTTCCCAGTTCACGCCGAAGTAGTGCTTGTCGTCGATGTTTGCGCCGATACCGAAGTCGCTCATCAGCTCGACTGAACGGTCGATGATGATCGGCAGAGGCAGGTTCAGCGGGCCGAGCGAACCGGCACCCGCGCCAATGGCGTCGCGCAGTTCTGCATCGGTGGCCATGACCAGCGGGCTGGCGACGCCAGGTTGCTGAGCGGCCTTGATTTCGTTGAGCTCGTGGTCGCCACGGATGACCAGGGCGATCAGCTTGCCTTCTTCCTCGGCGCGCACGATCAGGGTCTTGATGGTCTTTTCAATCGGCAGATTGAATTTTTCCACCAGGGCCGCGATGGTCTTGGTCTCTGGGGTGTCTACCAGGCGCAGCTCTTCAGCCGGGGCTGGGCGCGAGGTTTCCCGTGGTACGGCTTCGGCTTTCTCGATGTTCGCCGCGTAGTCGGAACCGTTGCTGAACACGATATCGTCTTCGCCGGATTCGGCCAGCACGTGGAATTCGTGGGAGCCGGCGCCGCCGATGGAGCCGTTGTCCGCTTCAACCGGGCGGAATTTCAGGCCCAGGCGCGTGAACACGTTGCAGTAGGCCTGGTGCATGCGGTCGTAGGTGACCTGCAGCGATGCCTGGTCGGCGTGGAACGAATACGCGTCCTTCATGATGAATTCGCGGCCGCGCATCAAACCGAAGCGCGGGCGGATTTCATCACGGAATTTGGTCTGGATCTGATACAGGTTCAGCGGCAGCTGCTTGTAGCTGCTCAGCTCGTTGCGCATCAGGTCGGTGATCACTTCTTCGTGGGTCGGGCCGGCGCAGAAGTCGCGACCGTGGCGATCCTTGAAGCGCAGCAACTCAGGGCCGTACTCTTCCCAGCGCCCGGATTCCTGCCACAACTCAGCCGGTTGGGTGCTCGGCATCAACACTTCCAGAGAGCCGGCGGCGTTCATTTCTTCACGAACGATGGCTTCGACCTTGCGCATCACCTTCAAGCCCATGGGCAGCCAGGTGTACAGGCCGGAGGCCAGTTTGCGGATCATGCCGGCGCGCAGCATCAGCTGATGGCTGATCACGACCGCGTCGGAAGGCGTTTCTTTCTGTGTGGCGAGCAAATATTGACTGGTACGCATGGTAGGCCGTTGTCGGTTGCTTGAACTTGAAATGACTTGGGATTGTACGGGCGCAAACTGCTGGAGTACAGGCATCAGAATGCACAGAGGTGTGTGGGCTAATGTGGGAGGGGGCTTGCCCCCGATAGCGGTGTGTCAGCCATCGATAAGTTGACTGACACCCTGCTATCGGGGGCAAGCCCCCTCCCACATTGACCCAGTGGTGTCAGTCTTCGGCGGGTGGATTCAAGCGAATCCGCCGGTTTTCCTGATACCAATGCAGCGCAATCAGCAGCAACGTCGGCACACCCAGCATGCAGGTGATCAGGAAGAAGTTGTGATAGCCGAACTTCTCCACCATCACCCCCGAGTACCCGCCGATCAAGCGTGGCAGCAACAGCATGATCGAGCTGAGCAGCGCATATTGGGTGGCGGAGAACTTGAGGTTGGTCAGGCTCGACAGGTAAGCCACGAACGCTGACGTGGCCAGGCCCGAGCTGAAGTTGTCCAGGGAGATGGTGAAGATCAGCATCTGCAGGTCCGGGCCCATGTCGGCGAGCATCACGAACAGCAGGTTGGTGCCGGCCGACGCCACGCCGCCGATAAACAGGATCGGCAAGATGCCGAACCGCACAATCAGCAGGCCGCCCATGCCGGCGCCGAGCAGGGTCATGATCAGGCCGAAAATCTTGCTGACTCCGGCGATCTGGTCCTTGGTAAAACCCTGGTCGATGTAGAACACGTTGGCCATTACGCCCATCACCGTGTCGGACATCCGATAGGTCGCGATCAGCCCCAGCAGCAGCAGCGCCTGCCAGCGGTAGCGCAGGATAAAGTCATTGACCGGCGTCAGCACCGGCGCCAGGCCCCGGCGGCCCATGGCCGAGAGGCACAGGGCGGTGAGGGTGATATAGAGGATGGCGCGCAGGAAAGCGCGGTCGTCCATCAACAGGTCCCACAGGCTCACGCCGTGGAATACCACGCTGGCGAAATCGGTGTTGTACAGCTGGGTGAACATCGCCGGTACCGACACCAGCAGCACGATCAGCACAAATACCGACACGAGCTGATGCACAAAGCTGTAGCGCCCGGCCTGCAGTTGGGTGCGCAGCGGTACATTCGGTTCGCGCATGAACAGCGTGGTCAGCAGCGCCGGGATCATCAGCACGCCGAACAGCACGTAGGTGCCGGTCCAGGCCGAGTGTTTATAGTTGAACCCGGTGGAGCCGAAGCCTTCGGCAAAAAACAGCGCGCCTGCGGTCGCCAGCAATGCCGCGATGCGGTAACCGGACATATAGCTGGCGGCCAGGGCAGCCTGGCGGCTGTCGTCGGCGATTTCCAGGCGATAGGCATCTACCGCAATGTCCTGGGTAGCGGAGGCGAATGCGACGATGACGGCAATGGCGATCAGCCAGGACAGGTGTTTCTGAGGGTCGCAGAACCCCATGCCGATCAATCCGAGGATCACCAGCGACTGGGCAAGTACCAGCCAGGAACGACGTCGTCCAAGTTTGCCGAGCAACGGCAGGCGCCATTGGTCGAGCAGCGGCGACCAGACCCACTTGAAGGCGTAAGCCAAGCCGATCAGGCTCGCATAGCCAATGGTCTCGCGGGCCACACCGGCCTCACGCAACCACACCGACAGCGTCGAGAACACCAACATGTAAGGCAGGCCGGCGGCAAAGCCGAGCAACAACAGGACTAACGTCGAGGGGCTGGCATAGGCGGCGAGCGCGGCGCGCCAGGTTTTACGGGGCATGGGCTGGAGTCTGCCTCAGATTCACGGAAACAAAGCGCGCACTCTAACCGCTGTGCTCTACCGGGCGCCAGCCATGGCGCTGAATATCCACGCGATTGTTGCGGACAGTCACCCCCTCATCGCGCAGACGCGCCCGCTGTTCATCGCCCGAGGCACTGCCCACCGGCAGACTTATCCGACCACCGGCACCCAGCACGCGGTGCCAGGGCAATTTGGAGCCTTCGGGAAGTTGGCTCAAGGTGCGCCCCACCCAGCGTGCCGCACGCCCCAGGCCTGCCAACTGCGCCAATTCACCGTAACTCACCACGCAACCGGCGGGCACCTGCGCCAATGTCAGGTACAGCGCGGTGCGACGCATCTCTGCGGGGCTTTGCGGCGTTTCAGCAGGTGGGTCAGATATAGGCATCTTTTTGTAAGAAAAGTCTGTAAGTGTGCTGTTGAGAATTGAACTCAATATAAATCCTTGAGTCAGTCCTAGCTATCTAACACGATAATCGCCCTTTTTCGCCAACCCTGAGCTCACTATCCGCTTATGTTGTCCAGAACCCTGCTGTGCCTCGCTGTTTTCAGTGCCTCCACGCCCTTGCTGGCCGACACCGTCTGGTTAAAGAACGGTGATCGCCTGACCGGCAAGATCAAGGTCTTCGACGGTGGCAAGTTGCTGATCCAGACCGACTACGCAGGCGCCATCCCCGTGGACTGGAAACAGGTCAAAACCCTGGAAAGCGACCAGGAGCTGCTGGTCAAGCAGGATGCCTACACTGGTGAAAAGGCCAAGTCCCTCAAGGCGGCGGACGATGGCAAAGTGGTGCTGGCCAATGGCGAGGCGCCCAAGACCGTCGAACTGGCGAGCATTCAACAGATCATCAAGCCCAAGCCTGTGATCGAAGACCTGGTGTGGAAGGGTAACGTCGACATGGCGCTGGACTACAAGCGCGCCGAAAACGACACCAACGACTACGACATCGACTTCAAGACCACCGCGCGTCACGGTCAATGGCGTCACACCGGGCAGGGCGAGTACAACCGCGAGTTCCAGGACGACGTCACCACCACCGACAACTGGTCGCTGGAATATGACTTGGACCGCTTCCTCACTGAACACTGGTTCTGGCAGGGTCGCCTGACCTACAAGCGCGACAAGGTGGAAGACCTGGCGCGCCAACGCACCGTGGGCACCGGCCCGGGCTACCAGTTCTGGGATGATGAGCTGGGCGCGTTCTCCCTCGGCTCGCTGGTCAACCGTACCGACTACGAATATGCCGAGGGCGGCAAAGACAATTTCTACTCGGTGGCCATGAAGTGGAACTACAACCGCTACCTGGTGGGCAAGACGGTCGAGTTCTTCACCAACGGCGAACTGGGCCGCCCGATTGACGGGCCGGTGGATTACTCCCTGGATGCGGAGATGGGCCTGCGCTACAAAGTCACCGAATGGGCCTCCCTCAACCTGAAGGCCGAGCGCGACGTTATCAGTGGCGACTCGGACAGCAGCCTGAGCAAGACCCGTTACACCGCAGGCTTCGGTGTCGCCTGGTAATCAGGCCTCACAAAC